>PMST01000174.1:17676-23108 GCA_003168295.1 Actinomycetota bacterium
GACCTGGACCGGATCCTGGACGCCGTTGACCGCACGTTCGGTTACTGAGGGGACAGGCACCATGACCGAGCTCAAGGAGTTCAAGCTTCCTGACGTAGGCGAGGGCCTGACCGAGGCGGACATCGTGGCCTGGCACGTGCAGCCGGGCGACCAGGTCGAGGTCAACCAGATCATCGTGGAGATCGAGACCGCCAAGGCGGTCGTCGAACTGCCGTCGCCGTGGGACGGGACGGTGGCCCGGCTGCTGGCCGAAGAGGGCCAGACCGTCGACGTCGGCGTGCCGATCATCGCGATCGACGTAGCGGCCTCCCCCGATTTTCCGGAACGATCGGCGGATCCCGCCCCCGCCACCGAATCCGCCCCGGCCGCCGGCGAAACCCCCACCCAGTCTGAGAAGCCTCAGCGGCAGGCGGTCCTGGTGGGTTACGGCGTCAAGGCCTCGTCCACCACGCGCCGCGCGCGCAAGACCGTCCCGGCGATCGCCGCGGCCGCCCCNNGGTCACCCGGGACGACGTGCAGCGGGCGTCCGGTGATACCACTGCTCGTTCCGTATCTGTGGTTCAGAACGGGGCCAGGACCGGCCGGGAAGAGCGCATCCCGGTGCGGGGCCTGCGCAGGCATATGGCCGCGGCCATGGTGGCGAGCGCGTTCACCGCTCCGCACGTCACCGAGTTCCTGCAGGTCGACGTGACCGAGACGATGGCCGCGCTGGGGCGCGTGCGCGACCTGCCCGAATACGCCGGGGTCCGGGTGTCGCCGCTGCTTTTCGTGGCCCGGGCGCTGCTCGCCGCCGTGGCCAGGCACCCGCTCATCAACTCATCGTGGGACGGCGACGCGGAGGAGATCGTGGTCAAGCACTACGTGAACCTCGGCATCGCGGTCGCCGCCGAGCGCGGGCTCATCGTGCCGAACGTCAAGGACGCGGACGCCCTGACGCTGCCCGGGCTGGCCCGCGGCCTGCAGGCGCTGACCGAGACGGGACGGGCGGGCAAGGCCACCCCGGCCGACCTGGCGGGCGGCACCATCACGATCACCAACGTCGGCGTGTTCGGGGTGGACTCCGGCACCCCGATCCTGTCCCCCGGTGAGACCGCCATCCTTGCGTTCGGACAGGTCAAGGACACACCATGGGTGGTAGACGGGCAGCTCGCGGTGCGGCAGGCGTGCACCTTGTCGCTGTCCTTCGACCATCGCATCGTCGACGGAGCACTCGGCTCCGCCGTCCTGCGGGACGTCGGTTCCATGCTCGAGGACCCGATCCGGATCCTCGCCTGGACCTAAGAGGAGGGCCCCGTGTCGTCCGGCCCAGCTTCCTTCCGCCCAGTGTCGTTCGGCCCAGGGTCGTTCGGCCCAGTGTCGTTCGGCCGAGGGTCATTCGGCTCAGTGTCGTTCCGCAGGCTGCGGGACGCCCTGATCGTGATGATGACGTTCCTGCTGCTGCTCTGGGTGATCCAGGCGGCCAACTGGGCCGACGGCTACGGGCTCGACGTGAGCTTCGGGATCCTGCCGCGTCACCTCAGCCACCTGGCGGACATCTTCACCGCGCCCTTCCTGCACCTGTCCTGGCAGCATCTCGAGGGCAATACGGTGCCGCTGTTCGTGCTCGGCCTGCTGGCCGCTTACCGGGGCGTCGCCAGGTTCCTGGCCGTCACGCTCATCGTGACCGTCACCAGCGGGCTGGCCGTGTGGCTGTTCCAGAGCGGCGGCACGCTGACGGTGGGGGCGAGCGGGCTGGTGTTCGGGTACTTCGGCTATGTCCTGGCCCGCGGGCTGTTCGACCGGAACTGGGTCGACATCGGGGTCGGGGCGGTAGCCGGAGTGGTGTACAGCTACATCCTGCTGGTGGCCATCCCGGGGACGCCGGGCGTGAGCTGGCTCGATCACCTCGGCGGCCTGGCCGGCGGGGTGCTCTCCGGGTGGCTGCTGCGGGCCAGGTGCGTCATGCCGAAGAACCCAGGAACCCCCGAAGACGCCGGGGGTGGCTAGAAGGCGCCCTCGGGCAGTTCCATCAGGTCCAGGGTGGTCTCCTCGGCGGACCTACGCTCGGCGGCCAGCCGGGGCAGCACGGTGGCGGCGAAGAACCTGGCCGCGCCCAGCTTGCCCGCGTAGAAGTCATGATCCGCGGCGTCGGCGGGAAGCTCGTCGAGCCTGCGCAACGCGATTTCCGCGTGGGTCAGCAGCAGCCATCCGATCACCAGGTCGCCGAGGGCCATCAGCAGCCTGGTGGTGTTCAGCCCCACCTTGTAGATCTCGGCGGGCTGCTCTGCCGACGCCATCAGGAAGCCGGTCATGGTGCCGGCCATCGCCTCGACGTGCGCGGCGCCCTCGGCCAGGGCGGCCCGCTCGGCCTTGAGCCTGCCGTTTCCGCCGTCCGCCGCGGCGAAGTCCTTGATCTGGCCGAGCAGCGTGCCGAAGGCCCGGCCGTTGTCCCTGACGATCTTGCGGAAGTACAGGTCCAGGCTCTGGATGCCGGTGGTGCCCTCGTACAGGCTGTCGATCTTCGCGTCCCTGATGTACTGCTCGATCGGGTAGTCCTGGAGGAACCCGGAGCCGCCCAGGGTCTGCAGCGACAACGTCAGCATTTCGTAGGACCGCTCGGAGCCGACGCCCTTGACGACCGGAAGGAGCAGGTCGTTCAGTCCGGCCGCGGCTTCGTCGGTGGCTCCGGCCGCCGTCGCGATCTGGAGCGTGTCCTGGATGGCGGCCGTGTAGAGGATGAGCGCGCGCATGCCCTCGGCGTAGGCCTTCTGCAGCATCAGCATCCGCCGGACATCGGGGTGATGGATGATCGTCACGCGCGGCGCCGTCTTGTCCGTCATCGCGGTCAGGTCGGCTCCCTGCACCCGGTTCCTGGCAAAGTCAAGCGCGTTCAGGTAGCCGGTGGACAAGGTGGCGATGGCCTTGGTGCCGACCATCATCCGGGCGTCCTCGATCACCTTGAACATCTGCCTGATGCCGTCGTGCACGCCGCCGACCAGGGTACCCACCGCGGGCCGATCCGCGCCGAAGGTCAGCTCACACGTGGTCGAGGCCTTCAGGCCCATCTTGTGCTCGACGGTGGTGACGAAGACGCCGTTGCGCTCGCCCAGCGTCCCGTCCGCGGCGACGAGGTACTTGGGGACGACGAACATCGACAGCCCCTTGGTGCCCGGGCCGGCCCCTTCGGGCCGGGCCAGCACCAGGTGGAAGATGTTGTCGGCCAGGTCATGCTCGGCGCTGGTGATGAAGCGCTTGACGCCTTCGAGGTGCCAGCTGCCGTCGGGCTGCTCGACCGCCCGGGTCCGCCCGGCGCCGACGTCGGAGCCGGCGTCCGGCTCGGTCAGCACCATCGTGCCGCCCCACTCGGCCTCGATCGCCTGCTCGGCGAACCGCTTCTGCTCCGGCGTGCCGAGGTCCCAGAGCACCCGGGCCATCGTGTGCCCGCTTGAGTACATCCAGATCGCCGGGTTGGAGCCGAGGATGAGCTCGGCCAGGGCCCAGTTCAGCGACCGGGGCGCCTGGGTCCCGCCGAGCTCGGCGGGCAGCGACAGCCGGTACCACTCGGCGTCCATGAAGGTCCGGAACGACTTGCGCAGCGACTCGGGGATCCGCACCGAGTTGGTGGCCGCGTCGAACACCGGCGGGTTCCGGTCAGCGTCGGCGAAGGACTCGGCCAGCGGCCCGGTCGCCATCCGCTCGAGCTCGCCGAGGATCCCGCGCACCGTCTCCTCGTCCAGTTCGGGATAGGGAGGCTGGCCCAGCAGATCCTGGCGTCGCAGGACCTCGAAGAGATTGAACTCGATGTCGCGCAGGTTGCTCTTGTAATGACTCATCCACTGCTCCGCAGGTCGCCGTCCGCCCTTACTTTAAGCCCTATGCTACCCGCTAGTAACAAGTTATGCTACCCGCTAGTAACAGGTTCGGCGAGCCGCGCGCGACGGTGCCCCGATACACCAGGCCCGCGGGTTGCCGCTCGCCAGATGTCCGAATTTTTATGGGTTTTCACATATTGTTGATCAGTGGCGACTACGCTTCGCTTGTGTGACAGACGTTCGCGACTCCTCCACGGGCCTTCCGGCGCGAAGGCATGACGCGGGCGTTTCAGCAGCACACGGACCCGGACGACAGCAGGGGCCGCACGCAGAAAACCCCGCGAATCCCGGACCCCCGCAAGAAGCCGGATCGCAATTCCGGCCCGAGGCAGAGCACGGCGGTTTCGGCCCGCCGGATGCTGAGCAGCTCGCCCGACGGCAACCCGGAACCGGGCCCTTCGCCCGGCTACCTGGCGGCCCGCCGACCCGCCAGCCGCAAGCCCGCCTGATCGCGCCGGGTGGCCGGCACCGGCGTCCGATGCCCGCCAGCTTGCCCGAGGGAGCGCCCGCGCTGGTGCTGGCGGTGCCGAACGCCAGCGAAGACGGCCTGTCCGGTGCCACCGCGGAAATCGCGACGGTGCTCCGCATCGACAATCCGGCCCTGGACGTGCGCGTGGCGCGGATCGACCACGGCGGCCGCGGCGACCCGACCGGGATCCGGGCGGTGCTGGCCGACGCGGCGGCCAGGCGGCCCGCGGGCGCACCCTCAGCCGTCGTGGTGCCGCTGCTCATGGCGCCGCACCCGGGTACCGTCCGCGCGCTGCGCGAGGCGATCGCGGCCAGCGGAGCCAACGCGAGCATCGGTGAGGTCTTCAACACCAACGCCCTGCTGGCCNNATGTTCAGCATCACCACCTCCGCCGATGGCATCATCCTGGTGACCGTGGGCGGTGAGGAGGCCGTCGGTACCGCCAGTGTCACCGCCTTCCTGCTCTCGGCCCGGCTCGCGCTGCCGGTCCTGGCCGCGTCCCTGGACGCCAAGCCCACGGTCGAGGAAGCGGCGGCTCAGCTGGACGCCATGGGCGTTAACCGGATTGCCCTCGCGCCCTGCGTCATCGGCCCCGAAGCCGATCCGGTGGCCATCGCCGACGCCACGGCCGCGGTCGGTGCCAAGTGCTGTGCGCCGCTCGGCGCGCACGCCAACGTGATCAAGCTCATCTCGCTCGCCTACGGCCAGGTCCTCGGCCAGCTCGAGACGCCCGGCTGCTCCTGAGCGCTCCGGACCCCTGCAACCCCCTCCAACCCCTCCAGTCTCAGCCGGCCGGCCGGACGGCGCCGATGAGACCGCCGGGTTGGTACATGCTGTCGATCCGGACGAAGGCGCCGGTGTACGGGGCGTCGACCATCATGCCGTCGCCGATGTAGATCCCGACGTGGTGAATCGTGTTCGGGTCTGAGGTGTTGGTGGCGTAGAACAGCAGGTCACCGCGCTGCAGCTCGTTGAGCGGCACCTGCGGGCCCTCTTCCCACTGGTACCCGGTGTAATGCAAGAGCTGAACGCCAGCCTGCGCCCACGCATCCATGGTCAGGCCCGAGCAGTCGTAGGAGTCAGGCCCGGTACCGCCCCACTGGTAGGGCTTGC
>PMST01000079.1 GCA_003168295.1 Actinomycetota bacterium
TGCGAGAAGAGCCATCGGCCGGATCACCGCGACGTCCGTCGGCACAGCGCGGCCCAGGCTCACAGCCCCGCCGTAAACGTCAGCAGCCAGCCAAGCTCCAGGCCGACCATGACGCGGTCGCGCGCGATCAGGTCCTCGACCGGTCGAGTGCCTGCCCGGCCGGTGAGCCAGTCGAAGCGCACGACTGCGGCCGCGAGCGGTAGGGCGCTGACCAGGTGCCAGGCCCGCATCCAGGCATTGCCCTGGCTGGCCGCCCAGATCAGATAGGCGGCCAGCATGACGAAGGCCGCCAGCCGCTGGCTTCGCCGAAGCCCGGCAGCGGTGTACCAGCGCATGACGGGCCGGTGGGCGGCGGCGGCACCGCCGAGCGCGGAAAGCTCGGCGAATCGCTTGGCGATCGTCACCATGAAGGCGCCGAGACTGCACGTGAGCAGGAACCAGGCCGAAGGCGGGACACCCGTCGCCACCGCTCCGCTCAGCGCGCGGAGCACGAACCCCGATGTGACGAAGACCAGCTCGATCACCGCCACATGCTTGAGAACAAGCGCATAGAGGAGCGAGAGGCCGAGGTAGGCGGCGATGAGCGCAGCGAGCCTGGGCTGGCCCAGCCAGAGTCCGTAGCAGACCGCCACCACCGCGGTCACTCCCCCGAGCGCCACCGCGTGTGAGCCGGGTAGTCGGCCGGAGGCCACGGCGCGGAATCGTTTCACCGGATGCAGCCGGTCCCGCCCGGCGTCGATGACATCGTTGATGAGATACACCGCTATCGAGGCGGCGACAAAGGCGGCCGAGGCCCCCAGCGCGTAACCGAGGCCGTCATCACGGCCCAGTGAGGCGCCTGCCAGCGGCGCGGCGAAAACGAGCAGGTTCTTGGGCCACTGGCGTGGGCGTGCGGTCTCCGTTACTGCGGCCATCCAGCCTGCGGCCGCATGCAGCCGGGTCCGCTTACCGGGCGATTCGAGCGTCCGAGTCGGGCTGCTCACCGTGCGAAGACAGCCGTGAAGTCGCGGCCGGACGCAGAGTAGTAGCGATCGGGCGGTTGCATCTGGTCGGGCAGCAGGTTCACCGGGGTAGGGTCGGCCGGTCGATTCTTCGGCAGGTAGTACATGAACGACATCCACGCCGGGTTGATGTCCAGCTCCATGCCCGTCATGGCCCCGGCCTGCTTGAGCAGGTCGGCGAGTTCCCGCACGTTCAGCGAGGGGCCGTAGGCGAAGATAACCCGCCCGTCGGCGGTGATACCGATCCCCGACCGCCAGACGTAATAGCCGCCGCCGAGGGTGGCCCCCCAGCTGCTCTCAACGTCGTAATCCACCGAGGCGGGAACCTGTTCATTCTCGACGATCAGGTGCAGGTTCTGGCGCACGCCCACCACGTTCGGGGTCATTCGCACGGTGCTTCCCCACACGCCGATCGCGATGTGCCCGTCCCGGTAGTAGACGACCGATGCGGTTCCGCTGGCCAGCGTTCCGCGAGTCACACCGTTCAGGTAGAAGCCGCCCCCGGACGAGGAAACCTTGAACCCGCCGTTGAAGGTCGCCAGCAGCCCGCTCCGGGTACCCGGAGCGATGTCCGGCGACGCGCCCCACGGGCCCGGCCCGGGATCCTCGGTACCCGGGCGCAACTCGAATCGCACGAGCTTCTGGTTCATCGAAACGATGCCCGCGACATAGGAGGTGTAGATACTGCTCGCGCGCAGGTACGTGCCAAAAATGGCTGGCTCACCGCCGGCCGTGCCGAGCACGCGCCAGCTACCCTCCCCGGGCAGTGGGTTCGCGACCATGGGCCTCAGCGCAGGCGGCGGCTCATACGCTGGTGCAGCTTTCCCAGGAGCCGCCGGCCTCGCGGCCGTCAGGGGACCCGCGCTCGGGCCGGTCAGGGCGAACGACGGCTTCCCGCCCACCTTCGGCGGCTGGTACGTGAGCCACTCGCCGAGCGTCACCACCGGCCCGAGGTAATGGTCGCGAGCCCATTCCGCGAGCCGTTGCGACACGGTGCCACCGCCGCGCACCGTGAGTGCGTGCCCGACCGACCACGAAACCCATAGGCCGAACGCCACCAGCAGCGCCAGCGCGATCCGCACCCACCGGCGGTCCCGCAGTCGGCGGCGCCTGCGGCCGCGAGCGATCGGGACGCGACCGCCTGACCCAGGGCCCTCGATAAGCAGCCTGCCCGGGCCAGGAGCGGAGCGAGGCATACCGGCTCCGGAGTCATGCCCGGACGTCACCGGTCTGGACACCCGTGTACTCCCTCCATGCGCAAGTCAGCCGAGACGATGCCGGAACGGCTCAGACACCTGCCCACGCAGCGGACAGGTGCACGGTGAGCACGGCGACGAGCAGGCCGCCCAGCAGTGAGGCGGTCAGCAGCAGCCACCGCGCAGGCCGGCCAGCCAGAACCGCGCGCGTCCGCTGGTAGCCCACCGTTTCGCTCAGGTCCGCCCCGACGATCCGGGGCAGCCGCCAGGCATACGTCAGCACGTGAATGGTCATGACGCCGAACCAAAGCACAAAGAAGGCCTTGTGCAGGAAGAGCCACGGTCCGGCCGCCGACCCGGCGACAGCGAGCGCGATGCCGGTTCCCAGCACGCCGAGCGAGGTCAGCAGGACGAAGGGGCCCAGCAGGCGCGGCAGCGGGGCCGGTGGCCCTTTACGCCGGTAGTCAGGGTCACCGCGGTAGTAGCGGATGAAGCGGTAGCAGACCGAGCAGGCCTTGAGCGTGACCGGCCCGAGCAGCAGCATGCCGAGGAAGAAATGAATGGTGATCAGCTGGTGTATCGACAGGATGGTCACCCCCTCTGCGGCGAACAGCACCAGCAGCACCG
>PMST01000076.1 GCA_003168295.1 Actinomycetota bacterium
GATCGCGGGCGGCCCGTTGCTCTCCGGCCTCGCGGACCTGTTCCCGCGCCGTCGTGTCATGATCGCTTGCGACCTGCTCCGGGTCGGGACCGTCGGGCTGATGGCGATACCGGGAATGCCGTTCGGCGCGCTGTGCGTGCTGCTGTCTGCACCGTGCTGGCCAGCGCGCCGTTTTCGTCGGCGCGAACCGCCCTGCTGCCTGACATACTGCCCGGCGATAAGTTCGTGCTCGGTTCCGCGGTCGGCAATATCACCTACCAGGCGAGCCAGATTCTGGGGTTCGTCGCGGGCGCGGCGATTGTCGGCGTGCTGCGCCCCGGCAAGACCTTGGGCATAGAGGCGGTGTCGTTCGGAATCTCGGCTCTTATTGTCCTTTTCTGGGTGAAGGCCCGGCCGTCCCCCGGCGGGAAGGAACGGCGCGGCCTTCGCTTTGGTCGGTGTCAGCGGCCGGGGTCCGGATCGTTTTCGGCAACCGCATACTGCTGACGCTGCTGCTTTTCGGCTGGCTGGCGGGCTTTTACATCGTCCCGGAGGGGCTGGCCGCTCCGTACGCGCGTTCGCTGCACGNNATCGGCAGCGCGTGGAGCCCGCCGCTGTGGGCCGTGTTGCTGTTGTGGATCGTCGCGGGCGCGGGCGGCGCCTATCAGCTGGCCGCCGCCGCCGCATTCGTCCAGGCTCTCAATCCTGCCACCAGGGCCAGCGCGTTCGGCCTGGCCCAGTCCGGCCTGTACGCGGTTCAGGGGCTCGGCATCCTGGCCGGCGGCGCGATAGCGCAGGCGGTCGGCGCCCCGCTCGCCGTAGGCCTGGCGGGCCTGGTGGGCCTGACCGCGGCCACCATGCTCGCCATGATCTGGACCCGGCTTCGGCTCCAGCTGATTGCGGCCCAGCGGGGGTAGGGCGGGCTAACTTACCGGGTGGGCCGGTCAATACTCTGGTCTAGAGCGACAAGAGAGGAACGGCCATGCCCGCGAGCACCCCGCATACGGACCTGCTGCAGATCGACGACCAGCTGACTGAGGAGGAGCGCCTCATCCGTGACACGGTCCGGGCGTTCACCGCCGACCGGGTGCTTCCGCACATCACCGACTGGTTCGAGGCGGGCATGCTGCCGCGTGAAATCATGCCGGAGCTCGGCAAGCTCGGGGTCCTGGGGATGCACCTGACCGGTTACGGCTGCGCCGGCGCCGGGTCCATCGCTTACGGCGTCGCCTGCCGCGAGCTCGAGGCGTGCGACTCGGGCCTGCGCAGTGCGACCTCGGTCCAGGGCTCGCTGGCCATGTACCCGATCTGGCGGTACGGGTCGGAGGAGCAGAAGAACGAATGGCTGCCCCGGATGGCGGCCGGGGAGGCGGTGGGCTGCTTCGGCCTGACCGAGCCCGACCATGGTTCCGACCCGGGCAGCATGCGCACATCCGCCCGGCCGGACGGGTCGGACTGGGTGCTCTCCGGCACCAAGATGTGGATCACCAACGGCAGCATCGCCGATATCGCCGTGGTGTGGGCCGGCACCCCGGACGGCATCCGCGGATTCCTCGTTCCCCGCGGAACGCCGGGCTTCACCGCCCGGGACATCCACAAGAAGCTGTCCCTGCGCGCCTCCATCACCTCCGAGCTGAACCTGGACGACGTCCGGCTGCCCGCCGACGCCGTCCTGCCCGGCGTATCCGGGCTGAANNACTACGCGTGCACCCGCGAGCAGTTCGGCAAGCCGATCGGGTCCTTCCAGCTGACTCAGTCCAAGCTCAGCTGGATGGCCGCCGACCTGTACCGGTCCCAGCTGCTCGCGCTGCACCTGGGCAGGCTCAAGGAGGCCGGCTCGCTCAGCCCGGTGCAGGTCAGCATCGCCAAGATGACGAACGTCAGGTCGGCCATCGACATCGCCAGGCAGGCCCGGACGATCCTCGGGGCCAGCGGCGTAACACTCGAATACTCCCCGATCAGGCNNCGAGGGCACCGAGGAGATCCACTCGCTCGCCATAGGCCAGGCGCTGACCGGCATCTCCGCATACCGCTAGCCTTAAGCGCCGATCGGGCCGGGAAGTTCGGTACGCTTCCTGTTTGGGCACCGGTCGTTCGGTGCGGCGGGGCGTTAGCTCAATGGCAGAGCAGTGGGCTTTTAACCCATTGGTTCAGGGTTCGACCCCCTGGCGCCCCACCAGGCAAAACATACCTTACAGATACTTATACGTGGCACGGATTGTGGCACGAATACGCCGAGCCGAGTTATCGTGCTGTCATGGCCAAGGCCACAGGCGGTTACATTCAGCAGCTCCCTAGCGGCTCGTTCCGCGTAAGTGTCTACGCTGGGACTGATCCGTTGACGGGTCGGCAGATCCGCTTGCGGAAGACCTGTAAGACCGAACGGGCCGCGCAGATCGAACTCGGCAAGCTGCTCGAGCAGGCCACAGCGGGACGCCAGCCCGAGACGAACGCCACCGTGGCGCAGCTGATGGACCAGTATGTCGAAGTCGCCGACTGGGACCTGTCGACCAGGAAGGCGAACGAGGTTTACATCCGGCGGGTGATCAAGCCCGCTCTCGGGCACGTGCAGGTCCGAAAGCTCCGCGGGCCTCTGCTCGACCTCTTGTACGCGCAGCTGAGGCGGTGCAGCGATCCCGGGTGCACCGGGAAGCGGTTCATCGAGCACCGGAACGTACCGTTCCTCGCTGTTGACCCGGGTAGCCGTCAACCTGCCTGGCAGCTGGTGGTGGAGGCTATCGGGTCCGCGATCAGGTCTGGGATGCTCGCGGCGGGCGAGCCGCTGCCTTCGGTCCGGGAGATGAGCGCCCTGCAGGACGTGCCGGTGGCGACCCTGCAGCACGCTCTGGCGGTTCTGGCCGACGAGGGACTTGTCGTCGTGCGCCAGGGCCGGACCGCGATCGTAGCCGGTGACGCAGTGACAGACCGGCGATCCGGCCGGGCTCCGCGCGACCGCGACCATGACTGCAAGCGCGCCGGATGCCAGCCGCACGTGTGCAAGCCGATGACGGCGAAGACGATCCGGAACGTCCACAGCATCTTGTCCGGCGCCTTCGCGACGGCGAAGCGCTGGGAGTGGATCGCCTGGAACCCGGCTGAGTCTGCTAAGCCACCAGCTGTCACGCGACGCCCGCTGCCCGCCACCACGCCTGAGGACGTCGCCAAGGTGATCGCGGAGGGCCGTAAGGCGCACCCAGTGCTGGCGCTGTACCTGTGGCTGGTCGCTATTACCGGCGCACGCCGAGGTGAGCTCTGCGCGCTGCAGGTCCGCGATGTCGACCTGGTCAACGGTGTCCTCCATATTGCCTTCAATTACGTCGTGGTCGGCGGCCAGCGGGTCCGGAAGGACACCAAGACGCACCAGGACCGATACCTGGCCATCGATCCCGTGACCTGTGCGATGATCAGCGAGCACCTCGACGGGGTTCGCGCCGAGCTCGCCGCCGTTGGTCTTGAGCTACCCGATAACGCCTACGTGTTCTCAAATGACCCGATGAGCGCCAGGCCGTGGAATCCTGACTGGGCAACGCACAAGGCCAGCGACCTGGCGGCCGCGGCCGGCGTCAAGCTGAATATCAAGGGGCTGCGGCACTACACGGCGAGTCAGCTTCTCGCAGCGCGGTTCGACCTGCGAAACACAGCGGCTCGTCTTGGGCACGGCAGCGGTGGAGCGACCACACTACGGCACTACGCCGACCCGGT
>PMST01000632.1 GCA_003168295.1 Actinomycetota bacterium
ACCGCCTTCGGCGCGGTGTACGACAGCGGCGACTACGCGGTCGCGCTGGAGCTGGCACTGGCGGCGGCGGGATATCCCGGTCTGCGGGCCGAGCAGGCCAAACGGCGCGCCGACGGGGACGTGGTCCAGCTCGGCATCGGGCTGTCCTGCTACGTCGAGATCACCGGCGCCGGAGCCGAGGCGGGTAACCCCAGCGAGAACGCCACCGTCGAGGTCCACCCGGACGGCAGCGCCACGATCTTGACCGGGACCTCACCGCACGGCCAGGGCCACTCCACCGTCTGGGCGATGCTCGCCAGCGACGAACTCGGCATCCCGATCGACAAGATCACGCTGAAGTGGGGCGACACCGACCTGATCCCCGAGGGCGGCGGCACCGGCGGCTCACGCAGCCTGCAGCAGGGCGGCGCGGCGGTGCAGCAGGCCTCGCGGGAGCTCATCGACGTGGCCCGGCTGCGCGCGGCCGGCGAACTTGAAGCCAACCCGGCCGACCTGATCTTCGACGCCGGGCGCAGCGCGTTCGCCGTGGCGGGCGACCCGGACGTGTCGGTGCCGCTGGCCCGGCTGGCGAAGACCGACCGGCTGTTCGTCCGCGCGGTGTTCAGCGCGCCCGGCGCGACCTTCCCGTTCGGGGCGCACGTCGCGGTCGTCGAGGTGGACACCGAGACCGGCAAGACGGTGCTGCGCCGGGTGGTGACCGTCGACGACGCCGGCACCATCGTCAACCCGCTGATCGCCGAGGGCCAGCGGCACGGCGGCATCGCCCAGGGCGCCGCGCAGGCGTTCTTGGAGGAAGTCATCTACGACACCGACGGCAACCCGCTGACCTCGANNGCAGAACGCCATCATCGACGCGCTGGCTCACCTTGGGGTCCGGCACATCGACATGCCGGCCACCCCGCAGCGGGTGTGGCAGGAACTGCGGTCCGCCGCCGCGCGGGCCTGAGGTACCTCAGGCCCGCTTTGCGGCCGCGGCTTCTGGCTGGCCCGTTTCGGTTTTCGGTTCTTCGGTTCTTCGGTTACGGCTGGTTATGGGGTTGGGTCGGGTTGTCGAAGTAGTGGCCCTTGTCGAGGTCGGCGAGGAGCCCGGGCTGGGTGGGGTGCCAGTCCAGCAGCTCGCGGGTCAGGGCGCTCGAGGCCGGGCTGTCCAGGCCGATGAAGCCGGCCAGCCAGGTGAAGTGCGCGGCGGCGTCTTCGGGCGCGATGGATGCGGTCGGGATGCCGAGATGGCGTCCGATCACCTCGGCGACGGCGCGGATCGGCACGCCCTCGTCGGCCACGGCGTGCAGCGTGGATCCGGCCGGGGCGTTTTCCAGCGCGAGGCGGAACAGGTGCGCGGAGTCGAGCCGGTGCACCGCGGGCCAGCGGTTGGCCCCGTCGCCGATGTAGCCGGCGACGCCCTTGTCACGGGCGATGGCGACCAGGGTCGCCATGAAGCCGTTGTCTCCGTCGCCGTGATTCGTCGGGGGCAGCCGGACGACGGAGGAGCGGACGCCGCGGTCGGCGAAGGAGAGGGTGAGCTCGGCGGTGCCCCGCCGGGTCTCCGGGCCGCTGCCCCAGGCGGCGGTGCCCGAGCCGTCACCGTGCCCGTCCTGTTCGGTGGCGAGCCGACCCGGGGAGATCCCGAGCGTCCCGGAGGCGATGAGGAACGGCTTGTCAGAACCGGCCAGTGCCGCGCCGAAGGTCTCGACGGCGCGGCGGTCGGCGTCGGCGGCGCCCTGGAAATCGCCGGTGAAGGCGAGGTCGTGCTTGAACGCGAGGTGGATCACGCCATCGGAGGCGGCGGCGATGCTGCGCAGGGTGTCGAGGTCATCCAGGGTGCCGCGCTGCACCTGGACTCCGGCCGCGGCCAGGGCGGCGGCGGAGGCGTCGGAGCGGGCGAGCCCGGTGACCTGGTGGCCCGCGTCGAGGAGTTCGGGTACGACCGCTGAGCCGATCCAGCCGGACGCGCCGGTGACGAAAACGTGCATGGGTAGAACCTCCAGGTAGTCGACGGCCCGGGCGTACACTCGGACATATCGATGTCAGTTGCTGTCATCACTATAGCACTCGATGTCAGTTACTGTCATCAGCCTTATGAACGCTGATGTCATCCGCTGACATCAGATAGGATCAGGGTATGAGCCGGTGGGAGCCAGACGCGCGCGGCCGGCTTGAGCGAGCGGCCATGGAGCTCTACGGCGAGCGCGGGTTCGAGCAGACCACGGTGGCGGAGATCGCCGCGCGGGCAGGCTTGACGGAGCGGACGTTCTTCCGGCACTTCGCCGACAAGCGCGAGGTTCTGTTCTGGGGCGCGGCGTCGCTGCAGGACCTCCTCGTGAGCACCCTGGCCAGTACGCCTGCCTCGGTAGCGCCGATCGACGCGATCGCTGCGGCCCTAGCGGCCGCCGGTGCCATGCTGCAGGAGCGTCGTGAATATGCCGGGAAGCGGCAGGCCGTCATCGCTTCGAACACAGAGCTCCAAGAGCGCGAGCTGATCAAGCTCGCATCACTCGCCGCGGCGCTCGCCGGCACGTTGCGCCACCGTGGCGTCAGGGAACCGGCCGCGAGCCTGGCGGCCGAAGCGGGGATCGCTGTCTTCAGGATCGCATTCGAACTCTGGGTCAGCGCCGCTGGCGAGGCCGACCTGCCCCAGCTCATCCGGGAGTCTTTCGATGAGCTCAAGGCCGTGACCGCAGGCAACTGATGTGCGTTCAGGACGACGAAAGTGATTTGGCAGGCGACCTTCGCTAGGCGGAGAATCTGGCCATGGTCAGGGAACGGCAGATTCTGGCGGGCTCGGGAGTGATCTACCCCCCTGAAGATTTCCCGCCCGAGCGGGTGGGCGTCCAGCTGTGGCAGGCGATGCAGCTGTCGGGTGTGCGCCGCCCGAGAATGTGCCTGATCGCCACCGCGACCGGGGACTCGCGCGAGTACATCGAGGCCTGGTATGAACGGGCCAGGTCCTTCGGCGACGCGGACCTGTCGCATCTGGCGCTGTTCGCGCAGCCGAACGTGCCCGACGTCCGGGCTCATCTGCTGGCCCAGGACGTGATCTTCGTGTCGGGCGGCAGCGTGGTGAACCTGCTGGCGGTGTGGCGGGCGCACCGGCTAGATGAGTTCATGCGGGAGTGCTGGGAGGCAGGGATCGTGCTGGCCGGCCAGAGCGCGGGCAGCTTGTGCTGGCATCTGGGCGGGATAACTGACTCCTTCGGTGACAGCCTCGACGTCGTCCGCGACGGGCTCGGCTTCCTGCCGTTCAGTAACGGAGTTCACGACGACCTCGGTGACCAGCCGCGACGGCAGCGCTTTAGGGAGTCCATCGCGGCGGGGGCCCTGCCGGCCGGATATGCGACCGAGGACGGCGTCGCCCTGCACTATGTGGGCACCCGCCTGCACGAGGCCGTCAGCACCCTCCCCGACCGGAATGCCTGGTTCGTCGAGGCGGACGGACCAGGCCGGTACCGAACCGAAGCGGTTCCCGCCCGGTGCTGGGTGCCGGTGTAGCCAGACGACCGCTAAGGTCACGGCTTCAGGTGAAGGGATGCCATGAACTCGTCATGCGGGACGCCCGGCTCATCACGCGCGTTGATCGCCTCGCACAGGGCGATGTCACTGTCGTCCTGGAACCGCTGGAGTTCATCAAGCTCATCCACCGATATGAGCACCGCCGCAGGTTGCCCGTGCTCCGTTAGCACAACACGCTCATGGCTGCGCCGGGCACGATCGACCAACTCGGCGAGATGACTGCTGGCCTGAGGAACCGGACACGTGAACGTCATTCCAGCACGGTACAGCCGGACGCCGACAGTCTCCGGTACGGCACGCCACAGCGACGTGGCCCGGTTCCAGGAACACCTCCAGGACGACCCGGAACCCGGACGCCCGGTTGTGGCTGGGTGAGCTACAGCGGGTATTCGGTGGGGGTGGTGGTGAAGGTGCGTCCGTGCGGGGTTTTCCATTTCAGGACGCCTGGTTCCGGCTGAGTCAGCTGCCACCCCCGGGCCTGCTTGCACCGGTGGTGATGGCGACATAGCGGAGCGATTCCGCATTCGCAGGTGAGCCCGCCTTTGTCCCAGGCGAGGGTATGGTCCAGGTCGCAGCGCGCGGCGGGGCGGCCGCAGCCCGGTGCGGTGCAGCGGGTGCTGCGGGTCCGGATCAGGTGCTGGAGCTTGCGGCTGGGCTGGTACCCGGTTTCCGCGTGCTTATGGTCGCAGCTGTCACGGGCGATCGGGGTCAGCTGCACGCGCAGGGTGCGCAGGTAGTCCCGGGCCCTGGTATCGGGCTGGGGCTGGGGGTCCGGGCCGCCGCTGGTGCCGGGGCCGGCGGGGATGGGCGGTGCGGGGCCCGGGGGCGGTGGTGCGGCTCGCGATGCGCCGCCTGGTGATAGTGAGCCCGGTGATGGTGAGGCGGGGGGCTCCGGGCCGGGTGGTTCCGGGCCTGGTGGGGGTGGGTGGCGGCCGGTGGCGCAGCCGTGGGCGGCGGCGGTCCCGTCCGGGTAGAGGACGGTGACGCACCAGCGGGTGTGCGGGCTGCGCCCGGCCGCGGCGAGCAGGTCGCGGGCGGTGCCGGCGTCCAGGATCCCGAACCCGGCGGCCTCGCCCGGTGTCCCGGACTGGCCCAGCGCGGTGCCCAGCGGCACGGTGAGGTTCACCAGCGCGGCCAGGCACGGCCCGGTGCCCGGCCCGGCCGGGCGGGTACGGCTGTCCGGGCCGGTCCCGGCCGGG
>PMST01000091.1 GCA_003168295.1 Actinomycetota bacterium
GCCGGTGAACTCGATCTCCAGCTCGGCCGGTGCGCTACGGAGATCGGTGATCGCTAGGCGGCTGCCCGCTTTCTCGATCAACTTCGCGGCACGCTCGGCGACGCCGCGTGGCAGGAACAGCCGGTCCAGGGACTCCGAGTAGCAGCGCAGCATCCGCGGCGCGCCCCATACGCTCAACCCGATCTGCTGCCGACTGTAGAACTCGGGATTGTGGAGCGATGCTAGGTGCTTCAGCGACGACAGCAGACTCGGCGGCAGCCCGGCCCGGCGGATCGCCAGCATGCCGCTCAGCTCAGCTTTGATGACGTCCGGCGGCGGAGGCTCAGCCGCCAGCGGAGATCTGTGCAGCCGCACCGCAGGACCGACGGTCGGTGGCTGAAGCTCTTCTGCGCGCTCCACTACGTCGCGGCGGGTCATGCGCTCAAGCGACGACAAATACGCGAACTGATCCTGGTAGGGCTCGAACGTCGCCGGATCGACAAACAACGTCGTGCGATTCTGACGGCACCTGCCCTCCAGCGGCAGCGCGATAAGGTTCCCGAAGCCGCGCCGCGGCAGATAATCCTGCGCAGGGAAGAGGCGGTCGTAGCTCTCTATGTCCATCTCACCGCGGATCGCCATGGCCTCGTATAGCAGCGCGGCACCCATGGCCCGCGCGTCGGCGGCAGCTACCGGCTCCGAGAAGAAAGCCCACACGTGTGCGCCGTCGCCCGACCGGGAGATCTCGACAGCCGCGGGCACGCCGGCCCAGGCAGCCGCTTCCGCGTACGCAGCGGCGTCGAGCCGCCAGGTGCCGCCGTCGAAGTCGCAGACCAGCAGGCGGCAGGTACTGTCAGGCAACGTCACGTACAGCCCGCAGGCGGCCGGGTTTTCCTTAGTCAGGTGCGCGGAGATGACCTCATCGGTAAGCGGCAGGTACTCCGGGTTGTCGCGGGTGGTGCCGGGCCGCCGTTTCGGCGCCCAGCCTTTGGTGCCTTCCGCAGTGTTCTCCCAGCGGTAGCCGTACACATCGCTGCGTCCCGTGAAGAGGGTCCGGTACAGGCCCACCTTGGCCTGCAGGCTTGACTCGTGATTTACCTGAGGCAGGGGAGGTCCGTGGACCGGACCGAACAGCGGCATCTGCCGCGGCGGCGTTTTCGCGGCGACGTGGGGTTCAGCCTGCAGCGGCAAAGGGTCGCTGGCGCTTAGCGGCAGGGTGGTCAGCGCATTCAGGCGTGCCCGGAGCGCGGCGACCTCTTCGCGCAACAGTGGTATCTCTGCGCAATGCTCGCAGCATTCCGATCTAGGCATCTCGGCGGACACCCTTCAATACTGCCCTGACAGGCGTGATGCCCTGTCAGGGCCCAGGCTGACTGTGACTGGCTAGATTCAGGTAGCTATGTGCAGACCATCGGCACGAGCGCGGTCACCAGCAAGAGGTCCCCAGGACGTTATCACTCGACCGTTTAGCCCGGTCAGTGTCTTATTTGCGGATACAGGCATTCTCCAACGCGCGTGATAACGACATACTTCGCGCCGATCTTTGAGCGGAGCTCGGCCTGGAGGGCTAAGGACCATAGCCCGGACAGCGGCATAACCATGATCCTCTCTTCCTTGCGGTAGGCGAGTTCCCCGAGGTTGAGCAGGAAGCCCGCGATGAACCGCTCACCTAGCCTGTCGCGGAGCAGTCGGAGCCCGCTTAGGTCAGCGTCCTGGACACGGGACCCGGCCTTCACCTCGAACCCGGCGACACGGCCATCCCAGGTCTCCAGGACAAGATCAACCTCGTCCCCGTCCTGCGTACGGAAGTAGGCGGCCGTGACTGCCTCTTCGGACCAGCTCACCTGCTTGAGGATCTCGCCGACGGCGAACGTCTCGACGAGATGCCCGAACTCGGTCAGCACGGCGGGGTCGCGGCTGTCGATCTTCGCAGCACTGAGGCCGAGCAGCCAGCCGGCCAGCCCCGAGTCGATGACGTGCACCTTGGGGTACGCGGCGATCCGCTTGCCGAGGGTCGTGCCCCATGCGGGCAGCCGCTGGATCATGAAGGCCGCCTCCAGCAGGGTCGCGTAGCGGTTCGCGGTGCTGCTTTCCAGGCCGACGGCCTGCCCGGCTTTGGATATGTTGAGCATCTGGCCGGTCTGCGCCGCGAGCTGGCGGAGCAGCCGGGGGAGTGTTTCTCGCTGCCGTACTTTGGCGATGTCGAGCACGTCGCGCATCACGACGAGGTTTACGTAGTCGGCGAACCATGACGTGCGGGCCCTGGTCGTCAGGCGCTGCAGGATCATGGGGAAGCCGCCTGCCAGGATGCGATCAACGTAGTCGTCCCTGATCACCGGGCGCGATGGGATCTCTGGCAGCGTGGCCGGATCCGCCCAGAGCCGGTCGATGAAGTTCTCCCGGTGCCCGTGCAGCTCGCCCTGGGACAACGGCAGGACGTTGATGATGTGGGCCCGCCCAGTCAGCGACTGCGCCGCCTGCGGCAGGACCGAGTACCGCGTGGATCCGGTGAGCACGTAGCGCCCTGGCCTGGTGTCCGTGTTGAGCTCGGCCTTGATCGCGTCCAGGATCTCCGGGACATGCTGGAATTCGTCGATGAGAACCGGTCTGGGACCGGAGACGATGAAGCTGGGGTCGCTGGCTGCTGCTGCTCGCGCGTCCGGGCGGTCAAGGTCGAGGACGGGCCGGTCGAACTCGGCAGCAAGAGCAGCAAGCAGGGTGCTCTTGCCCACGGTGCGCGGCCCGGTGAGGATCACGACGGGCTCTTCGCGCATACGCTGAGGGACGACTTCGACGAGTCGGCGAGGGCGCAGCTCGCTGGTAGCCTTCATGCACTTCAGAATGCCATGCGCGGCAGCCTGTAAACGGTTTTCCGGGCAACTTTACAGCTCTATACTGGGAAACATTACAGCCCCGATCTGGGCAACCTGACGTACATCAGGTGGGAATCCAGACGAGGCACGCTCCCTGCAGAGCACGCGAGCTGCCCTGGATGTGTGTGTGAAGACAGTCCTTGCGGCAGGGAGCGGGCAGGGATCTCGCGCAACAACTCACCCGTCCTCGGGAACCGCTCGCGTGACCGGCCCCTCCACGAAGACGTACCGGACAGCGGGCGCAATCCGTTCGACTGTCAGGGTAAACGCCCGGCTGCCTCGATGAGGCGAACCTTCCGTGACCCGGCCGAGGCTAGCACCCACGCCTCCAGACATCATCTGAGCTGCCTCGTCACGAAGATGATCTTGGTCGCCTACAAGGCTGTCGCCCCCCGGCGTGCCGGGACCCTCCGAAAATGTCAGACCCTCGCGTTATCTTCGAACAGACATCGAAAACGGCTGGACATCCGAGCGAATTTAGGTTCGAATAGATATACCAACGCCGGCCGGTTGAGGTGAGGGGAAGTGTCTCGCCTGGCCGGGTCAGAGGAGGAGATGAGGACCGATGGTGAACGCAGTGGAGATGCGGACGGGCCTGAGTGACATAAGCCCGCGCCATCCTGGGGCTCCTGGGTTGGCGCCGACGGTGCTTAGCATGCTCCAGTCCGCGCGGCGCGGCCTCGCGGAGGCGGCCGATGAATCGGCGCCAGGCGCTCGTTACGTCACCGCGCACCTTGCGGCGCTGCGCGCCGCAGCCGCTGTGGTGGCGGCGCGCGGCGAACCCCGTTCGAGGCGCAGGAAGCCGCATAGCGTCTGGGAACTACTGCCTGAGGTCGAGCCTGCGCTCACCGAGTGGGCCGCCTTTTTCGCCGCCGGGGCCGGAAAGCGCGCGGCCGCTGAAGCGGGGCTGCCACGTGCGGCCTCGCCGCGCGAGGCCGACGACCTGCTGCGGGACGCGGAGACTTTCCTGTCACTTGCCGAGACCGCGCTCGGTGTCGAGGTGCAGTCTCCGCTCCCGCTTAGGCCGGCTGGTTAACGGCTCAGAATCCTTCCATCGCGCCGCGCGCGTCAGCGTCAAGTACGCCCCAGCTAATGAGCTCCTCGGTGAGGTCAGCGGGGGACTTGTCATAGATGACCGCGAGCGAGCGGAGGTCTTCGTGCCGGACGGAGAGGACGCGGCCGTTGTAGTCACCACGCTGGCTCTGAATGGTCGCGACATAACGGGCGAGTGGGCCCACCTTGTCCTTGGGCAGCTGGCTCATGCGCTCAAGATCGATGACTAGCTTGGGTGACGGCACCAGCGGCGTCGGGGCAGCGTCACCTGGCAGCAGCTCGGAAACGGGAACCCCGTAGAACTCGGCGAGCTCAGCGAGCTTCTGGACCGTTACCGACCGGTCGCCCCGTTCGTAGGAGCCTACGACGACGGCCTTCCAGCGACCGCGGGANNTTGGCGTACTCAGATGGCATTGTTCCTCGGTTCCGGCCAGTCGTCGCTTACGGTAACGGTTACGCTCAGTGACGGTAGGCGGCGAGCGCTATAAGGTCAAGCCGAATGGCAAAAACTGGCTTAACTCGTCCGGTAACCGACTAGCCCTTGCGGACCACTATGTACCCTCCGCCGGCCGCTGGGAACCCGGCTGCGACGAGGTTTCCCGTCGCTGTGGGCATTTTGCTTCGGGGTGACGAGCTCTCGTCACGTTCTGATAGCGTCTGTCGCGTGTGAGGTAAATCACATACCGTTTGCCCCGGCCTAAAGCTGCCGGGCCCGTTGGTAACTCCCCGTATGATCTTCAACGTAGACATCCTTTAAGGACCGTCCGGAGAGGCGGGGAAGGAGGTCCCTTCTATGTGCGCAGCAAGTAGCCCGGTCGCGGGGCGTGATGGCCTGGCGGTCCTTGATGCCGAGGAGATCCGGCGTGCGCTCACCCGGATCGCGCACGAGATCCTGGAACGGACGCACGGCGGGGATGAGGTCATCCTGCTTGGCATCCCGACACGGGGGGTTCCGCTAGCGTGCCGCCTCGCGGGCCGCATCGGGGAGTTCGAAAAGCTGGTGGTCCCGTGTGGATCGCTCGACGTCACCATGCACCGGGACGATTTGCGGCTGCATCCGGCCCGTGCGCTTGGCCGGACCGAGCTTCCCCCCGAAGGGGTGGACGGCAAGACCGTCGTCTTGGTCGACGACGTGCTGTACTCGGGCCGAACGGTGCGCGCCGCGCTCGACGCGCTGAATGATCTGGGCAGGCCACGGGCCGTGCAGCTGGCGGTCTTGGTCGATCGCGGTCATCGTGAGCTTCCGATCCGTGCCGACTATGTAGGCAAGAACCTGCCGACCTCCCAGCGCGAGGTCGTCCGCGTCCTGCTGGCCGAGGTGGACGGCCAGGACGCCGTGATGATCGGCGAGGAGGAGAGGCAGCCGTGAAACGGCACCTGATCTCGGCGGCTGACCTCAGCCGTGCCGACGCGCTGCTCATCCTCGACACCGCCGAGGAACTGGCCCAGCTGGCCGACCGTCCGATCAAGAAGCTGCCCACGCTGCGCGGTAGGACCGTGGTCAACCTCTTCTACGAGGACTCGACCAGGACCAGGATCTCGTTCGAGGCCGCCGCCAAACGGCTGTCCGCCGACGTGATCAACTTCTCCGCGAAGGGGTCGAGCGTCGCCAAGGGCGAGAGCCTCAAGGACACCGCGCTGACGCTGGAGGCCATGGGCGCGGACGCGGTGGTCATCAGGCACCCCGCCTCCGGTGCGGCGCACCGGCTCGCGGGCTGGGTCCGGGGCAGCGTGCTGAACGCCGGGGATGGCACCCACGAGCATCCTACGCAGGCCCTCCTCGATGCCTTCACCATCCGCCGCAGGCTCATGGGCGGCCGCCGGCAAGGGGGGTCCCGAGGGGGCCAGGGGGGCCGAGGGGGTCTGGGGGGAACGGTTTTCCCCCAGAATCGGGTGGGCCCCGGGGGGTCGCCCCCCCGGGGCAACACAGCGCTCGACGGCATCCGGGTCACGATCGTCGGAGACGTACTGCACAGCCGGGTGGCCCGGTCCAACGTGCTGTTGCTGAGCACTCTCGGCGCCGAGGTGACCCTGGCCGCTCCGCCCACGCTACTGCCGCTCGCTGTCGGCAGCTGGCCTTGCGCGGTAAGTTACGACCTGGACAGCGAGCTCCCCAAGAGCGATGTCGTGATGATGCTCCGGGTCCAGCAGGAGCGGATGAGCGCGGCGTACTTCCCGAGCGTGCGCGAGTACAGCCGCAGATACGGACTCGACGGCGCGCGGATGGCGCGGCTGCCCGACCACGCGATCGTCATGCATCCTGGGCCGATGAACAGGGGAGTGGAGATCGCAGCCGAGGTGGCGGACTCGTCCCGCTCGACGATCGTCGAACAGGTCGCGAACGGGGTTACCACCCGGATGGCGGTCTTGTACTTGCTCCTGGGCGGCACGGAGTTCCCGGCGGTGACGCAGTGAGCGCCGCGATGACGGGTGCCCGGGGAACGGGCCCGGACAGGTGGCTGATCAGGGGCGTTACGGTCGCGGGATACAGCGGCCGCGAAGGAGGGACCGCTGACATCCTGCTCAGCGGCGGATCCATCGTGGCCGTCGAATCCGGGCTGAACCACTCGGGTGCTCGCTTGCTCGACGCCGACGGCCTCATCGCCCTGCCCGGCCTCGTTGACCTGCACACCCACCTGCGTGAGCCGGGCCGTGAGGATGCCGAAACGGTTGAGACCGGCACCGCGGCGGCCGCCCTCGGCGGCTACACGGCCGTGCACGCCATGGCCAATACCGATCCGGTCGCTGATACCGCCGGGGTCGTCGAACAGGTCTGGCGTCTCGGCCGGGCTGCGGGGCACTGCGATGTCCAGCCGGTAGGTGCGGTCACCGCCGGGCTGGCCGGCGTCCGGCTGGCCGAGCTCGGCACTATGGCGGATTCGGCCGCTCGGGTCCGGGTGTTCTCCGACGACGGCCGGTGCGTGGCCGACCCGCTGCTGATGCGCCGGGCCCTGGAGTACGTCAAGGCCTTCGACGGGGTGATCGCCCAGCATGCGCAGGAGCCGCGCCTCACCGAGGGTGCGCAGCTCAACGAGGGCGAGATGTCCGCCAGCCTCGGCCTGGCCGGCTGGCCCGCCGTGGCGGAAGAGGCGATCATCGCCCGTGACTGCCTGCTTGCGGCTCACGTGGGATCGGCGCTGCATATCTGTCATGTATCCACTGCTGGCTCGGCGGAGATCATCCGCTGGGCGAAATCCAAGGGATGGCCGGTCACCGCCGAGGTGACCCCGCACCATCTGCTGCTGACCGAGGAGCTCGCGGCAGGCTACGACCCCGTGTTCAAGGTCAACCCGCCGCTGCGCACCTCGGCTGACGTGGTGGAGCTGAGGCGGGCGCTCGCGGACGGCACCATCGACTGCGTGGCCACCGACCATGCTCCGCATCCGGTGGAGGCCAAGGAAACGGAATGGTCGGAAGCGGCGTTCGGTATGACTGGACTCGAGACCGCGCTCCGTGTGGTCCAGGAGGCGATGGTGGACACCGGATTGCTCGACTGGGCGGGCATCGCCGACCGGATGTCCATCCGCCCGGCCAGGATCGGGCGGCTGGCCGGGCACGGTACCCCGCTTGAGGCCGGCGCCCCCGCCAACCTCACCCTGTACGATCCGGCGTCGCCTCCCGCGGCGGTGGTCCCGGCGGGCGCGTCCAAGAGCCGCAACACGCCGTTCGCCGGCCTGGAACTGCCCGGCCGGGTGGTGGCCACCTTCCTGCGTGGCACGCCCACCGTGCTCGACGGAAAGCTGGCCTGAGTTGGACCCGATGACCCGAACTGCCCTGCTGGTCCTCGAGGACGGCACGACGATGCACGGGACCGGCTTCGGCGCGGACGGCGAGACGTTCGGCGAGATGGTCTTCAATACCGGCATGACCGGGTACCAGGAGACTCTGACCGACCCGTCTTACTGCCGTCAGATCGTGGCAATGACCGCGCCGCATATCGGTAACACGGGCGTCAACGACGAAGATCCGGAGTCCGGTCAGGTGTGGGTCAGCGGCTACGTGGTGCGCGAGCCGGCCAGGATCGCGTCCAGCTGGCGGGCGCGCCGCGAGCTGGACGACTACCTGCGGGCCGAGAACGTTCCGGGCATCGCCGTTCGCGGTACCAGGTTGCTGACCAGGCGGGTACGCGAGCAAGGCGCGATGCGGGCGGCGATCAGCACGGTCGAGAGCGATCCTGGCGCCCTGCTTGAGCGCGTGCTGGCGAGCCCCGAGATGACCGGAGCCGACCTCGCCCGGGTGGTGAGCACACCCGAGCCCTACACGGTCCGGCCTGCAGGCCAGGTCAGGTACCGTGTGGTCGCCGTCGACCTGGGCATCAAGACCTCCACGCCGCGGAACCTGGCCGCCCGGGGCTGTGAGGTGCTTGTGGTCCCGGCCACCGCGAGCGGGCAGGAGATCGTGGCCGCCTCGCCTGACGGCGTGTTCTTCAGCAACGGCCCGGGCGACCCGGCCGCGGCCAGCTACGCGGTGGACGCGATGCGCGGGGTGCTCGAGGCCGGCCTTCCCGTCTTCGGCATCTGCCTGGGCAGCCAGATCCTCGCCCGGGCCCTCGGCCTGAGTACCTACAAGCTCCGGTACGGTCATCGCGGCGTGAATCAGCCGGTGATGGACCTGGCCACCGGCCGTGTCTACATCACCAGCCACAACCACGGCTTCGCCGCCGCCCTGCCCGGGCAAGCGCCGCCCGGGGAAGCGCCGCCCGGGGAAGCCGGCCCGGCCGTATGGTCACACGTGCCGTCCCAGGCGCGGCGGCCGTTCGAGACGCCCTACGGCCCGGCTGTCGTCAGCCACGTCAACCTCA
>PMST01000200.1 GCA_003168295.1 Actinomycetota bacterium
GCCGACGGCCGCCGCCGCTGCCGGCCCAAATAGGGACCGCGGCACGCTGGTGAGGCCCGGCACCCCGGGCGACCAGTGATCGAGGTACTTGGAACGGAGACGGGGACATTGAAAGCCACATCGGCGGCCGCCCAGCGCCGGTCGATGTCGACCGCGGAGCGTCGGCGCCAGATCGTTGAATCAGCGGCCGGACTCTTCGATGCGCATGGCTATGGAAACACCAGCATGGAAGACGTCGCTCTTTCTGTGAAAATAGCCAAGCCAACCCTCTATCATTATTTCCGCAGCAAAGAAGAAATCCTCCAATCTATCAACGAAGAATTTATCCAGCTGCTCATCGATAAATACCTGGAGCGCGTCAGTAGCGGCTTGGAACCTGAAGAGCTGATGCTAGGTGCCATGAAAGATATCTTTNNTCCGCGTCTTCTTTGAGCACCATCGCGAGCTGTCGCCCGAGGCCAAGCGCTATGTCGCCGCGCAGCGTGACTCTTATGAGTCTCTCGTGCAGTCAGCCATCGCTGCGGGGCAGGCTCGCGGAACCCTCGCAGCCGACGTGGACAGCAAACTCATCACGCTGGCTCTGTTTGGCATGTGCAATTGGGCATACCAGTGGTTTGACCCGCACGGGCGCTTTACAGCGGAGGAGATCGCGACAACATACTGGCGGCTTCTCGTGAAGGGCATCCAGCCGGACCCCCGCTCTGCGGAGTAGCAGGCGCTGCCCGCGGCCATCTCAATGATTACGGCTGTACCTTCGGCAAGACCGCCGACAGCGCATGCGTTGCGAAGCCGGAGTCATGGCGGTGAGTGTCCGCGTTGGTTTGAGGGGCTGCGCGTCTCAGCGGATAGCGAGAGGATTGACGGGTGATCCGGATCCGCCGACGATTCGCAAGGGCTGCGCGACCAGCATGAAGTCGTATCGCTCATCACCGGAACACGCTAGCGCGAGTTCCTCCAGTGACCACAGCTCTCCGAGATGGAGTCCCATGTCTCGTAGCGCAACCCGGTGCAAGGGGGCGACTATTCCCCTCAGCGTCTCCTTCAGGTACACCTCAACGGAGGTATTATCGGAGGCTATAGCGGCGAGCCGGTGCTCGTGACACCACTCAAGCGCTTGGTACTCAAGTCCCGGCTGAGGGCCCCTAAACGCTGTCCAGTCGTCAGTACGCACGCGACTCATCATGCCTGTGCGGATCAGAACGAAATCTCCTTCGCCCACGTCCACGCCCTGCCTAGCGCAGCAGGCCGATAGGTCGGCGCTGGTGATCGAGTAGTCAGTGTCCAATGCCTGAACGTCCAGTAGCCCGGCAATGTCGAGCAGCACGCCACGTCCCACGAACCTCTCGGTCGCCTGCGCGATGTGAGCATGAGGGGAACCCTGCGGTCCTATATCTGCCGCCCGCCGTCCGTTATAGATCTTTCCGTCATAGAAGGTATGGCACAGTGCATCCCATTGCGTCGTGCCTTGGGTCGGCATGACTATGAGTCCGTCGCAGAAATCAGCACCGGCCCCCATATCTATCGGACCGGGCGGGTTCCCCGTCCACGTCATAGTGTGTATTGGATTGAACCTGCCGATCGAGCCATCCTGCGGACCCACGCCTGTCTGAATCGGAATGCTTAGCGATATGACCTCCCCCGTCTGCACCAGCCCTGCCGCTCGAACGACCTGCGCGGCGCCTGCATAGTTGAGTGCACCTATTTCATCGTCAGGGCCCCATACCCCCCAGTTACTAAGACGATCGCCGAAGCTGCGGATCTCCTGGTCAGGAGCCTGTCCTTCACCTACAGACATTCTCATCTCCCTCGAGCCCCGTTACTTCGGGAATTGTCTATCGCCTATGGTTCGAGACTGGCGGTGGCCGAAGAGCCGCAGTGCCGAGTTGCACTATTCGGAAGATTCGAGCCATTGGTTGAAGCTAGCAGGCCTCTTCTCCAGAAAGGCTTCCCTGCCTTCTCGAGCGTCCGCATGGTAGTCAGACAGGGCTGCCCGGACGGCGATGTCCTCACCCGCCTGTTCGAACGTGAGATCGTAGGCTTGGTACAAGGCGCGCTTGGCTAGCCGCATGGCCACCTGCGGGCCCGAACCCAGCTCACGGGCTAGCTCGAGGGAGCGGGACAGCACGGTGGCGTCCGCGCATACCTCGTTCACCAGGCCCAGGTCCAGTGCCTCAGCGGCAGGCACGATGCGGTGCCGGAGAACGAAATCCAGAGCCTTGGCGAGGCCCATGTGCTGAACCAGGAGCCAGTGGCCCCCTTCATCAGGCAGGTATCCCATCCGCAGCGTCGCGCTGCCTAGCCGGGCACTCTCCGCCGCAAATCTGAAATCGCAAGCCAGGGCCAGGGTCAGGCCGCTCTGGATGGCAACGCCGTTGATGGCCGCGATCGTTATCTTGTCCAAGGCGCGAATGACCCGTGGCACCTCTTGGTTGAACAGCCGCAAGAGCCCGTAGGTCCGGATGGGCTGGCCGTCCGCTCCCGGCCTCGGCCTGACCAGAGTCGGGTTCTGCCGGTCCGGGGAATCGGCGGAGTCGCTGATGTCGTCTCCTGCGGAAAACGCCCGGCCACT
>PMST01000413.1 GCA_003168295.1 Actinomycetota bacterium
ATCGACCGCATCATGGCGGCGGCCGAGCGGGAGTCGAACGCGCTGCCGTTCGTGGCGACCAGGCGGATGGCCCGCACCAGTTCCACCACGTCGACGTCCTTGACCACATAGCCGCATGCTCCGTGCTGAACGGCGGCGACCACCAGCGCGTCGTCCACGAACGTAGAGAGCACCAGCACCCCGAGCCCGGGATAGCGCTTGGTCAGCTGGGCGCAGAGGCTGAGCCCGTCGCTATCCGAGGCCTGCGACAGCTTCATGTCGAGCAGCACCATCGCCGGGCGGGTCCGCTCCACGACGGCCAGCGTTTCTCCTGGCGAGCTAGCCTCACCGACCACCTGTAGGTCGTGTTCGCGTTCCAGCAGCGAGCGCAGGCCCTGCCGGACAATTGCGTGATCGTCAATGAGCACGATCGTCACGGCGGCCCCGGCGTCCGGCTGCGGCCCGCCGGGCCGTATCCCGGGCATCGCCACCGAACCCTTCGGCCGACTTGCCGTTGAAGCGAATCTCCGATAGCCGGAAGCCACTGATTCCGGCGCGATGGTCATGGCATTCCTCCAGGGTCGTGGCGGCTGCATGCCTCAGACGGTCAGCATGACTCGTAGACGTCATCGCCGGACACGGGCCTTGGCCACCTCCCGGAAGGACTTTAGGCCCTAGCCGATGATTTCCGGGGCGGTGTCGCCGTCTGGCTACGGCCGGACACCGAGCGCACCGGGCAGGGGCAGGGGAATATCCAGCCGCAGCAGCACGCCGCCGGCTCGAGAGTGACGGATGGACAGCGTTCCGCCCAGGTCCTCCGACATGTCCAGCATGTTCGCCAGCCCTCGGTGCAGCCCGGACAGGTCTCCCCCGCTGGACAGCCGCAGCGCGCGGCGCAGCTGCGCCGGGTCGCCGGTCCCGTTATCGGACACGCTGATGGTCACCGCGCCGGGCAGGTAACGCAGCCGGACCAGCGCGCACGTGGCCTGGCCGTGCGCCGCCGCGTTGAACAGCGCTTCCCCGGTCCACCGCAGCACCGACTGCTCGACTCCGGGCGGCAGCGGGATGGGCTGTCCTTCCAGCCTTACCTTCACGTTCAAGTTGACGGGTTGGTGCACGGTGGACAGCCGCTGCAACATGACGGGCAGCGAGCCGGCCGGCTCGTCGGCGGCGTGGTTCAGCGCGTAGATCGCGGTCCGCAACTGCTCGGCCGCGTGCCGCGCGAGGTCCTTGGCCGGCCCCAGGCGCTCGGCGATCTGGCTGGCCGGGCCGGCCATGTTCGCTAGCTCAGCCCGGCACATCTCGATGGTCATGCCGATGGACAGCACGGACTGAGTCACGCTGTCGTGCAGTTCGCGCGCGATACGGTGCCGCTCGTCGTCCAGCGCCTGCCGCTGCATGGCCGCGCCGAGCTGCCGCTGTGCGTCGGCCAGCTCGGCGCTGCGGGCGGCCAGGTCCCTGGCGTGCCTGGTCGTCGCGTCGTAGAGCTGGTCGCTGCGGCCACGCAACTGGGTCGTGGCGTGCAGCAGGAAGGAGCTATGCAGCGCCAGAGCGGCCTGGTTGGCGAGCACCCGCAAGATGGCGCGATCGGTGTCGGCCACCTCCAGCCCGGCACCCGGCCGCGCGGCGATTCCGCCGACCGGCTCGTCCCCCAAGGTCATCGACACCCGCACCCAGCCCTGGTCGCGGTCCGGTGACTCGATCTCCCAGGGACGACTGCGCAGCACGGCCAGATGTCCGGCCACTTCGGCCGGCAACCTGTTCTCGTCGTCGATCAGCTCGCCGCTGATCACCGCGAGAAACCGGGGGCGCGCGGCGGGCAGGACCCCCTCGGCCACCGCGAACAGCAGCCATTCGGCACCCAGGTACGCCGCTGCGGTGCGCACCACCGCCTCGACCAGCGGGCGAGGGCCGGCCCCGGTGCGCACCAGGACACGGGAGATGCGGTCCAGGGCCCGCACGGCGTGCTCGAGGCGCTCGGCGGAGCGAACATACTCTGGGTGGTACGAGTGCTTGCCAGAGCGGAGGCCGGTCACGATGTCCAGATCGCCGTCCGGGCGATCATCGTGCCCCGATCCGGTCGATGGCGGCCCCGTCACAAGGCCGCCCGGAACAACGCCTCGATGTCGCCAGCGCCCGCGGCGCGGGGATTGGTAGCAAGGCAGGCGTCCTTCAGAGCGGTCCGCGCCGTACAGTGACCGAGTTCGGCCAGCGCACCCGGCCCGAAGACGATCTCCGGAGCATGAAATTTCGCGAGCCGGCCGGGGGCGTGGGCACCGAGCTCCTCGCCCCGCCGCGGGCCAGGCAGCCGGACGCTCTCGCCCCGGTTCCAGTCCCCACCGGGCCAGCCGCTTTCGAACATCGCGAGGTCTTCCGGTGCAATGGGCATAAGAAGCTCCTGTTACGCGAGCTAAGCCCCAGATTACGCCGCTGTCAAGAGCCTGTTGCGTGGGCATTGCCGACCCGCGGGCCGCCGAGGGTCGGCCGGATAGTCACGACGCCGTCCTTCCGGCGCTCCGGCCTGCCCGATCGGGTAGCTGTCCTGACGCCCGGCGCGGGAGACCATAGGCACTATCAGATTGGCCTGCGCGGGCTGGGCGCGGCAGGCTAGTCGCGACCGTGGATGGCATGGCCAGGCTGCGCCCGGCGGCGGCCGAGGCATCGCCGCGATCTTCGTGCGAGGATGAGCGCCAGCCGTGGCGCGCCGGCCACTCAGCGGCGAAGGAGTGAAATCGTGGAGTTCGAGGTGGTCATCGAGATCCCAAAGGGCCAGCGCAATAAGTACGAGATGGACCATAGGACAGGACGGATCCATCTGGACCGGATGCTGTTCACTTCTACTCGGTATCCGGCCGATTATGGCTTCATCGAGCACACGCTGGCCCAGGACGGGGATCCGCTCGACGCGCTTGTCCTGCTCGACGAGCCGGCCTTCCCCGGTTGCCTGGTCACCTGCCGGGCGATCGGGATGTTCCGGATGCGGGACGAGATGGGCAACGACGACAAGATCCTCTGCGTGGCAGCGACGGATCCGCGGGTGGCCCATCTGCGCGACATCGAGGATGTCCCGGAGTTCGACCGCCTGGAAATCCATCACTTCTTCGAGGTGTACAAGGCGCTTGAGCCCGGCAAGGAAGTGGAGACGGCTACCTGGGCCAACCAGGCGGCCGCCTATATCGAGATCGAGGCATGCAGGCAGCGCGCTCACATCGCCGACGATGCGAATAGGATGCGAGTACTCATGATCGCGCCCCCAGGGGCGGGCAAGGGGACTCAGGGCGCGCTTATCGCCGAGCGCTTCGGCGTGCCTCATATCGCGACCGGTGAGCTGCTGCGTGATCACGTAACGCGGCAGACCGCTCTCGGCCAAGCCGTTCAGGAATATCTCGATCGCGGCGAACTCGTACCCGACCAGATCGTACTTGACATACTGCGGGAGGCGATGATCGCGGCAAAAGCGACTGGCGGCGGATTTGTCCTAGACGGGATCCCGCGAAACATGCAACAAGCTCGCGCGACCTACCTCATAGGCCGCGAACTCGGGATGACGGCGAATGTGGTGCTGCACCTGCAGGCCGACGATTCGGAACTAATGCGTCGCTTGCTCGCGCGAGCCGCACTTGAGCATCGCTCCGACGACACCAGGGAAATCATTGCCCAGCGCCTTGCTCTTTACCATGAAGTGACATCCCCAATTATTGCATGGTACCGTGACCGCGGAATCCTGGTTTCCGTGGATGCGATGCGTTCCGCGAATCAGGTCGGGCGTGAAATCCTGAGCGCCCTGGAAGCGATGCGTCCGCTCCTGGACCATGTGCCCGAGCGGGCACGGCTCCCGGTTGACCTCACCAGTTTGGGGGACGCGTTCGGCGCAACCCAGGCGGCACTTCAGACTGAGGTGCCCGAATTACCTGAGCCCTACAACGCGTTCCCTCAGGTGCAGAATCCATACTTCGCCGTTGGACAGCGTGGCCAGATCGCGGGCGGCGAGCACCGCCTTCTCGGATAACTCCGAATGGTCGACAGCTACCAGAATCCTGTCGTACATGACTTTATGCCTTTCGAAATTAAGCTTTCCAAGCTGGGAGCCTGCCTCTACGCCCCCGGCGGCCAGGCCGCGGCGCAGCACGGCCGCGGCGATCAGGACAATAGTGAGCTCGCCCACCCGTCCGGCTGCCACGGCCAGAACGTCCCGGACTGCCCGGCACTCCCTCAGCAGAGGAACGACCTGCGCCCAGTCCTGTCGAGCGGACCAACGTCCCTCCCGGTCGGGCCGGTCGACTCTAGGGATGTCCGGATCGGCGTGTCTGGATGTAACAACGTTGGCCCCGGCGGCTTGTCTTTCCGGAACATGGCCAGTCCCCGCTTGGTAAACGAGAAGGACGTGATAACCGTGGCGGCTGAAACGCATATCGACGCGACCGTGAACTCTGCGCGCACGGCCGGTGAGTCAGCGGACACCGGCGGAGCTGAGTCAGCCGGCGCCGGCTCGCTGGATCTGCTCCTGCCCCACGCTACAGTGGGCGTGCTGCGCAGGTTCCGACCGGATGCCAGCATGGCGCGCTACGCGCTCCGGCTGGCCGGCCGTCCGAAGACCGTGGCCGCGCGGTACGGCAAGCTGGCCGCGGAACTCGCCGGCATCGCGGCGGGCCGTTCGGCGACCGCTCCGCCGCGCCGCGACCGCCGGTTCGCGGATCCCGCGTGGAGTGGGAACCCCGTGCTCAAGCGCATCCTTCAGACCTACCTGGCCGTCGGGCAGACCTCCGAGGAGCTGCTGGCTGATGCCGAGCTGGACTGGCGTGACGACGCACGCCTGAAGTTCGTGCTGACCAATCTCCTCGCCGCGTCCGCGCCGAGTAACAACCCGCTGATCAGCCCGGCCGCATGGAAGGCGTTCATCGACACGGGCGGCCTGAGCATTTTGCGGGGCACTCGTGCCTTCGTCTCGGATATGGCCTCTTCCCCGCGCATTCCGACAATGGTGGCACCCGACGCGTTCGAGATCGGCAAGGACCTCGCGGTGACGCCGGGGGTGGTGGTGGCCCGCACCGACGTCTTCGAGCTCATCCAGTACCGGCCGACCACGCCCACCGTGCACCAGTTCCCGCTGCTCATGGTGCCGCCGATGATCAACAAGTACTACATCACCGACCTCGCGCCCGGCCGCAGCATGCTCGAGTTCTTCGTGGCGCAGGGATATCAGGTATTCGTGATCTCCTGGCGCAATCCCGGCAAGGATGCCCGGAACTGGGATGTGAACACCTACGGCGATGCCATGATGGCGTCGGTTAGCACGGCGCGTGAAATCACCAAGGCCCCCAAGATCAACATCATCGGCCTGTGCGCAGGCGGCATCCTCTCCTCCATGGTCAGCGCGCACCTGAGCGCGACCGGGCAGCTCGATCAGGTCGCCAGCCTGTGCCTGGGCGTGACGCTGCTGGACATGACGCAGGCGGGCACGACAGTCTCGCTGATGGACGAGGGGACCGCCAAGGCGTCTATCCTCGCCTCCCGCGCCCGCGGCTACATGGACGGGCGCACCCTCGCCGGGGTGTTCGCCTGGCTCCGGCCCGATGACCTGATCTGGAACTACTGGGTCAANNTGGGTCAACAACTACCTGCAGGCAAAGACCCCGCCGCCGTTCGACATCCTGTACTGGAACGCCGACACCACCAGGATGCCCGCGGCGCTGCACCGCAACTTCATCGAGATCGCCATGAGCAACGCGCTGACCAAGCCGGGTACCGCCAGCATGCTCGGTTCCCCCGTCGATCTGTCCAAGATCGACGTCGACAGCTACGTCGTGGCGGGCATCGACGACCATATTGCGCCCTGGCCGGCGGCCTATCGCGCCACCCAGCTGCTCGGCAGCAGCGACATCCGGTTCGTGCTCTCCAACAGCGGGCACATCGCCGCCATGGTCAATCCGTCGTCGAACCCGAAGGCGAGCTTCCGGCTGGCGCCCGGCAACCCGCCCGGTCACCGCGAATGGCTGGCCCAAGCCGAGACGATTCAGGGCAGCTGGTGGCCCGACTACACCACCTGGCTAACCGACCGCAGCGGCGACATGAAGCAAGCCCCGCGCACGCTGGGCAGCGCGAAATTCCGCCCGCTGGGTCCCGCACCAGGCACCTACGTCCTTCAGCGGTAAGTGGCGTAGCGTGAGTGATGACAGGCCCGGCGGGCCAGGCCCGGAAGAGCGTTGTAGTCCAGTCCCTGCTGACGCTTTCCTTTCTCAGCCGAAGGAGCCGCTAGATGAATGATCGCCCTGATCGTGCGGGCAGGGGCACGTATTTGTGCCCGCGATTGCGTCGCTGAGATGGCAGGTGACAGGCTTGGCCGGATACTGGCTGCGCTGTCTGCCGGGGGAGATGCGTGGTCCTCTGCCCGGCTGTGCGCAGTGTGCCCCGGGATCGTGGGGGTGAGCGGTGCCGGGGTCATGCTCATGTCGGGTGACATCCCGCGCGGGTCGTTGAGCAGCACCGATGATGTTAGCCAGCTGATCGAGGAACTGCAGTACACGCTGGGCGAGGGCCCGTGCGTGGATGCCTACAGCAAGGACACGGTGGTGGCCGAGCCCGACCTGGCCGAGCCGGTGGCCCGCCGGTGGCCCGCGTTCACCCCGCCCGCGCTGCAGGCGGGCGTGCGGGCGGTGTTCGGGTTCCCGCTGCGGGTCGGCACGGTGCGCCTAGGGGCGCTCAACCTCTACCGCGACCGGCCGGGCCCGCTGAACGACGAGCAGCATGCTGACGCGCTGGTCGTGGCCGACATGGCCGCCCGCTGGGTTCTGGACGCCCAGGCCGGGGCGCCCTCCGGTGCGGTGGCGAAAGAGCTGGAGGCCGGCGCCGACTTCCATTTCACGGTGCACAACGCGGCGGGCATGGTCTCGGTCCAGGACGGGATCAGCGTCGCCGAGGCGCTGATCCGCCTGCGGGCGTTCGCTTTCGGCAACGAACGCCTGCTCGCCGATGTGGCCGATGACGTTGTCGCCCGCAGGCTGAGGCTGGGATGAGCCCCGCTTACCCGCGCAGTCGGGCGGGTACGGGCCGCCACAAGGATGGATGCCGCGGCCCGGGTTCTCGATCCGGTCCCGGCCGGCCCTGACAGGCCTCCGGGTGTGCAAGAGATGAGATGAGATGTTCGAAGCAGCCGACGCGATGCGATCAATCGTCGAGATGGCCGACACCCTCGTTGACGACTACGACGTCGTCGACGTGCTGACCGGGCTCACGGACCGGTGCGTCAGCCTGCTCGGCGTCACCGCCGCCGGGGTGATGCTGGCCTCTCCCGCAGGCAGTCTGGGGCTGGTGGCCTCCTCTAGCGAGACGATGCGCCTGCTGGAGTTGTTCGAGCTGCAGACCCAGGAAGGCCCCTGCCTGGATGCCTTCCGCACCGGGGAGCGCGTCGAGCACGAGGACCTGGAGGCCGAGTCCAGCCGCTGGCCGTCATTCTCCGCCGCCGCTATCAGGGAGGGTTTCCAGTCGGTGTCCGCCCTGCCGCTGCGGTTTCGTGACGTCACCCTCGGCGCCCTGAACCTGTTCAGCGTCACCCGGGCCCCGATGTCCGACGCGGACGTCATGGTCGCCCGCGCCTTCGCGGATCTCGCCACCCTCGGCATCGTGCAGCATCGTGCCAGCGCCGATGCCCAGCTCGTGAACGAGCAACTTTCTGGTGCCCTGACCAGCCGCGTGGTCATCGAGCAGGCCAAGGGCGTGGTCGCCGAGCGGGCCGGCGTCGACCTGGCCGAGGCCTTCTCCCGGCTGCGGGCCTACGCCCGCGATAGCAACCTACGACTCACCGATGTCGCCCAGGCGGCCGTAGCCGGCACCCTCGATTTCGATTCGCTCGCATGGGCCCGTGCCGTACATTGGTGAATCTCGACCCGGGAGGGCGACGTGAGCGCAGACGCCGGGCCCAATGTTTACGCTCTGCTGACCGACGGCACCACGATTGAGATCCGGTCCGCCCGGCCTGACGACTTGGACGCGGTGCGGGATATGCACGAGAGGCTGTCCCCGGACAGTCTCTACCTGCGCTTCTTCAGCATGAGCCGGAGCGCGGCCGAGCGGGAGGCGGGCCGGCTCTGCCGTGAGCCCGCGCCGGACCACGCCGCGCTGCTCGCCCTGCTGGACGGCGACCTGATCGGCTGCGGCAGTTACGAGTGTGACGATCTCCCGTCCCAGTCGGCCGAGGTCGCCTTTACGGTCGCCGATGACATGCACCACCGCGGCGTCGGCATGCTGCTGCTGGAGCACCTGATCTCGCTGGCCAGCAGCCGCGGCCTGCGCGCCTTCACCGCGGAGACGCTGAGTGAGAACGCGCCCATGCTGAGAGTGTTCGCCGACGCCGGGCTGCAGGCGCACCGCGCCCTAGCCGACGGCGTGTACGACCTCACCTTCCCGCTGCCCGCCAGCGAGGCCGACCTCACCCTCGGCAGCTACCGTGACGCGGTGGCCGAGCGGGAGCGGTCGGCCGATGTGGCCAGCCTGCGGCACGTACTGGCGCCGGCCTCGGTGGCGGTCATCGGCGCCAGCCGACGGCCCGGCTCCGTCGGGCGGGCCATCCTGCGCAACATCGTGACCGGCGGCTTCTCCGGCCCGGTGTACGCGGTCAACCCGGCCGCTACCGAACTGGACGGCGTTCCCTGCGTCCCGTCGGCGGCCGCTTTGCCCGAGGACGTCGACCTGGCGGTCATCGCCACACCGGCGGCGGCCGTGGCCGGTATCGCCGAAGAATGCGGGCAACGGGGGGTCAAGGCGCTGGTAGTGCTGGCGGCGGGACTCAGCGGCGCGGTCCGCACGGAGTTGCTGGGCATCTGCCGCCGCCACGGCATGCGAATGGTCGGACCGGCCAGCTTCGGCGTGGCCGACACCAGGGCCGGCCTGAACGCGACGTTCGCGGCCCGCTATCCCAGGCCGGGATGCGCCGGCCTGGCGCTGCAGTCGACCGGTGGCGCCGGCTTCGCCTTGGTCGAGCATCTGTCCAGGACCGGTGTCGGGATCTCCTCCTACGTCTCGCTCGGCGACAAAGACGACGTGGGCGGCGAGGACATGCTGCTGTGGTGGGAGTCCGACCCGGCGACCAAGCTGGCCCTGCTGTATCTTGAGTCGATCGCGAACCCGCCCAAGTTCGCCCGCACGGCCCGCCGCGTCGGCCGCAGCGTACCGGTCGTGACCATGATCGCGGGCCGGTCCACTACCGGCCTGCGCCTGGCCGGGGCTCGCGCCGCAGCGGCCACCCCCCTGCTCACCAGGCGGGCCCTGTTCGAGCAGGCCGGGGTGATCGCCACCGCGAACCTCGGCGAGCTGCTTGACACCGCGGTCCTGCTGGCCTCGCAGCCGGCGCCCGCCGGGCCCAGGGTCGCCGTGGTATCGAACACCCGAGGCGCCGCGGTGCTCGCCACCGACGCGTGCCACGACGCGGGCCTGCGGGTCGCCCGCCTGGCCGGGGACACCCAGCAGGCGCTCCGGGACCTGCTTCCCCGCGACGCCACGGTGGCCGGGCCGGTCGATACCACCCTGCTGGCCGGTCCCGGCCTCTTCGGTCAGTGCCTGGAGCTGGTAGGCGCCGATCCGGGCGTCGACGCGGTGCTGGCGCTGACGACCACGAGCGCGGGTAGCGACCCGGTCCCCGAGGTGGCCGCCGCGCGGCTGCCCGTGCCGATCGCCGCCGCGGTGCTGGACCAGGTGGAAGTGGTCCGGCTGCTCCGGGGCCCCGACGAGGACTCCCCCGCCGTTCCGGCCTATGCCTACTCCGAGTCCGCCGCCCACGCCCTCGGCCGTGCCGCCCGCTACGGCATGTGGCGGGCGATCCCGCCGGGAAACGTGCCCGAACTCGACGGCCTGCGCCAGGACCGGGCGAGGGATCTGGTCGCGGAATTTCTGGCCGGAAGGTCGGCAGGCGGCTGGCTGTCACTGGACCAGACCGTGGAACTCCTCGGCTGCTACGGCGTTCCGCTCGCAGAAAGCAACGGGGTGGTCACGGAGGACGCCGCCGTCGCGGCGGCAAAACGGTTCGGGGGCCCGGTCGCGCTCAGGGCGGACGTGCCCGGCCTGGTGCGCGCGCGTGGCGCCGGCGCCCTGCTGATCGATCTGCACGGCGCGGACGAGGTCCGGCGCGGGTTCCGTTCGCTGCGGGAGTCTTTCGGCCGCCGGCTGGCTGGTGTCATCGTCAAGCCGATCGTCACGGGCGGCGTCGAGGTGATGATCAGCGTGCTGCAGGAAGAGGTCGTCGGCCCGCTGGTGCTGTTCGGGGCCGGCGGGGCGGCCGCCGATGCGCTGGCCGACCGCGCCGCGCGGCTCGCTCCGCTGACCGACTCCGATGCCGACGAGCTGATCCGCTCCATCCGCGCCGCCCCGCTCCTGCTCGGGCGCCCCGGCGCCCCCGGCGTCGATCTCACCGCGCTGCGGGACCTGCTGCTGCGCATCTCCCAGCTGGCCGACGACCTGCCGCAGATCGCCGAGCTCGAGCTCAGCCCGGTTTTCGCCCGCCCGGACGGCGTGCAGGCCGTCGATGCCCGGATCCGCCTTCAGGCCGCCGAGCCCGCCGACGCCCACCTCCGCCGGCTGCACTGACCGCCCGGCCATCCTGCTGCGCCAAGGTGACGCACGGCTAGCCGGTGATCTTGTACTCCTCGAGCAGCCGGCGTCCCACGATCATCTTCTGTATCTCGGCGGTGCCTTCGCCGATGAGCAGCATCGGCGCTTCCCGGTACAGGCGCTCGATCTCGTATTCCTTGGAGAAGCCGTACTCGGACGCGAGGTAC
>PMST01000206.1 GCA_003168295.1 Actinomycetota bacterium
GGCCTGGGCTTGGTGGTGGCGTTGCCATCGTGACCAGTGCTGGTAGTGCTCGCCCGGATGTTGCGGATGCGTGAAGGCTGTCAGCAGGCGGCGGATCTCGGCGGCGGTCACGGCGATGAGGTCGCCTACGTCGTCGCGGCCATGGTGATCATGCCGCAGGCGTGTCCGGGAAAGTTGTCCACAGCCGCTGGTGCCCCCTTTGAGCAGCGCAGACCTGAAGGAAGGCAAGCGCGAGCATGGACAGTGTGGCGTGCCGGTACCAGGCGTCGTAGCGGCGGACCGGTAGTGGTCCAGGGCGGTCTCGTTCTTGGCGGCCTGGAAGCATTCCTCTCATCTGAGAGAGCGCCCCTCGCCGTGTCCGGAGGCGGAGAGGGAAGCTTTACCGGAGAAGCATGCTTCTCCGGTAAATCCACACCGGGAACCCTTGCACCTTCCTTGGCCAGTTTGCAGTGCCCTGCGCTGTACCGCGCGACACGATTCCGTGTCGCGCGGTACAGCGCGACACGGCTTACCGTTCCTCTTTCCTCGGCCATCCTCACGGCCGGGACCATGGGGACCCGCGCCGCATTCCCTTTTCCAAGGCCCACCGGCGGTGGCGGGAACCGGGGGTACTCGCGACGCTCTGCCCTTTTCCACGATTCTTGGATACGGCGGGCACTACCGGGACTCGCGATGCTTGCCATTTCCACGGTCACGGGCTACGGCGGGGTCTGTCGCTGTTTTTGGGGAGGCAGGAGTAGGGATCTGGGGGAGAACCTGGAACCGGGCCGTGATTTTCCGGGGCCGGGGGGGCCGGGTTCTCCCCCAGTGCGTTTCCGGATTGGTCTCCCCTCCTGCTGTTTACTCGTGTAGTAGCGCCGTAGTGTTCCCGACCTCGCTCTCTTGTCTTGTTGAGGGAGTGAGGTCGGGAACGCGGAGGCGGCGCGGAGCGAGCGCGTCAGCGCAGGCAGGAGGGGAGATCGGGCCGGGAACGCGGCGCACAGCGCCCGCACGCGCGGGCACTGTGCGNNCTGTGCGCCGCACGCGCGGGCGCTGCGCTGTACGGACAGTGTGTGGGGTGTGTCGAAGCCTAGTGCGGGGCTGAACTCGTCATCAGCGGACCTTTTACCAGTCCGACAAACGGCTAGCTCCGGATCGGCCACTAGGCGTCTGACATCTCACCTTGGATCGGCATGAGAATATGATCTCCGTGACGACTCTAGGAATTTAGAAAACCGAGAAATTCACCTCGGTGTGACCAGGCGCCGACATACGCTACGTTTGAAAGCAGGTTGATCTGTTCAGCTCTCCAGTCACCTTCGTTCAAGACTGCGAGTTTACGTTCGGTCGGTAGTTGGCCATCGATGTCACTGAACATTGTAAACGCATGCTCAAGTGCGCGTCTCCTGGCCGGCAAGCTCTCGCCTGTTACGGCTTGGACGAGGGTAGGACTACTAGGGTCACCTACGCTCGCCGTTGCTCGATAAACTCCACCGCTTCGTCCTCGCACTTGCGGGCTTTCCTGAACATATTCGAATTCTGCCTTGAAGAGGGTAACAAGGCGATCGGCGAACATCGGGCTACGTGGAGGAGCGACTAGCAATCTAATTCCATCTAGATTAGCAACGGCATTCGCCGTGTTTTCGGCGAGCCAGCCCAGATCATCGACAGCGCCCTGTACGCTTATCTGCTTATTGTGGACTTCAAGTTCATGCGCCCTCAAGAGGCGACGCCACATGTCTCTAGCTCTGCCATGTTTGACGTTTACTCCAGCGAGGTCCAGTCTTGCTAGCGCATCGCCGCCATCACTGACTTCCACGTTGTCGTGGTCTAGGCGCACTAGAAGCTCGACATGATCCCCGTCACTGTACTGGTGGGACGTAGTAACGAGCAGCCAACCACTGTCGAGCGGCGCACAGGTCCAGTCCTCACCGATGCGCGCCAGAGCTGCTGTGATCAGTTCATCGCAGAGAGCCATCATGACACCCCCAAACGGCCTGTGGCGCTAAATGTCAACGTTGGATCACTCCACCGTTATGCCCCGCGCGTCTCTATGTGACACTCCGCCAAGAAAGTCTCGAAGATCTCCCGTAGCTGCTCACCTGTCACGTTACCTAGGGCAACATCTGGGATGTCGCTTGGCGTGTAGGCGACCGCATCGTGATGTGCCTCACTCCAGACGTGTTTGTGCGTCCGCTGTAGCCACCGCTCCTGAGGGGGGATGCGGTTGGTATGGGAGCCGTTGATGTCTAGTCTTCGAAGCTGCTCGTTCTCCAGCATGAGATATACAGTCGGCTTCCACGGCTTGGCCTTGGTCACCTGCATCCCCACGAGCAACGGCAGGGCGCGTACATTGCTCACTGCCATCTCGGAACGCACAGTGCCAGGACGATCTTTCCATGTGACGGGTACCTGGAGCGCCAGACCCGCCGATGGGTCGAAGACTGCTTTGACCACCGGGTCGCTCACAGTCACGCCTAACCTCCTCGTGCGGGGCGACAGGATCTCGGATGCGAGTGTCAAGGAAGGATACAGACTCCGTAGATGCCAGGCTCGTGATGTTGGCATCCACCTATTTACGTGTTGTGCAGTTTGGGGTCAATGCCACTTAGCCTAAGTTGATCTTGGTTTCAAGGGTGTGTCGGTCCGTGATGTTCTGGCTTGTAGCCGGCATGATCGCGGCTTATGGCCGGCAATGGCGTGGTGACTGCGGGCGGCCGGCTGACGGACTGGGTGTCGCTTGGGGTGCTGGCTGCGTTCGTGCCCCGCGATGCGGTCGAGGACGCGGTAGCGGCGGCGGGCAGGCAGGCGCGGCGATCGGACGGGAAGCTCCCGCCGCACGTCATGGTCTATTTCGTCATGGCGCTGGCACTGTTCGACGATGACTATGAGGAAGTCGCGGCCCGGCTGACCGAGACGCTGACGGCGTGGGGCTGCTGGGATGATTCGTGGAGCGTGCCGGCGTCGGGCGGGATCACCCAGGCGCGCCAGCGGCTGGGGTACGAGCCCGTGAAGGAGCTGTTCGCCGGGGTGGCGGCCCCGGTGGCGGAGGAACTGACCGCCGGGGCGTTCCTGGGGCCGTGGCGGCTCATGGCCATTGACGGGTTCGGGCGGGACGCTCCTGACACGCCGGAGAACGCGGCGGCGTTCGGGTTCGCCGGGGCGGCGGCTGGTGACCCGGGCTGCCCGGCGTACCCGAAGGTGCGGGTGGTTACCGTCAGCGAGTGCGCCTCGCACGCGATCGCGGATGCGGCGATGGGCGCGGTGGCGGGCAAGGGTGCCGGGGAGCGGTCCCTGGCCCGCGGGCTCTACCGCAGGCTGGAGGACGACTGGCTCCTTATCGCTGACCGGAACTTCGTCAACTGGGCGGACTGGTGCACCGCGGCGGACACGGGCGCGCAGTTGCTGTGGCGGGTCAAGGCGGATCTGACCCTGCCGGCATTGGCGTTGCTGCCCGCTGGGTCCTGGTTCATCGGTGCTGGTGAACCCGAAGATCCGCGGTAAGGCCCGGGAGGCAGTCCTGGAGGCGGCCCGAGGCGGGGAGGACCTGGACGAGGGCCATGCCCGTTATGTCCGGGTGGCCGGGTACGAGGTCCCGGACCGGGACGGCGACGGCAAGGGCGAGGTGATCGCCCTGGTCACCACGATCACCGAGATGACAGCAGCCGCAGCGCCGCTGCTGGCAGGGCATACCACCGAAGGTGGGAGCATGAAACCGGGAATGCCCAGCTCAAGACGTCCCTGCGAGGCTCCGGGAAGGTGCTGCGGTCCAAGAGCCCGGACATGGTCCGCCAGGAGATCTACGGCTACCTGCTCACTCATTACGCCCTGCCGGCCCTGATCTGCCGGGCCGCCACCGAAGCGGGCACCGGCCCGGACCGGGTCACATTCAAGCGGACCGTCCGCATCGTCCGCCGCCGGGCCGCTGACCCGGCGGCCTTTCCCCCCTAAGCACCAGGAACGGATCCTCGCCGCGGTCATGGCCGGCATCACCCGCACGAAGCACCGGAGCCACGGGCGCCGGCACCGGACCTGCCCGAGGGTCATCAAACGAGCCCGCCGCAACTCCTGCCGCGGCGGACGGCCCGGCGGCCACGGCACCCGCCATAGTGGCCCGGCGACGATCAGGCTGGACGGCCTGGACCTGCCCGCACTCGCAGCGTGATCAGCCTGTGCTGGGCGGCCGTTGTGCTACGAGCTGTTCGATCGCGGGCCGCAGGAAGGTGAGCGTCAGCTCCGCCCGGCGGGCGATCCACNNCGAGTCCGGTAAGCACGCACAGAGCCTGGGCCTTGGTGATCAGCCTGCCGTCCCGCAAGGTCACCGTTGCCCTGGCCAAGGTCAGCAGGCCGAGGTCAACCCAGATGTCACGGTCCCACCGCTCGCGGTGGTCCAGGGACGGCAGCCAGAAGCTTTCCAGGTCCTGGACCACGAACCCGGCGAGCTGCCCGCCGGTCACCGGCGGAAGCAGGGCCGCTGGCGCCTCGCCGTACAAGACGAGCCCGAAGTCGTGCAGCTCGCGCCTGGTCACCGGGGTGACTCGCCGGCGCATGAACTCCTCGTGCGCCCATGTGAGGTGCAAGCGCGCAGGATCATCCAGCTCCCCCGCCGCGCAATAGCTGCAATGCAGCCCCGGCGCGAGCGCGCTGGCACGTCCCAGGCTTTCGTGTACCTCCCCGAGCTGTTGTTCCTCCTCCGCCGTGCACGGCCGGCCGAGGATGGCGATCAGGTCGAGGTCGCTGCGTCCCGGCTGGTAGTCACCTCCGGCCAGTGACCCGTGTGCCCACACCGAGACCAGCGGCAAGACCGGCCGGACGGCATCGACGAAACGGCCGAGGAGCCNNACAGGCCAAGACATGATCAACTAGGCTGAGTGGCATTGAATTTGGGGTAGAAGATGATGGTTCGCTGGCCGTTCAGTTGGGTCGCCGATATCGTTAGCCAACCAGAATTGTCACTGCCCGTCACTA
>PMST01000446.1:0-1237 GCA_003168295.1 Actinomycetota bacterium
GACATCACGTAGGCGAGCACCGGATTCAGCGCCCCGTCGGCGAAGTTGTGCACATGAACCACGGCTTGGCCCTTCCCTTGGCGCGGCCGGGGGCGGCGGACCACGCGTGCCCCGCGCGCAGTGCCGTCCCCCCTTGGCCTGAAGACCAGGTTCCGGCGCGCCTAGACCCCGACCTAGGTCCGCCAGACTAGTCCCGTATAGCTCCTTCGGGGGCGACGTGATGATTTCGCTGTCATATTTCAGCGATGGCAGCATCACAAGCAGCCAGCGAACCCCACCGTCGCGAGCTTGTCGTACCGGTAAATCGGGCGTATTTTTCAAGTAGGGATATCGCCCTCTTGAGCTGGGTGAAGGCGAGATCCCGACTCCTGCTGCCCTGGACCTCGGCGGTACCAAGCGACCCTGGGTGGCAGCCATGACTTTTCCCCGACTGCAAGTGCTGTTCCTGTCGGTGTCATCCCCCGATCACCACGGCGTCACTGTGGTCAGCCTGCAGGGTGAGCTGGATTTCTGCGTTTCATCTGCGCTGCAGACATACTTCAGCGACATGAGACCCCAGACGGAGCTCCGCACTGTCGCCGACCTCACTGGCCTGGCCTACATTGACTGCGCCTGCCTCACCGTGCTTGTCCAGCTGTGCCAGGACATCAGATCGCAGGGCGGCAGTTTTGCCCTGGCCGGAGCGGCCGGCGTCGTGCACCGGATCCTTGCCCTCACCGGCCTGCTGACCTGGTTCGACGTGTATGACACCGTTGAAGAAGCCGTCCGTCGCACTGGCACACAGCGATCCGGCGACCTCCAGTATCCCGCCTGGGCGTGATGCCGCTACGGCAACTGTCCCTCCCATCCGGGCGCTAGCGGCGCGGTGGAGGCGGGAAGTCGGCGCTAGCGCTGTCGACGAAGGTGCAGGCGACGTCGGTGAGACGCTGGTTGCTGCTCCTGGCGTGGGCCCGCAGCATGCTGAAGGCCTGGTCCACGTCGATGCTGAGGCGCTCAGCGAGCTTGCCTTTGGCCTGCTCGATGGCGACCCGGCTGTTCAGGGCGGCCTGGAGCTGCTCGGCGAGGGTTTCGCGGCGGCGCACGCTCTGCTGGTGCAGCAGGCCGATGGTCGCGACATCGGCGAGCGCCTGGCCGATGCGCAGCTCCGCCAGGTCGAACGGGCCTGGCTCAGCGCGGAACAGGTTCAGCGCACCGATGACCTGATCCCGCAGCCGCATCGGCAGGGCCTGCACGGTCC
>PMST01000446.1:1285-7017 GCA_003168295.1 Actinomycetota bacterium
CCGGCGGCAGACGCGGCTAGCAGGCGGACGCTCCGGTCGGTAAGAACGTGCAGGAAATCGATGACGTCGAAATCGGCGACCATCGTGTCGGCCAGATCGACGAAGGTGTCAGATAGCAGGTCGGTGTCCATCTGGGTCACCTTTCATCGATAGCAGCGAAGCGAGCGGTAGCGCTGCGGAAAGCGCAGCAGGCAGAGGCGGACATGTTACGGGCCGCCATCCTGACCCGGATCCCGGTGCAACCGAAGGCGCCGGGCAACGATGTCGGCGGCCACGTCCGCGAGCCGCCGGTCCTGCGTATAAGCGTAAGCCCGCAGCCGGGCAAATGCTGCCGCGGCCGACACGCCGAGCTGCACCGTCAGCATGCCCGTGGCTTGATCGATCTCAATGCGGTGCAGCGCCAGGTCCCGAGCCTGCCCGTCCAGCCCCGCCCCGTCTCCGTCTCCGTTTTTCGCGTGGCGGTGCCCGCTGTCGAGCAGCATCACGGTGGCCGCGTCGGCGAGGATGAGCAGGTCACCGAGCTGGCCGTCCTGCAGCGGGCCCGCCGAGGCACGGTACAGGCCCAGCACCCCAGCGCGGATAGCCCCGACGATCAGCGGGAACACGAAGATAGCCCCGGCACCAAGCCGACGGGCCGCTGGCGTGAACGCAGGCCACCGGCGGCTGAACTCCTCATCGTCCAGGTCAGCGGCCAGAACGGGCGCGGCCGATGTCAGCACGTCGTGGCCCGGCCCGTCTCCGAGCGTCAGCTGAAGTTCGGCCAGCTGCTCGCCGACCAGGTCTGTCGCGGACATCAGGAAACCCGGCTCGCCGTTGTTCGCGGCGGCCAGCCACGACCCGTCCAGCTGAGCTGACCGGCACGCAACCGCGCAGACGTCGGCAACCGACGCGCGGCGGCCATGCGAGACCGCATGCGCGGCCACCTCGCCCCACAAGACCACTGCCCGGCTATCAGTCATCCGCGCATCCGGCCCGCCAAAGAGCTGGCCAGGGGGCCTCGCTGGGTCACCGGGTACCAGGACACAACGGCGTCAGCCTCCCCGGGCATGCCGCACTCACCACAAGCGCCGCAGCTGCTCCACGTCGGCCGGGGGCTCTCGGCCCAGCGGCTCATTATTCGATCTGCACCCGACCATACGCCCGGACTCATAACGCTCATGCAGTAACCACACCAGGCCGATAGCGAAGAGCACGAGTGCGAGCACCTTCCACTCCTGCTGTGCGGGCTAACTGATTTGCTCGAAGGCGTCGCCGCGGCCGGTCAGGTTGGCGGAGGGCAGGGTCACGGTGCGACCGGGGCGGGCGGTGACGACGCCTATGCGGACTGGTTGTTCGCCGGCGCGGTTGAGTGCGTCGAGGGCGGCCTGCTGTTCGGACGGGGACACCACGACGCAGAAACCGGTGCCCATATTGAAGGTGGCGTACATGGTCGCGGGCGGGATCGCGCCCGCCTCGGCGATCAGCGCGAAGATCGGCGGCGGGGGCGGCAGTGCGTCGAGTTCGTAACCCACGTCGGCGGCGAGGCGGGCCAGGTTGAGCAGGCCGCCGCCGGAGATGTGCACCAGGCCGCGGGGGTCAACGCCCGCCTCCCACAGCGCCTCGGCGGCCCGGACGTAGATCCGGGTCGGCGCGAGCAGCACGTCGACCAGGCGCTGGCCGAGGGCGGGCACCTGGCCGAGGGCGGGCACCTGGCCGAGGGCGGGCACCTGGGCGAGGGCGGGCACCTGGGCGGTGGCGGGCAGCTGGTCGGCCAGGGTGAGGCCGCCGGCTTCGAACAGCGCCTGGCGGGCCAGGGAGTACCCGTTGCTGTGCAGTCCCGAGCTGGGCAGCGCCAGGATGACGTCGCCGGGGCTGACCCGCGAGCCGTCGACCGGCGTGCGCCCCGGGGGGACCGCGCCGATCGCGGTGCCGACCAGGTCGAGCATGGGCGGCCCGCCCGCGGCGTCGGCCAGCATCGCGCCGATCTGGGCGATCTCGCCGCCGGGGATGGCGATGCCGGCCTCTTCGGCGCCCAGGTACAGGCCGCGGGCGACCTCGGCCAGGACTGCTTCGTCGATCCGGTCGGTGGCCATGTAGTCAAGCAGCGCCAGCGGCACGGCGCCGACGCAGATCAGGTCGTTGACGTTGTTCGCCACGCAGTCGATCCCGATCGGCTCCCAGCGATTCGCCTGCCGGGCCAGCAGGATCTTGGTGCCGACGCCGTCGGTGGTCAGCGCGAGCGGCGGGCCCGGCGGGATGTGCATCAAGGTGGCGAAATAACCGCTGGCCAGGCCGGTGATCTGGGTCACCATCGGGGACCTGACCTTGGTGCGAGCCAGCCAGGGCCGCATCGCCCGGGCGAACACGTCCTGCTCGTGCTCCTCGTCCACGCCCGCGCGGGCGTAGGAGGACGGCATCTGATCGGAGTCCATGTCAGGCTCGCTCACCTTCGGCGTAGGGACTGCCTATGGTAACGAGCAGGTGGCCAGGGGGTGGGGCCGTGCCCGTTCGGAATAATTGATTTTTCAAATATGGTTATGCTGGCATCTAGCTTGAGGAGGAACCCATGCCAGCGATCACCGTAGACGACATCCTCGTCCTGCCCCGGGTGCCAGCGCCCGACGTGACCCAGACCGAGAGGAAGATCACCTCGGTCACCACCGCCCCGAGCGGGTACGAGGGCGAAGGCTTCCCGGTGCGGCGCGCCTTCGCCGGGGTCGACCTGGCGCGGCTCGACCCGTTCATCCACATGGACCAGATGGGTGAGGTCGACTACGGTCCCGGGGAGCCCAAGGGCACGCCGTGGCACCCGCACCGCGGGTTCGAGACCGTCACCTACATCATCGACGGCACGTTCAAGCACCAGGACTCCAACGGCGGCNNGCGGCGGCCTGATCACCAACGGCGACACCCAGTGGATGACGGCGGGCGCGGGCCTGCTGCACATCGAGGCGCCGCCGGAGGAACTGGTGGTCAGCGGCGGGCTGTTCCACGGCTTCCAGCTATGGGTGAACCTGCCGTCCCGGCTGAAGATGACGCCGCCGCGGTACCAGGACATCCGGGCCGGGCAGGTGGCGCTGCTTACCTCCGCGGACGGCGGGGCGTTGCTGAGGGTGATCGCCGGGTCGTTCGGCGGGCATGACGGGCCAGGCGTGACCCACACGCCGATCGCGCTGGTGCACGCCACCGTGTCGGCGGGCGCGCAGGTGCGGCTGCCGTGGCCGGCGGACTTCAACGCGCTGGGGTACGTGCTGGCGGGCAGTGGCACGGTGGGGACCGAGAAGCGGCCGGTGAAGATGGGGCAGCTGGCGGTGTTCGGGGCCGGCGATGCCATCACGTTCGCGGCAGGCCCCCGCCAGGATCTGGACATCCTGCTGCTCGGCGGGCAGCCCATCCGGGAGCCGGTGGCCGCGTACGGGCCGTTCGTCATGAACACCCGCGCCGAGCTGGTCCAGGCCTTCGAGGACTACCAGGCCGGACGTCTGGGCAGCATCCCCGCGGTGCCGGCCGAGCCGCACCCCGGCCACGACGTCCTTTAGACGGCGGCGCCCTCTTCTTCACCCTCCCGGCCGCCAAACCGGCCGAGTCGTTATCTGCGCGTCAGCTTGAGGGCGAGCGCGGGGCAGGCGGCCACCGCGCGGCGGGCCTCGCGGTCCAGCTGGGGCGGCACCGGGCGCGGGTCCACGATGGGGTAGCCCCACTCATCGACGGAGATCAGCTCGGGCAGCAGCTCGGCGCAGACGCCGTGCCCGGCGCAGTCGATCGGGTTCACCGTGAGGGTGTGCAGGGTTTCCTTGGTTTCCTTGCTTTCTGTCATGGTCAGGTCCAGTCGTCTTCGCTGGTCGGGATGCCGTCCGGCAGCGGCAGGAACGGCCGGCGGCTGGTGGCCGAGCAGCGGCCTTTTTCGTGCCAGCTCAGCTCGGACGCGAACACCGTCAGGGCGCTGCGGACGAACCGCACCGTGCCGTCCGGGTGGTGGCACGCCCCGCGGCCCTCGACCAGCCCGGCCCAGCGCTCGATGTCGGCGCGGACCGGCCGGCGAGGTCTTGGGCCGGCCAGCTCGGCCAGCGCGGCGGCGATGCGGGGCAGCCCGTTCAGGCATGGCCCGCACTGGCCGGCCGACTCCGCGGCCAGGTAACCGACCACCCGGGCCGCCTCGGCCAGGCCGCACCGGTCCGACGGCAGCGCCGCGAGCACGCCGGCGCCGGCGGCGGCACCGTACTTTCTCAGCGTCCCGTTGTCGAGCGTCAGCGCACCGGGCGCCAGCGCATCGGGGGTCAGCGCGTCNNCGCGTCAGGGGTCAACGCGGCCGGCTGCGGCAGCGGCAGCCAGGTGCCGTGATAGCCGCCGACCAACCACGCCCGCGTCTCGGGCCCGCTGCTGAGCAGGGTGTTTAGCGGCGCGCCGATCTCGGTCTCGATCACCCGGCACTTGCCACCTGGTGAGTAAACGGTGGCGAGCATGCTGCCGGGCTCGGCGCTGGTCCCCGCGGCACGGAACCAGCGCGGGCCGTACCGGGCGATGAGCGCGAGATGAGCCAGGGTTTCGACGTTCTGCACCAGGGTGGGGGCGCCGTGCAGGCCGCGTTCTGTGACTCTCGGGGGGCCGAAGGTGGGTCGCGCGGGGCCGCCGCCGAGGCGATTCACCAGCGCCGACTCCTGTCCGGCCAGGAAACGCGGTGGCGCCTGGGTGATCGTGACCCGGACCGGGTCCAGACCCGCGGCGGCCCGTTCGGCCAGCGCCCGCAAGATTTCCGGGGTGGCGCCGTGGTGCGTGTACAGGTGCGCCTCGGTGGCGCCGGTCGCCTCGGCGGCCAGCTGCAGCCCGTCGAGCACCAGGTTCGGCGCGGCCCGCAGCAGTACTTCGTCCTTGCGGCTGGCGGGCTCGCTCTCGGCACCGTTGGCCACGACCACCTTCCGGCCCCGGGCCTGGGCCACGATGGCCAGCTTCCGGTACACCGGGAAGGCGGCGCCGCCGCGGCCGGTCAGGCCGGAGGCCTCGATGTCGCCGATCAGCAGGCCGGCCTGGCCGCGGTACGGCGTCGGGCCGTACCGGGCGAGGTGGCGGCGGAGGTCTTCCGGCGCGGCCGGCAGCAGGCGGGGCAGCGTGGCGGTCTGGCGGGTGGCGGGCTCGTTCACGGTGGTGGTCATCGTTTACACCGTCTCCCGGGTCCGGCCGGTTGGCTGGTTATCGGTTTGCTGGTTGTCGGCGGCGGTGTGCTGGGCGAAGACGGCGGCGACCCGCGCCGCCCTGGGCACCTGACGCGCGGCCTGGGCCAGCCGCCAGCCGGTGGCCGCCACGACGACGAGGGCACAGCCAACGGCCAGGTAAAGCAGCCATCCGTGCTGAAGGTCATTGCTCGAGCCGATGCTGTGCGCGAACGCCACCGGCCAGCTCAGGTAGGCGAGCAGGTGGATGGCCCGCCACAGCAGCCGGTTCAGGCGGCCGCGGAGCAGGCTGGTCACGATCATCGCGAGCATCAGGTCAAACGAGATCGCGCCCAGGCCGAGCCAGAACCGCTCGTAGCCCGAGACGAACGGGACGACCCCGGCGGTCGCCGGAATGCTGACGAAGGTGTCGAGCACCGCCGTGAGCACATGCACCGTGATGAACGCCACCGAGAGCAGGGACAGGTTCCGGTGCAGACTCGTCACGGCGAACCTAGGCAGGCCGGGCAGCCGGCCCTGCCGGTTAACCAGGACGCCGAGCACGAGCACGGCGGTCAGCAACAGCAGCGCGACGATTCCGGTCGC
>PMST01000446.1:7029-10326 GCA_003168295.1 Actinomycetota bacterium
GGCACTGGCTCGTCCGGCCAGCCGGCCACGGTGAACACCACGCCGGTCGCGTCGACCAGCCGGGCCGGCAGGCCTAGCTTGGCGAGCCAGCCCAGGGCGTCCCGGCCGCGGATGATCGCCGCGGTGCTCGCGGCGTTGGCGTCCGCGCAGCTGTCAGCGGCCACCGATACCGTTCGCCACACGGATTCGGCTGGTCGTGCGGTGCGCGGGTCAAGGATGTGGTGCAGCACGTCACCGCCGCGCTGCCAGCGGCGCGCGGCGGTGCTCGAGGTGGCCAGGCCGCCCGCGCGGATCGCGATCAGCGCGTAAGGTCCGACCGGAGGATCGTCCGGCGAACCGGTCACGTCCTGCACCCGGACCCGCCAGCCGCCTTCCGGGGCTTGTGGGCCCGATACTGCGATGTCGCCGCCCAGGCTGACCAGCACGCCGCAGCCGAGCCGCGAGGAGATCCGGGCCGCGGACCGGTCCGCGGCCCACGCTTTCGCCGTCGCCCCGAGGTCGAGCTCGATGCCTTCTGGCATGGTCAGCGACCGGCCTTCCAGGTGCACCTCACCCCAGCCCGGCACAGTCCTGGTCGTCACCGCCAGCGGCGGCCCGATGCGCGGGATCCGGTCGAAGTCACGGTCGTAACCCACCGCCGACATCGCCGCGCCCACCGTCGGGTCCACATCGCCGTCGGTCAGCCGCGCGGCCCGCAAGGCCACCGCGATCGCCTCGGCGAGCAACGGGCTGACCCGGACCGGGCGCCCGCGGGCGTTCCGCAGCGCGCGGATTTCGGAATCGGCGCGGAACCGGCTGCAGGCCGCGTCCACCTCGGCCAGGTCGGCCGCCAGCAGGCGCTGGGCCTCGGCCAGGCACCTCGGGTCGGTCACCACGAGGTGGACCAGGGTCCCGAGCGCCCGCCAGCTGGCGCAGGCGTCGGCCGCTTGGTCCGGGTCGGCGGCGGTGTGCGGCATTACGAGCCGCCGGAGGTGGCCTGGCTGCTGCCTGAGCTCGAGGTCGGCGTGGAGCTGGAACCGAGGCCGCTCGAGCTCGAGCTGCCAGAGTTGGAGGACGACGAGTTCGAGGAACTGGAGCCTGAGGAGGTGGAGCCGGACGAAGTGGAGCCGGTCGAGGTGGAACCCGACGAGGTCGAGCCGGTCGAGGTGGAACCCGTCGAAGTCGAGCCGGTCGACGTCGAGCCGGTCGACGTCTCGGTCTTGTGGGTGGAGCCGGGCAGGGCCAGGGCGAGCGCACCGGCCGTCACCACACTGGCCATCGTGACCGCCGTGGTGGCGGAACGGACCTTGCCGCGGCCGCGTTCCCTATCCGCCACGGCGTGGCGGATACCGTCTCGGTGTGCGCTGCTCATAACCCTCATTGTGCGGTCAGGTACTCGGAACTCCCTGCACGTATCTTCTCGGCAACCTCTGAGCTAAGCGGCTCGTTCTCCGTCACCATACGAGAGGCTACCCAGGGAACGTGAAGGACGCCTGAAGGCGCCGCGTCAGCGGGGACGAGCTATTCGCCGGCGGCGGTGAGCTGGCGGGCGCGGCGCAAGAGCAGCACCGCAGTGGCCACGAGCCCGAGCACGATCGTGGCGACGGCCGACGCGAGCAGGGTGCCGCGCGCGCCGAGGGCCGCGACGATCGGGCCGCCGAGCGCCGTCCCCAGCGGTGCGGCCAGAATCAGCAGCGAGCTTCTGGCCGCGATGACCTGGGCCAGCGCGCCCGGCGGGCTGGCGTCCTGGAGGACTGCCATCGACAGCGACATCCACGGACCCCAGATGACGGCGCCGGCGAAGAAGGCCGCGAGCCCGGCCCACAGCGGCGTGGCCAGCCCGAGGGGCACGATCGCCAGGCCCCACCCGATCACGATCCCGGTCATGATCGGCCACACCGGCCAGCGTCGCAGGAACGGCGCGGAGAGCTCGCCGATGACCGCGCCGACGCCGAACACCGCCCAGAACGTGCCGAGCAGCGCCGCCGACCCGTGCAGGTCGGACGCCACGTGCACCGGCAGCGCCACCTCGATCGGCCCGTACAGCAGGTAGAACACGAACGACATGGCCATCAGGCCGGGCAGCACCGGGCTGGAACGGATCACCGCCCAGGCGCCAGCATCGACCGGAGCGGGAGCTGCGGGCGGGGCCGGGAGTGCGGCCGGCCCGGGAAACTCGGCCGGCCCGGGGACCGCAGACGGCGCGGGCGGGTTCGGAGGCGGGCTGGAGGCCAGGCGGGCCGCGAGGGGCGCGACGCGGGCGTAGCTGATGGCCAGCACGACCCAGCTGGCGGCGTCCGCGGCGATCACGACGGCGGGGCCCGCCAGCGCGGTGACCACCCCGGCCAGGGCAGGACCGATCATCAGGCTCAGCTGGTCGGCCAGGCCGAAGAGCGAGTTCCCGGCGACCCGGTGCTCGGCCGGGAGCAAATCCGCGATCAGCGTGTACTTTCCCGCCACGCCCCACGCACTGAGCAGCGACGACATGCCGAGCAGGGCGACGTAGCCGACCGGATCGAGTGTCCCCGCGACCGCCAGGCCGCCGATCAGGCCCAGGGCCAGCGCCCGCAGCACGGCGTTCACGAACACCAACCGCGCACCACCGCGGCCGCGCAGCCAGCGACGCAGTACCACCGCGCCGGCCGCGCCAGGGAGCGAGTACGCCGCGACGGCCGCGCCGACCCAGAGCCCGCGGCTGCCGGGCGGCGCCAGCTTCAGCGCAAGCCAGGCGATCGCCACCGCGCTCATGCCGTCGCCCAGCGCGGAGGCGGCCGCGCCAGGGAGAACCCGGCGGAGCACCGGATGAACCAGAGCCGGATAGTACGGTGAGGCGCGGGCTCGGGCGGCGAACGGGAAATCCCTGGGCTTTCCGGCTGGCTCCGTTCTGGCCGGGTCGGCTTCGCCGGGTTTCCGCGGAACCGCGGGAGGGTCGCTGGCCACCTCCGGATCATGCAACCTCAATCGCACCTGAGGTCAAATCGCGGCGACTAAGGTCGGAGACGTGACGACCGCGCGCGAGCTTGCCCAAGCTGAGCTGCTGCGGGCGGAGCGGACGCGGGCCGGGCAGCGGATCGCGGCGCTGGAGCGGGAGTTCGCCGACCTCGCCGAGGCCGCGGGCGCTGCCGGTACCGACGACGAGCACGACCCCGAAGGAGCCACACTCGCCTTCGAGCGGCAGCACGCCGCCGCGCTGCTTGACGCGGCGCGGGAACAGCGAGCCGCGATCGACGCGGCGCTGCGGCGGCTGGAAACCGGCCGGTACGGGATATGCGAACGGTGCGGGCAGCCCATCGGGGAGGAACGGCTGGCGGCCCGGCC
>PMST01000539.1 GCA_003168295.1 Actinomycetota bacterium
CGAGGTCTCATAGGCGATCGCCCAGCGGACGTCCTCGTCGGACAGGCTGTACTCCTCGGCCACCTCGGCGATGGTCTCCCCGGACTGCTCGTGCTCCCAGAGGATCTCGGTACTGATGCCCTTGACCGCAGGCCGCCCGGCGCGCAGACCCGGCCGCATGAGAACAGGGGACAGCGGATCGTCATGGGGACGCCAGGCGATCGCCGTGTCGCCCTCCCACGTGACGCGCCTGTAGAAGGTGTCAGCCGCGGGGGTCAGCACGTACTGGCCGCGAACGGTCGCGACCAAGCACAGGTCAGCGTTCAGGCCCGCATCGTCCTGCGCCATAGACAGAAGTTCCTTCCCGCTCGCGAAGGGGCGCTGGTCCGCGAGGGGGGACGGCACCCCGAACCGGGAACGCACTTGCCCGACGAACGCCCGCAACTCGGCCATGGGAATGCGATGCGTCTGCCGGTACTCTCGCAGCAGCCCGGCCTCGACGAACTCAGCCCACGTCACGGCGGCGTGCCCCCCTCGAGGCTCTGTTCGGATAATCGGCCGGTAAGTCCGACCCCTGACCTCACCGCCTTCAAGCCAGTAGTTCAGCGTCCGCTGCGGCACCCGAAGTAGCCGGGCCGCCTCGGCCTCGGTGAACATCTCGCGCTCGAGAACGCTTGCACTCATGCGGTAAGTGTTACATCCGCCGGCTTCCTCCGGCGAGCGACGCAACGGGGCAGCCGGAACCTTCGTCCGAGTGGCAAGGTGGCTCTCATCCGTCAATGATACTAGTCGACTAGTCACGGTGACATCTTACTGGTTGATATCGCCTATGACGCCATGATCATTTGTTCGATTTCCGTCGTTAGTAGGACTTGGGGAGGTCGAGGACCTTCTCGGCCAGGAAGCTGAGAATCATGTGCGGGCTCACCGGCGCGATCCGCGGGATCAGCACTTCGCGCAGGTAGCGCTCGACGTGGTACTCCTGCGCGTAGCCCATGCCGCCGAGGGTCAGCATCGCGGTATGGCAGGCCTCGAAGCCGGCCTCGGCCGCCAGGTACTTGCCCGCGTTCGCCTCGACGCCGCAGTCGAGGCCCTTGTCGAAGAGCGTCGCCGCTTTCAACACCATCAGGTTGGCCGCTTCCAGCTGGGCCCAGCACTTGGCGAGCGGGTGCTGGATGCCCTGGTTCATGCCGATCGGCCGGTCGAAAACGATGCGTTCCCTGGCGTAGCGGGCGGCGCGCTTGATCGCCACCCGGCCCAGCCCGATCGCCTCGGCGCCGATCAGGATGCGCTCGGGGTTGAGGCCGTGCAGGATGATTTTGAACCCCTCCCCCTCGGCTCCGATTCTGTCCTCCTCCGGGACCCACAGGTCGGAGATGAACAGCATGTTCGAGTCGACCGAGTGCCGCCCCATCTTGCGGATCTCGCGAACCTCGACCGTGTCGCGGTCGAGGTCGGTGAAGAAGAGCGAGAGCCCCTCGGTCTTCCGCTTCACCTGGTCCAGCGGGGTGGTCCGGGCCAGCAGCATCATCTTGTTCGCCTGGCGGGCGACCGAGATCCAGATCTTCTCCCCGTTGACCAGGTAGCCGCCGTCGCGCCGTTCGGCGCGGGTCGTGAGCTTGGTGGTGTCCAGGCCGGTGTTGGGCTCGGTCACCGCGAAGCAGATGAGATCCTCGCCGCTGAGCACCGGAGGGATCATCCGCTGCCGCTGCTCCTCGGTCCCGAACAGCGCCACCGGCTGCAGGCTGAAGACCGGGCCGTGAATGCTGGACGCGGCCGCCATCCCGCCGCCGGACTCCGCGACCGCCGTCATCATGATCGCCGCCTCGGTGATACCGAGGCCCGCTCCGCCCACCGCTTCGGGCATGGCGAGGCCGAGCCAGCCCGCCTCGGCCATCGACTGGTGGAAGTCGCGGGGGAAGACGCCGTCGTGATCACGCTCGAGCCAGTAGTCGTCGGGGAACCGGGCGCAGTGCTCGAGCACCGCGTCACGGATGGTCTGCTGGTCCTCGGTCAGCGAAAAGTCCACGATGGCAGCCTCTCCGTGGGGCACTCGGTGCATAAACGCCGTTGACATCTAGGGAGAATTAGGTTCTCGTTCGTTACCGGCCGGTCTGATACGATCCGCCGTCGTGACTCTTCCCGCATTTCCCGGCTCTTCGCTACTCGCGTTCGCCGGGCGGTCCCGGGTGATGCTGAGCACGCCGCATCCGCCTGGCGAGTGCGGCCGACGGCTCGAGACGGTGACGGGGCGACTCCCCTGGAATGTCGCCGGCTTCGAGCGACGCAGTCGCCTGCCGCTGCAAGGCCGCGTCAGCCCCGGGGTGATCCGGGTGGCCAGGACTCGGCCGGCAAACCGCCGCAGCTATCTGGATGCCCTGTTCATCGGACGGATCGAGCAGGTGCCGGACGGCGGAACCCTGGTCGTCGGGACGGTCGGACCCGACCCGTCAATCCTGATCCTTTTCGTGGTGTTCCCGGTGGCGGTCCTGTTGATCGGCGGCGGCTTTGTCGCCGAGGGCTTGTGGTCGCTCAGGTCCGGTCATCTGCAACTGTCTCACCTGCTCCAAGTCTTCTTCACGATTGCGTTCGCGGGCGCTTAGGTGCGAAACCTGATGACCGGCCCGGCGAATGCGCAGCGCGAGGTTCAGGCACTACTCGACGAACTCGCCGCGATCCTCGACTCGACGGCCAGCTTCCCGGACGACCGCGTCTACGTGAGGTAGCGCGCTCCCTCGGCAGCCAGTTGGGCGGCGGCGACCTTCTTGGGGACGACCATGCGCCAGGCGTCGATGATGAGCTCGCGCATTTCTTCGGGCTCGAGCGCGGCCATTCGCGCTGTGATCCAGTGGAAGCGCTGGTCGGACAGGCGGGGCAGCGCGAACTTGTCCGGCTCGCTAGCGATGAGGGCCTCGCGCTGCTCCTTGGGGAAGCCGAAC
>PMST01000297.1 GCA_003168295.1 Actinomycetota bacterium
TGGCAGCAGAACCTGGCGGTCGCGCACAGCCGGATCGGTGAAGTCGCGCTCGCGCGGGATGACCTGGCCGCCGCGGAGCAGGCGTTCGCCCAGAACCCCGCCATCTTCGAGGAGACCCAGACCTGGCTGCGTGATCATCCCGGTCAGACCGGAGAGCGGCGGGCGCTGCTCGCCTTTGTGCAAGCGGCAGCCGCCGCATCACCGCACGACAGCCAGTCACTCCCGGAGCCTAATCCAGCAGAACTGCGAGCGTCGGTTGGGGCCAAGGCCGCTGAATACGCTGTTGGCGACGTCATCGACGGCCGTTTTGAGATTTTGGAAATACTCGGGCGGGGCAGCTTTTCGAAGGTCTACCGGGTGCGCGACGCTGTCGAAGATGAGGAGCGAGCGCTCAAGCTCTTCGACAACGCCGCCGGCTATGCGGCAGTGCGCCGCGAGATCGGGGCCCTGCGGAAGATCCATAACCCCAACGTGGTGGAGGTCTTCTGGGCCGACAAGACCAGCGCCGGCGACTGGTATCTGGTCACCGAGTTCGTTGTAGGGGAATCACTCGATGAGCTCGTCACCCGGGAAGAAGCCCCCTCGCGACCGGGAAGCGATTGATCTTGCACTCGACCTGCGAGACGCGCTCGTCGCTATTCATCCTGATTCGGCGCACCTCAAGCAGCTGGAGGCTACAAACCGCGAAAGCGACCTGTTCGAAGCCGAGCTCCAGCTCATACGACCCGGCAGGTTCCGGGGATACCAGCGGCAGACGAACCACCGTCCGTTTGAACTGCCGGAGTCGCGTTCAGGCGACCTTGATCGTCCAGTCGCTGACGCGAGCGATGACATCGACGGTGCCGCCGAGGGCCTCAACGTACCCGCGGATGGCGTCCACCTCGGTGATCTTGCCGTGCTCGATCTGGGAGACCCGCGCCTGGGTGACGCCCATCAGCGCAGCGATCTGCACCTGGGTAAGCCCGGCGTTCTTCCGCAACTGCGCGAGCTGATAGCCGCGCTGCTCGGCGCGCATCTCCGCCCGGCTCCGCTCCCGCTCCGCGACGCGGTCCGGAGCATCCCAGCCGGGCTCAAGCTCCCGGATCTCCCGCTTGGCGTCTTCCCAGCGGACTGCCTTCATCACTGCTCCTTCTCGCGGTTCTCTCGTTCGTACACCGCGTAGCGTTCCTCCGCGCGAGCGGGATCGCTTCCGCGTACCACCCGGTGGTGCCGGAGGGCGAGGCGGAACCCCGCCCGCACCACGGCTCAGACGCGCGTATCGCCGGGAGGATGCTCAGCGAACCACTGCGCGATACCCGGCATATGCTGCTCGAAGTTGCCCGGGGCCGAGACATTGAGCACTCCGGCACGTTCCGTGCCGCGGTTCTCGAAGTCATGGGTCACGTTGCCCGGCACCACGACGAACGACCCGGTGCTCGCCTCGATCCATTCGGTGCCGACCAGCACGCTCATCGTGCCGGCGAGGACATAGAACACGTCGTCCTCCGGATGCGAATGCGCACCGGGCCCCTTAGTGTGCGGGTCCAGCCACCACTCCGAGATCGAATACAGCTGCCCGGTCTCTGCACCGTCGGCCTTGAAGACCGCCGAGATGCGACCCATCGGATACGCCCGGCCCTCGCCTGGCCCCAGTACGACCGGCCGTCGGCCAGTACTTCCGCTGTCAGCCATCGTCACTCCTTCGCCCGCCACCAGGCTAGAGCTAAGACACCGTGCTGATGTCACCCTCGGCGGGACCGGCGAGATCGGCGGGGTAGGTCACCTGGATCTCCGTGATCGCGGGCGGGAAATCGCGCTTGTTGTTGGGCGGTGGCGTACCTGACATCGAGACCTTGCAGAGACTTGGGCGTGCCATGGGCGTGCGGTTCCGAATCATTGTCGGCGACGAGAACGCCGAACAGGAAGAGAGCCTTCTGGTGAGTTAACCAGCCGGCCGCGTCCACCAGTGCGCACCCGCCGACCGCGAACACCGGCCCGTCTTCTTCCGGGAACTCCGGCTCGTCTTTATCCCAGTCCAGTCCGGGTCCGTACATCGCGGCATCGGCGGCCCGGTGGTAGGCAACCTCAGCCCTGCCCGAGGTCGGCATCGTGACCCTGGTCCTAGTGGTCCTCGGCGGTCTCCTCGCGAGCGCGGTCCTCACGACCGCGACCTGGTCAGTCCAGCCGAGGACTTTCTTGGACACCGCCATTATCTCGGCGTCCCAAAGGCCCCAGCCGTCGCCTGAAGCTGCGCACCTCGACCGGCCGTGATTTGCCTGCTCAGGTATCGCTTCCATCGGTGGGCTCTGGCCGGGAGATGCCCTGCATGACCAGGTCGATGACGGCCGAGACGCGCTGGCTGGTGGGAGCTTCCTGGAGCAGGAGGCGCCGGAACACCAATGGCCCCATCAGGGCCGATGCGGCGAGCTGGGGGTTGATGCCGGGGCGGATCTCCCGGCGCTCGATGCCGCGGCGGATCAGGGTTTCGACCTGGCTGAGCGCCTGGGCCGTCAGCCGGGCGATCATCGTGGCCAGCTCGGGGTGGCGGGCGGCCGCCTCGACCAGGGCCGGCATGCAGCGTTCCCATTGCCGTCTGTGCGCGGCCTGGGCGCGGCGGGCGAAGAAGTCCAGGAGGTCCTGGCGCACTGACCCGGTGTCGGGCAGCGGCCCGGTGCCTGCGAGCTGGCCGATGACGGCGGCGAGCAGGTCGTCGCGGGTGGGCCAGTGCCGGTAGAGCGTTGTCTTGGCGATGCCGGTGCGGTCCACGACGCCCTCGACGCTGAAGCCCGAGTAGCCGCGCTCGGCGAGCAGGTCGCTCGCCGCGTCCAGCACGACCGCCCGGGTGCGCGCGACTCTCGGGTCCAGTCTGGTGCCGGGTTCTTCGGTCACCCGGCCTCCCTCACGCCGTTTCCGTAAGATACACTACGCTACAGTAGCGTATTGCTTCCGTGAAGGACAGGTGGCTGAGATGGCGCTGACGCTCGTGACAGGCTCGGCCGGCACGCTCGGGTCCGCGCTCGTGCCCAGGCTCATCGCCCGCGGGCACCATGTCCGTGTCCTTGTCCACCACAGGCCCGCAGAGTACCCGCCCCTGGTCCAGGTGGTGCGGGGCGACGTGCGCAGCCCGGCCGATATGCGCGAGGCCGTCGCCGGCGTCGACGCCGTGGTGCACGCCGCCACCTCGCCGTTCCGGCGGGCGAAGACAACGGAACTGGAGGGCACCCGCGCCGCCCTGGCAGCTGCGGAGTCGGCCGGCGCCCACTTCATCTATCCCTCCATCGTGGGCGTCGACCGCATCGGCGGCACGTACTACCGGGCGAAGTGGCAAGCTGAGCAGGTCGTGGAATCCGCCAGGCACTGGACGATCCAGCGGGCGACCCAGCTCCACCCGATGCTGGACCGGATGCTGAGCCACCGCCTGTTCCCGGTCACCCGTCACCTGGCGTTCCAGCCGCTCGACGCCGGCGACCTCGCCGAGCACATGATCGGTCACCTCGAAGCGGGCCCGGCCGGGCGGGC
>PMST01000481.1 GCA_003168295.1 Actinomycetota bacterium
CGGCCGGCATCGGCTGGTTCGCCGTCAACAGCGTCAGCGGCGCCCTGGCGCTGAACGTGCTGACCCACATGCCGCAGGTGCTCTGCCTGGTCATCATCGTGGCGGTGCAGCTCGTGGTGGCGTTCTTCGGCTACAACCTGGTGCACGTCTTTGAGCGGTACGCCTTCCCGATCCTCACCATCATCTTCCTAATCGCGGCCGGGGTCATCTTGANNTACGCGTCGGACTACACCCGCTACTTCAAGCCGGACACGAGCAAGAAGGCCATCGCCTGGTGGTCCGGGGCCGGGCTGTTCCTGTCCTGCGCCGTGCTCGAGATCGTCGGCGCGGCCGTCGGCACCGTGGTCAGCCCGGGCAACGCGCTCGCAGGTCCCGGCGGCATGACCAGCCTGCTGGCCACCCCGCTGGCCGACCTCACGCTGCTGGCCATCGCGCTCGGCGCCGTCTCGGCTAACGTGCTCAACATCTACTCGGGCGCGCTGTCGTTCACCGCCATCGGCATCAAGCTGCCGCTGTCGGCGCGGCGGGCGATCGTGGCCCTCGGGTTCGGCATCATCGGCTTCTTCCTGGCCTGGAGCGGGCTGCACGACGCGGGGACCAAGTACGAGAACTTCCTGCTGATCATCGCGTACTGGATCGCTCCGTGGCTGGCCGTGTACTTCTGCGACCTGCTGCTGCGGCGCAACCCGCACGAGAACCTGCTATTCGCGACCCGGCGGACGAACTGGGCCGGGCCGGTAGCCATGCTGGTCGGGATGGGCATCTCGATCTGGCTGTTCTCCAACCAGACCGAGTACGTCGGCGTGGTGCCGACGCACATCGGCTCGGCCGGGGACCTGACCTTCGAGGCCGGGTTCTTGATCACGGCCGTGGTCTACCTGGGCTGGCACGCCATCGCCAAGACCGGGCGGGAGACAACGCTTACCGCGTGACTAGCGGCTGACTGGGGCTGGGCCTGACTGGGGCTGGGCCTGCTTAGGCGGGAGTTCTGGGCCGTTTCAGAGCTTCCTATCAGGGAAGGTTGGAGCGGCAGTCAGCCGGGGCCGGTAGCATGTGCGGGTCGTGTTACAGCCTGTACGGGGGTCTTGCGCGCGGCCGCCTGATGTCATGTGGAAAGGACCGTCTCGTATGGTGAGCATTCACCGACGTTTCGTCGAGCTGATTCCTGAGCTGGCAAAGTTCGGCGTGGTCGGGCTGGTCGGGTCGGTCATCGATCTTGGTGGCGCCGCGTACCTGCACGGCGACGTCGGCATCGAGGCCATGGCCGCCAAGGCGCTCTCCATCACCGCTGCCACCGTGGTCACCTACCTCGGCAGCAGGTTCTGGACCTTCCGGCACCGGGTCAACCAGGCGCTGCTGCGCGAAGGGATGCTGTTCGTCGCGCTGAACGTCGTCGGCCTGGTGATCGCCGAGGCCGTGATCGCGTTCACCACCTACGGGCTGGACGCCAAGAGCGCGCTGGCCTACAACGCGGCGAGCGTAGTGGGAACCGGCCTGGGGACCATCTTCCGGTACTTCTCCTATAAGAAGTGGGTGTTCCTGGCCGGGGCTCCGGGTGCCACGGTCGCGGCCGGGGAAGCCGCCGTTTCCGGGATCGTCGATCCGAGAGAAACCAGCGAGGCGGGCGCTGTCCTGGCGGGAACGCCGGACGGCTACGGGTCGCCGTTCGAGCACCTCAACCCGGCCGACACGGACGTCCGGCGGCGCTAGCCCGGGCCCCTAGGCGGGGCCCCTAGGCGGGGCCGCGCACGGGCTGGGTGCCGGGGCGCAGCGGGTGCCGGGGCAGGAAGACCGCGAACGTGGCCGGCTTGGGCTTGACCAGCACGATGCGACCGCCGTCCGCGGCGGCCATCGTCCGCGCCAGGGCCAGGCCCAGCCCCGTTCCCTCGGGACGGCCGCTGACGCTGCGCTCGAAGATGCGGGACACCAGCTCCGGCGGGACGCCGTTCCCCTCGTCCCGGACTTCGATCACCACCGACCGCGCGCTCTGTGAGGTCTGCAGGGTCACCGTGCCCCCGCCGTGCATGAGCGCGTTGTCCAGCAGCGTCGCGAGCACCTGAGCCAGCCCGCCGGGGGTGACGTGCGCTTGCAGGCCGCGCACGCCGATCACCACGAGCTTGCGCTGCGCGCGCCGGAACGCCGGTTCCCACTCGACGACCTGCTGCCGCACGATCTCGTCGATGCCCGTCAGCGCGGCCGAGGCCGCGGTCGCCCGCCGGGCCGGGCTGAGCAGCTGAGTCACCACGTCCGCCAGCCGCTCGGCCTGGGTCAGGGCCGCGTTGCCCTCTTCCCGGACCACATCGGGATCATCCGCCGCCGCGATCATCTCTTCCAGCCGCATCGACAACGCGGTCAGCGGCGTGCGCAGCTGATGGGAGGCATCCACCGCCAGTTCGCGGTCCGCGGCGAGCAGGCTGCTGAGCCTGCGCGCCGAACTATCAAGCCCGTCGGCCACCTGATCGAGGTCGGCCACCCCGTACCGGCGGCCGAGCGGGCGCGGGTCGCCCGCCCCGAGCCGCCCGGCCGCCTCGGCGAGCTCTTCCACCGGCCGGGCCAGCCGGCCCGCGAGCACCGCGGTCAGCCAGGCGGCCAGCGCGGCCGCTACGACGATGAACGCGGTCAGCACGGTCAGCGCGGCCGCCCCGCGGCCGGCCCCGATCACCAGCGCGGGCACACCCACGATGAGGACGGCGACGACCGCCACGGCGAAGCTGGAGAACCACAGTTTCCTGCGCACCGCTCACCCGCGATCAGTCGCCGCGCTCAAAGCGGAACCCGACGCCCCGCACGGTAGTGATGTACCTGGGGCTGTGCGCGTCGTCGCCGAGCTTGCGGCGGAGCCAGGAAATGTGCATGTCGAGCGTCTTGGTGGAGGTCCACCATTTCGCGTCCCACACCTCGCGCATGATCTGCTCGCGGGTGACCACCTTGCCCGCGTCCCGCAGCAGGATCCAGAGCAGGTCGAATTCCTTGGTGGTGAGGTCAAGCTCGGCGTCGCCGTGCCAGGCCCGGCGGGCGTCCGGGTCGATCCGGACGCCGTGCGCGGCCGAGCCTTCCGCCGTCCCGCGCCGCAACAGGGCCCGGACCCGGGCCAGCAGCTCGGCCAGCCGGAACGGCTTGGTGACGTAGTCGTCGGCCCCCGCGTCCAGGCCCACCACCGTGTCCACCTCGTCGGCCCGGGCGGTCAGGATCAGCACCGGCACGGCGTACCCGCCGGCCCGGACCCGCCGGCACACCTCGAGCCCGTCCAGCTCGGGCAGGCCGATGTCGAGCAGGATCAGGTCGACGCCTTCGCCCAGNNGTCATCCTCGGCGAGCAGCACGCGAGTCATAGGTAAATAGTAAAGGAACGGTAAAAACCAGCGCCCACACGGGGCGCTTCAGCGGCCGCCATAGGCGTGCAGGCTAGCGGCTCAGGGCTGGTTTCGCTCGTTCCGCTCGAGCCGACGCTGTTCCTCCTCGACCAGCCGGAACAACGTCGCCTGCACCGATTCCACCCGCGGGATGTCCCGCAGCAGGATCTGGCCGTGCTCGCCGGCCGACTCCACCACCAGCCGCCCGCTGCCCAGCAGCCGGTCGAGCGGCCCCTTTTCGAACGACACGTCGTTGATCCTGGCCAGCGGGATGTCCCGGCCGTGCCGGGTCACGATGCCGTCTCGCATGCGCAGCCGCCGGGTGGTCAGCTCGTACGTCGTCGTCCGCCAGCGCAGCACCGGCACCATCAGCCACAGCATCAGGGCGAGGATCGCGACCACCGCCACCACGAGCCGTTCCGCCGCCGCCGCCGCGCCGGAGGGGATCACCGCCTCGATCACCAACGCGGCCGCCACCACGACAAAGGCAAAGAAGAACGGCCGGATCAGCGTCTTGGCATGCGGCCGCAGCCGCAACACCAGCTGCTCGTCGGCAGTGAGCGAATAGTCGTACGCCATACCGCACATATTGGCACGGGGAGCGACCCGGCCGAGCAAGCCAAAGAGCCGCGGCGCCGCAAAGCAATACCATCTTCTGATGGAGTGGGTTCGGGTGGGCGGGGCCGCGCGGCGGCACTGGCTCTTCGGGCTCGCCCTGGCCGGGGCGATCGCGGTGCGGGTGCTGGTCATGCTGGCGTTCCGGCCGATCATGTGGTTCGGCGGCGACTCCGCGTCCTACCTCGCGACCGGGCTGCGGCTGGTCCCGGACCCGAGCCGGGTCGGCGGCTACGGCTTCTTCCTGTGGCTGCTGCGGCCGCTGCACAGCTTCGCCGTGGTGGCGGTCGTTCAGCACCTCATGGGCCTGGCCATCGGCGTGCTCAGCTACCTGCTGGTCCGCCGGTACGGGCTGCCCGGCTGGGTCGCGACGCTCGCCGCCGTCCCGGTGTTCTTCGACGCGTACGAGCTCCAGCTTGAATCGGACGCGGTACCCGACGTCCCGTTCGGATTCATGATTTTCATCGGCCTTTACCTGCTGCTTCGCTCCCCCGCGGAACGGCGGCCGAGCCGCACGGTGCCCGCCGCCTTCGTGGTCGGCGCGACGGCGATCGTCTGGCCGGTCGGGCTGGCGCTGCTCGCGGTGCTGCTGGTCACGCTGGTCATCCGGCGGTCCGGCTGGCTGGCCCTGGCCGCCGCCATCCTGGCTGGGGCCCTCCCGGTCGCGGCCTACGCCGGCTGGTTCGACCTGCATGAGCACCAGTTCAGCCTGACCCGGAGCGACGGTGTTTACCTGTGGTCGCGGACGATGTCGTTCGCGAACTGCGCGGTGATCAAGCCGCCGGCCGACGAGCGGGCGCTGTGCCCGCCCGCGGGCCCGCGGCTGGCCGCCTCGCTGTACATCTGGGACGGGAACTCGCCGTTGCTGGCGATGCCCGGCGGCCGGTTCTCGGCGCGGACCAACGCGCTCGCGCGGAACTTCGCGCTGCGCGCCATCGAGGCCCAGCCGGGCGGGTACCTGACCGCGGTCGGGCACGACGTCGCGCTGAGCTTCTACTGGGACCGGCCGGTCCACCCCGACGCCGGCATCGTGGACAGGTACCAGTTCGCCGACGCGACGACGGCCTGGGTGCCGGCCAGCATGGGCGCCATCGGGGGCGGTACGGTCGCCAGCGACCAGGCCGCCTACAACGGCGGCCATCCGGCCGCGACGCGGGCGGTCCAGCCGTTCGCTTCGTGGCTTGTGAGCTACCAGCGGTACGTCTACCTGCGGGGGACGCTGCTGGGGGTGATCCTGTTCGGCGGTCTGGTCACGATGATCGTCCGGCGGCGTGGCCCGGGGGCGCTGCCGTGGGCGTTCGCGGTGACGATCCTGCTCGTGCCGCCCANNGCGGACTTCGACCTGCGCTACCTGGTGCCGGCCGTGCCCGCCGCGTGCCTGGCGGCGGCGCTGGCGTTCGCGCCCAGGACGGCTCCTTCGGGTCAGCGCAGGTGTATCACGTCGCCGGCCGCGACGGGGACCGCGGCGTCCGGGCCCTCCGGCCCTGAGACGCGGACGAGCAGCCTGCCGTCGGGGTCGACGCCGACCGCCAGCCCGGAGAGCAGCTGACCGCCCGGTAGCTCCACCCGGACACGACGGCCGATCGTGGCGCACAGCGCCGTGTACTCGGCCCGCAGCCCGCACCGGTCCGGGTCACCGCCGACCTGCCGCCAGGCCTGGTACCAGTGCTCGAAGGCGGCCAGGATCTCGGTGAGCAGCCGGTCTCGGTCACCGCTCCCGGCCCGGGCCGGGCCTGCGGCGGCCGGGCCTGCGGCGGCTAGGACGCGGAGGGAGGTCGCGGGAAGTGCGCCGCCCGGGGCTCTGAGGGGTCTCGGGGTCGGGCCCGGCGGCGGCAACTCGCCGGGCTCGGTGGACACGTTCAGGCCGATGCCGACGACGACCGCGTCGCCGGCCGCCTCGGCCAGGATCCCGGCGAGCTTGGCCGGGCCTGCCAGCACGTCGTTCGGCCATTTCAGCCGCGCATCGACGCCGGCCGCGGCGCGCACCGCCGAGGCGACCGACACCCCGGCCAGCAGCGGAAGCCAGCCGCGGCGGGCGGGTGAAACGGTGTCCGGCCGCACGAGCAGGGAGAACGTCAGAGCCGCCCGCGGCGGGGACACCCAGACCCGGCCCATCCGGCCTCGTCCCGCGGTCTGCTCCTCGGCGGCGAGCACGACGCCTTCCGGCGCGCCGGCGGCGGCCCGGGCCAGCAGGTCGGCATTGGTCGAGCCGGTCGAGGCCAGCACCTCGACGGCACGCCACAGGCCGCCCGGCCTGACCACGGCGCGGCACAGGACCGCGGCGTCCAGGGCGACACGGTCAGCCGGGGCAGCCGTGGTAGCCGGCCCGGGCATATCCGCGGCGTTCTGGGCGGGTGTATCGTCTTCGGCTCGCATCATCACCCACTATTGTTCAGGTTCCAGGAGGTGGGAAATCGTTGACCGGTCTCGGAACCAGCCAGCGCCGCAGCGCGGACGGTGACAGCGCGCCGGAGCGCCGCCGGAGCTGGCAGCTATGGCCACCGGAGATCTCCTGGGACGCCGGCCCGCTGACCGCCCGGGCTCGAGGCGCCGCCGGCCGGCTGACCCCGGTCTCGCTGTGGCGAAACCACCGGCTGTTCACCATCGCCGCCTGCCTTTCTGTGCTGCCGCGGGTGATCGCGGCGCTCGGGTTCTCACCCGCGCTGCTCATCCAGGACTCGTTCAGCTATATGAAAGAGGGCGTCCACCTCACCCCGCTCTACCAGCTGCGGCCGGAGGGCTATCCGCTGCTGCTGAAGGTACTCGAGCCGTTCCACAGCCTGCTGCTCGTCACCACGCTGCAGCACCTGATGGGGATCGCGCTGGCCACGATCATCTACGCGGTGCTGCGCGGTCGCGGGCTGCCCGCCTGGGGCGCGACGCTCGCGGCCGTCCCGACCCTATTCGACTCGCGGCAGATCTGGCTGGAATCCTCGATCCTGCCCGACACCCTGTTCACGTTCGTGCTGATGATCGCCGTGGCGATCCTCATTGTCCGGCCCAAGCCGGCGATCTGGCAGGCCGTGATCGTCGGCTTGCTGGTCGCCTGGGCCTCGATCATCCGCGGCAACGGCGCCCCGGTGTTCGTGATCATCCTGATCTACCTGATCATCCAGCGGGTCGGCTGGCGGGCGCTCACCGCGTGCCTGGCGGCTTTCGCGGTTCCGCTGGCCGGTTACGCGCTGGTCTTCTTCTCGGAGTACGGCCAGCTCGACATCACCAACAGCAGCGGGTTGTTCCTGTGGTCACGCACCATGTCGTTCGCCAACTGCGCGATCATCAAGCCGCCCGCCGACCTGCGCGCGCTGTGCCCGACCGCGCAGCCGGACCATCCGACCTCGCCCGCCCCGCCCTGGTCCTTGCCGGCCCTGCTGAACGAGCGCAGCCCGGCCGACTACCTGTGGGCGGCGGGTGCCTGGTACCGGGTCGACAAGGACCCGGGGATCAACGCGCACAACAACAAGCTGGCGATGCAGTTCGCCGAGCGGGCCATCGAGGCCCAGCCGGTCGACTACCTCAAGTCGGTGGGCGAGGGCGTGCTCCTGACGTTCTTCGCCACCGACAGGTCCGAGGTGTACCTGTCGGATCACTTCACCGTGGCCCCGCACGTCACCACGCTCGCGCCTTACATGAAGCACGACGAGGCCTTGTACGCGCACACCACCTCGAACACGCACGTGGTCCAGCCGTGGGCATTCTTTATGTTCTGGTACCAGCTGCCCGTCTGGTTCCCCGGGTGGGTCTTCTTCGCCGTGGTGGTGGGCGGGCTCGTCCTGCTGATCGCCAGATGGCGGCGAGGCTGGGGTAAGTTTGCGGGCCTGGCCTGGGCGACCGGGGTGGTCAACCTGGTGGTGCCGATCGCGGCCCACGAACTGGACTATCGGTATGCGCTTTCGGCGGTCCCGTTCGCGTGCCTGGCGCTCGGGCTGGCGTTCCTGCCGAAGCCCGCGGCGGCGCCGGCGGCGGTGGAGCCCACGGCGGCGGCCGTTTCAGGGCCCGGCGAGGCGGTTTCAAGGCCTGGCGAGGTTGTTTCAAGGCCCGACGAGGCGGTTTCAGGGTCTGACGAGGCGGTTTCCAGGCCTGGCGAGGCGGACGACGGTTAGCGGCGATCTTCACTCAGCGAATTGGCTCTCGCCTCGGCACAGTGCGACGGCACCTGTTGCCGCAGTTACTACTGGTTTCGCATGAGGGTGGTCGCACCGCTGGGCGGCCAGCACACGCAACCACCTGCCCGTCATTTACCGACATAAGCGACAAACATCGCGCAGTGTCTCCGGTTACTGTGGTGGATCCAGGCTCTGCGGTGGATCCGGTGTAGCCGGATGCACTGGATCCACCGTCAAGCCCGGATCCACCACCAAAGCATGCCGCTGAGGACCGGGATCCGTGATACCCGGGACAGGAATGACCCCTGGGACATATGAGATCAGCGAGGAGCAGGCGAGCGCCACCCGTGTGCGTTCTCCCGTGCGAGCCCGCGGATATCGCGGGCATCGGGAAGATCGGGGTTAGTCGCTGACGCGGATGCGCAGGCGGCGGAAGCCTTTGCCTTTGCTCTCGATCTTGACGACCTCGATCCGGCCGACCTGGCTGGTCGACGCGACGTGGGTGCCNNTCCGGCGGCACCAGGTTGGTGGCGGTGCGGATGATGTCGGGCAGGGCGAACGCCTCGTCCCGGGGCAGCACGCGGACGTCGATGCGCCGGCCGGCCCGGATCTCGGTGTTGCAGGCGGCCTCGACGGCGTCCCGGAAACCTTCCGGCAGGGCCGGCAGGTTGAAGTCCATCCGCGCGGTCAGCGGCTCCATGTTGCCCCCGGTGACCAGCGCGCCGAAGTCACGGAACACCACCCCGCACAGCACATGCAGGCCGGAGTGCGTACGCATGAGCGCGGTCCGGCGGTCATCTTCGACGGCGCCGCGGACCGCAGTGCCCGGGGGCGGCAGCGGGTCGCCTTCGGCCGGGATCAGGTACAGGTCGTCGCCCTTGCGGGTCCCTTCGATCCGGGTCTGCACCCCGGCCCACAGCAGGACGCCGTGGTCCGGCGGCTGGCCGCCGCCGCCCGGGTAGAAGGCCGACCGGTCGAGCACGATCCCCTCGGCGTCGGCGGCGAGCACCGTTCCTTCCCATTCCCGCAGCGTCTGGTCGTCCAGCTCAAGCCGGTGCGTGCGATAGCTCATCCCGGCAGCCTACCGAGGCGCGGGACGGCGGTCAGCCGGTGTTCTGCAGGCCGGCCGCGACGCCGTTGACGGTAAGGAGTAGCAGGCGCTCCAGGCGCTCGCGTTCTTCGTCGGGAATCGAGCCGCGCAGCGCGGCCAGGGCCCGCAGCTGCAGGTAGGACAGGGCGTCCACGTAGGGATCACGCAGCGCGACCGCCCGTGAGAGCACGTGCTTGTCTTCGAGCAGCCGGTCGTGGCCGGTCACCGCGAGCACCAGCCGCCGGGTCAGGTCGTACTCGGCGAGCACGCGCTCGGTCAAGTCCTCCCGTCCGCCCAGGGCCAGGTAACGCGCCCCGATCTGCCGGTCCGTCTTGGCCAGGCTCATTTCCGCGTTGTCGAGCAGCACGCTGAACAGCGGCCAGTCGCGGTAGGCGCGCCGCAGCACCTCGGCGCCGTCGGTGTCCGCGATGGCGGCGAGCCCGCTGCCCAGGCCGAACCAGCCGGGCAGGTTCATCCGGGTCTGCGACCAGGCGAAGACCCACGGGATGGCCCGCAGGTCGGTCAGGTCCATGGTGGCCACGGCGCCCGGCCGGGCCGGCGCCAGGCCGCGCTTGGCCGGCCGGGACCCGATGCGCAGCTGGCCGATCTCGCCCAGCGGGCTGATCCGGGCGAACCAGTCGGCGAAGCCGTCCGCCTCGACCAGGGCCCGGAACACCGAACGCGCGGCCGCGTCGATCCGGTCGGCCACGTCGCGGTAGGTGGCGGCCGCGGCCGCGTTCCGGTCCGCGATTCGCGGCGACGAGGCGAGCAGCACCGCGGAGCTGACCTGCTCCAGGTGCCGTTTGGCGATCACCTGCCGGCCGTACCTGGCGAAGATGACCTCGCCCTGCTCGGTGACCTTGAACGACCCGTTCACCGAACCAGGCGCCTGGGCCAGCACGGCGCGGCCGGCCGGGCCGCCGCCGCGGCCGAGCGCGCCGCCCCGGCCGTGGAACAGGGTCAGCCGCACCGCGTGACCGGCGGCCCATTCGGCCAGTTTGGCCTGGGCGTCGAAGAGCCGCAGGGTGGCGCTGGCCGGTCCGAGTTCCTTGGCCGAGTCGGAGTA
>PMST01000317.1 GCA_003168295.1 Actinomycetota bacterium
GGGTCTCGTACTCGCGCTCGAACTCGCCGGCGAAGTGCGACACGTCGGTGGACGTGCCGCCCATGTCGAACCCGATGACCTGGCCGAAGCCGGCGTCCCGGGCCGTCCTGGCCATGCCGACGATGCCGCCCGCCGGGCCGGACAAGATGGAGTCCTTGCCGCGGAAGCTGGCCGCGTCGGTGAGGCCGCCGTTGGACTGCATGAACAGCAGCCGGACACCGTCCAGTTCCGGCGCCAGCTCGCGCACGTACCGGCGCAGGATCGGCGACAGGTAGGCGTCCGCCACCGTGGTATCGCCGCGCGAGACCAGCTTCATCAGCGGACTGGTCTGGTGTGACTCCGAGACCTGGGTGAACCCGGCCTCGCGGGCGAGGCGGCCGATTCTCGCCTCGTGCCCGGGATGGCGGTAGCCGTGCATGCAGACCACGGCGGCGCTGCGGAAGCCGTCCGCGTAGGCGGCCTTCAGCTGGCCGGCGACAGCATCTTCGTCTAGCGGCGTGATGACCTCGCCGCGGGGCCCGATTCGCTCGTCAGCCTCGATCACCCGCCCGTACAGCACCTCGGGCAGCACGATCCTGCGGTCGAAAATCCGCGGCCGGTTCTGATAGGCGATGCGCAGGGCGTCGGCGAAGCCCTTGGTGATGACCAGCACGGTCGGCTCACCCGTGCGCTCAAGCAAGGCGTTGGTGGCGACCGTGGTGCCCAGCCGGACCGAGCCGACCCGCTCCGCCGGAAACGCCTCGTCCGGCCCAACCCCGAGCAGCTGCCGGATGCCCGCCACCGCGGCGTCCCGGTAGGCCCTGGGGTTCTCGGACAGCAGCTTGTGCGCGACCAGACGTCCGTCCGGCCGCCGGGCCACGATATCGGTGAACGTGCCGCCCCGGTCGATCCAGAATTCCCACCGTTCGTCCACCGGGCTCAGCTTGACCTCCGCTTCGCCCTTTAGTGAAGGGCGGAGATTCCCGCCTGTCACGCCGCTTCCCGGCACGACTTCGGGTGGGTTCCTGCTTCGCTGCGCTGCGCCAGGACGCGGGGTCCTGGTCTTACCTGCGCTCCACAGGCTGTCAACGCCAGTCCGGCGGCCTTGGCGACGTTGACCGCCGCGTTGATGTCCCGGTCCAGCCACGTTCCGCACGACGGGCACTGCCAGATGCGGACGTGCAGCGGCTTGGGGCCGTCCTTGACCCCGCACGCCGAGCACGTCTGAGACGTGGGGACGAACCGGCCGATCCGGTGGAACTCCCGACTGTACAGCCGGGCCTTGTACTCCAGCATGTGCACGAACGCCGACCAGCCCGCATCGTGCACGGACTTGGCCAGCCGGGTACGGGCCAGTCCCCTGACCGCCAGGTCCTCGACGGCGACCGCTTGGTTGTCGCGGATCAGCGCCGTGGAGAGCTGGTGGTGGAACTCGCGCCGTGCGTCGGCCACCCGGGCGTGCGCCCTGGCGACCTTAACCCGGGCCTTGTCCCGGTTCCGGCTGCCCGTCTCCTTGCGGGACAACGACCGCTGCGCCCGCCTGAGTTTCTTCTCCGCCCGCCGCAGGAACCGGGGGGATGCGATCTTGCGGCCGTCGGACAGCACCGCGAAANNGGGTCAGCCCCAGGTCGATACCCGTCACCGGCTCAGCCCCGGGCAGCGCGCCCGGCGTCGCCTCCACGACGAAGCTGGCAAAATACCGGCCCGCCGCGTCCCTGTGACCGAGGCGAAGAAGTTCCGGTAGGCCGTGTTCAGGTCTGCCAGGGACTGCTGGAGTACCACCGAGGAGACCTCGGCCAGCCACGCCCGTTCCGCGGTGGCCTTGGCGGCGGTCAGCTTAGCTGATAGGTCCGCGTCAGTGACGTACGGGAGCCCAACCTCATACGCCTCCTGTCGGTGGCGCAGCGCGTCGTTGAACACCACCCGCGCGCACCCGAACGCCCTGGCCAGCGCGGAACGCTGCCCGGGGGCGGGGTAGAGGCGGTAGTTATACCGTAGCTGCACACCTCGATCATACTTACGTATTATGGCCGGGTACAGTACAACCAGTACCCGGAACGTCGTGTCTTCATCGCGAATGCTCAGCTGGTTTAGCGGACATTTCGGCAGCTCAGCAGCCAGGCGGCCCTGCAGTCAGCTCTGGCCGGGTTAGCTCTGGTCGCGGACGGTGAGCCGGTTCCGCGTGGTCCCTGGGGTTTCCGGGGCATCGGGCGCATCCGGGGTGAGGTCGCGGTAGGCGGTCTCCACGTCCGCGGCGGTCACCGTGGTCAGGTCTGCCGCGGTGGCCTGCTCGCCGAGGCGCACCACCCGGACGTCCCGGCAGGCGCAGGCCCGCTCGAACAGCGACCGGGCGAACCGGCCGTTGCCGAGCTCGTCGATCCGGCCCGCGGCGCAGGCGTGCCCGAAGATAGCGCGGAGCACCTCGATCGCGGCCGGGTCGAACATGTCCCCGGCCTGTTCCGCCAGCAGGACGGCGATGCGCACCAGGTCTTGCGGCCGGTAGCTGGGGAAGGTGACCCTGGTGCTGAACCTGGACGCCAGGCCGGGGTTGCTGCGCAGGAACCTGTCCATGTCCACCGGGTATCCGGCCAGCACGATGACCAGCCGGTCCCGGTCGTCCTCGGCGCGCTTGAGCAGCGTCTGCACCGCCTCGGAGCCGAACGCGTCCCCGCCGGAATACCCGTCGTTGTGCAGGGAGTACGCCTCGTCGATGAACAGCACCCCGCCCAGCGCCGAGTCGACGAGCTTGTTGGTCTTGATCGCTGTCGAGCCGAGGTGCTCGCCGACCAGGTCACCCCGGTGCGCCTCGACCACCTCGGGCCTGACCAGCAGTCCGAGCGCGGCGAAGATCCGGCCGAGGATGCGGGCGACGGTGGTCTTGCCGGTACCGGGCGGCCCGCTGAACACGAAGTGCCTGGTGGGCGGCTGGCTGGTCAGCCCATGGGTGTCGCGCAGCTTGGCCACCCGCAACTGCGCCGCGATCGCGCGTACCTGCTGCTTCACCGGCTCGAGGCCGACCAACTCGTCGAGCTCGGCGATCGCGCCTTCCACCGTCGGCGTGTCCTCGTAGCCGCGCATCCGGCTGGTCAGCTCGGCGAACGCCTGCTCGAGGTCATGTGCGCGGATCGTGACCAGGTCCTTGGGTGCGGGCTCGGCCGTTCCGGTCATCACCCGCACGTCACGGGCCTGGCCGGCCTTCTCAAGCAGGCTGCGGACAAACCTGCCGTTGCCGAGCTCGTCGGCCATCCGGCGGCGGCCGACCTCTTCTAGCGTGCGCCACAGCACCGGCCGCGCGTCCGAGTCGAGCATCTCACCGCGCCGGTCAAGCGCGGACTCGGCCAGCGCCAGCATCTCCGGCGGCGAGTAGCTCGGGAACTTCAGCCGGGT
>PMST01000699.1 GCA_003168295.1 Actinomycetota bacterium
CGGTGATCACCGCGTCGGTGATGTTCTCGCCGAGGTAGGCCTCCGCGTCCCTCTTCAGCTTCTGCAGGATGAACGCGCTGATCTGCTGGGGGGTGAACTTCTTGCCGTCAATGGTGACGGTCCAGTCGGTCCCCATGTGCCGCTTGACCGAACGGATGGTCCGGTCCACGTTGGTGACGGCCTGCCGCTTGGCGACCTCACCGACGAGTACCTCAGAGTTCTTGGCGAAGGCCACGACGGAGGGCGTCGTCCGTGAGCCTTCGGCGTTGGCGATGACCGTAGGCTCCCCGCCCTCAAGTATGGCGACGACAGAGTTGGTCGTCCCCAGGTCAATCCCTACCGCACGTGCCATGAGCAGTCCTTGTGTGTGTTGAAGTTGAGTAGTATCGGCTCAAGCTTGCCAGCGAGAGCCTCCGCCGTCAAATGACTTGAGTCACTTAGGCTCAACTTAAGTAAGTCCCCGGTCATTCCCGCGCCGCCCCGGAAACCCGGAAAACTTTGCCCGCAGCCCATCGCCCCTGATCGTGGATCTGTACCTCCCCCCAGGGGGACCCTAGAACCTCCCCCCAGGGGGCCTGGAACATTGCGGATACGCGGTCCTGGGTGACGCGGTCCCGCACCGCTACGCTTGAGCTCCGATACTGAGGAGGTTCGCGTGGTTTTGCGGATGACCGTTGGCCTGGTCCTGACCGTGGTCGCGTTGGCGATCGCGGGGCGCCGGATGTGGTGGCTGAAGCGGCTGGCGTTCAGCGGGCAGCCTGCCCCGGAACGGGTCGCGGCGGTGCGGGAGCATCCCGGGCGTGACATCGAGTCGCAGGCGACCGAGGTGATCGGCCAGCGCAAGCTGCTGCAGTGGACGGTGCCTGGCGCGGCCCACGCCGCCACGTTCTGGGGTTTCCTCGTGCTGATCTTGACGATTATCGAGGCGTACGGGGACCTGTTCTCCCGCACGTTCGCGATCCCCGGCATCGGCCACTGGGCGGCCATCGGGTTCATCGAGGACCTGTTCGCCGTCGGCGTGCTGGCCGGCATCGTCACCTTCACCGTGATCCGGATCCGGAACTCGCCCGAACGCCGCGGCCGGGCCTCCCGGTTCCTGGGCTCGCACACCCGCGCCGCCTGGATCGTCCTGGGCATGATCTTCCTCGTCATCGCCACCTTGCTGCTCTACCGCGGCGCTCAGATTGACAGCGGGGTGTTCCCCTATAAGCACGGCGCGTTTGCGTCCCAGGAGGTCGGCCACTGGCTGCATCCGCTGGGCTCTGGGGTAAACAGCGTGCTTGAGGTGGTATTCCTGCTGGCCCAGATCGCCGTGGTGATGGCCTTCGCGGTGATCGTGGTGTATTCCAAGCACCTGCACATCGCGCTGGCTCCCCTCAACGTGCTATACGGCCGCAAGCCCGACGCGCTCGGCGCGCTCCCGCCGATGCGAAGCAACGGCAAGGTGCTGGATTTCGAGGAAGCGGACCCGGACACTGATGTGTTCGGTTTGGGCAAGATCGAGGACTTCAGCTGGAAGGGCCTGCTGGACATGGGCACCTGCACCGAGTGCGGGCGGTGCCAGTCCCAGTGCCCGGCCTGGGCCACCGGCAAGCCGCTGTCCCCCAAGCAGGTCATCTTGGACCTGCGCGACCACGCCTTCGCCAAGGCCCCCTACCTCCTGGCGTCCTCCGATGAGGAAAGAGAAGCCCTCCCCGACGCGGTCAAGGCCGAAGCGGCCCGGCCGCTGGTCGGCACCAAGGAAGACAACGGCGTGATCGACCCGGATGTGCTGTGGTCGTGCACCAACTGCGGGGCCTGCGTGGAGGAGTGCCCGGTCGATATCGAGCACATCGACCATATCGACGGGATGCGCCGCCACCAGGTGCTGATCGAGTCGGCGTTCCCGGTGGAGGCGGCCGGGATGCTGAAGAACCTGGAGAACAAGGGCGACCCCTGGGGCATGGGCGCGAACCGGCGCGGTGACTGGATCGGCGAGCTGGACTTCGAGATCCCGGTCGCGGACGGGAAGATCGACCCGGACATCGAGTACCTGTTCTGGGTCGGCTGCGCCGGCGCCCTGGAGGACCGGGCCAAGAAAACCACCAAGGCCATCGCGACCTTGCTGCACACCGCCGGGGTGAAGTTCGCGGTGCTCGGCCCGGCCGAGACGTGCACCGGGGACCCGGCCCGCCGGATCGGCAACGAGTTCGTNNTTCTCGATGCTGGCCCAGCAGAACATCGAGACCCTCAATGAGGCCGCCCCGAAGACGATCGTGGCCAGCTGCCCGCATTGCTTTAACACGATCGCGAATGAGTACCCCCAGCTAGGCGGGAACTATGAGGTGATCCATCACACCCAGCTGCTGGCCCGGCTGGTGGAGCAGGGCAAGCTGACCCCGGACGGGAAAGTGGCCGCGCCGGAGAAGGTCACCTACCACGACCCGTGTTTCCTGGGGCGGCATAACAAGGTGTACACGGCGCCGCGGCAGATCATGGAGCACGTGCCCGGGGTCGAGGCGGTGGAGATGCACCGGTGCAAGGAACGCGGGTTCTGCTGCGGTGCGGGCGGCGCGCGGATGTGGATGGAGGAGCGGATCGGCAAGCGGATCAATACCGAGCGGATCGACGAAGCCCTCGCGCTGTCCCCGGACACCATCTCCACCGCCTGCCCCTACTGCCTGGTCATGCTCGGCGACGCCGTTAACGCCAAGAAAGCCTCCGGCGACGCCAAGGACACCCTCGAAGTCATCGACGTCGCCCAGCTCCTGGTCCGCTCCATGGCCCCGGTCGGCGCGGCCGTCGGGACCGATGCGGGCAGCGCCCCGGTAGCCGATGCCGCCGCCGGTCCGGCGACGGCCGGTACCGACGCCAATCCCGGCCCGCCGGCGGCGGGCACGGCGGACGCCAATCCTGGCCCGGCGGCGGGTACGGCCGGCGAGGGTACGGGCGACCAGGGCGGCCCGGCGGGCGGGTAACTGACCGGTGGGGCCCGTGCCATTCCGCGGGTTTCCGCGGCTTGGCGGCCGGGCGCTGCTGAGAAGGCCCGTTCGGCCTATCTATTTATTCTTTTTATCCGAACGGGCGTTGGTTTCCCCACCCGGCAGACAAGGCAGGCTCCTCGGAGTCGGCGCCGTCAGGTTCGGCGCGGTCGGTGAGGTAAGGCCAGCCCGGCGTGACCGGGTCGCCCTCGTCTGGCCGCCCGGCCGGCCGCCGGCGGATCACCTCGAGCACCACGATGTGGCTACGCCGGTCGTTCACCACCACCCGGACGTCGCTGGCCCAGCAGGCGGCGCGCAGGATGTCCCTGGCCCCTTCGAAGTCACCCGCGGTGATCCCGGCCCGGCACCACAGCATCACCCGCTCGCCGAAGTCCGCGGGCGCGGTGTACAGGACGATCGGCAGCCTGCCGTCCCTGGTCTGGACCCAGGCGTGTACGCAGCCGGTCCTGACCCGGTGCGGCGTGATGACACACCAGGCCCTGGCGATCAGCCACCGGCGGGCCGGCCGCCACGCCAGGACAGCGCCCATGACCGCGAGCGCCGTCGCCGCCATGGCGATGAGCCAGCCCAGGCCGAGCGTGTAGCCGATGGCGAGCGCGGCCAGCGGCAGCCCGGCCATCAGCGCCAGTTCGTAGCGCCAGTGCCACAGCCGGCCGGGCAGGCCCGCCCGGGACACCGAGCTGACCGCGGCCTCCACGCTGGCCATGATGCTCGGGTCGTTGGGCCGCCGCGGCCGTCCCGACGCCATCGCTAGCTCACCTCCTCGGTGCTGGCGCGGCCGGTGCCGAGGCAGGGGGCGCACGGTGCGTCCTTCGCGGGAGTATCCCCGCCCTGGCATTGCGGGCACGCGGTCAGGGTGTCGAAGCGCGGGTCCCGGTAGCGTCGCCCGAGACCTGCGTGCACCTTGGTGATCTGCCAGCCGCGCCAGTACGCCTCGGTGTCGTTCCAGCGGAACAGGCGGTCACCGAGCCGCCGGGGGACATAGGCCAGCCAGCTGAGCAGGACCGCGGCCGCGAGCCCGGCGATGTCCGCGACCCGGCCGCCGATGCGCCGCGCCGGTTCGGCCGGCCCCCAGACCAGATCCACGGCCGGTTCCCCGGCTGGCCCTGCCGGTGGCCACGGGGGGTTGTCTTGGCAGGTGAAGTTGGTAATGTTGATCACAGCACTAGCCCTTCTTGCTCGCTCCTGAGCCTGGGTGGTGTCTTGCTGGGTCGGTGTTGCAGCACCGGCCCAGCGGTATGTCCGGGGTATTACGCAGTGGGTAACTGTCGGGATCCCGGATCGTTGCGGATTACGCCGCGGATGTTGAGCCACGGCCCGTACGCTTCGGCACAAGGGAAGCGGATGCGGTCTTTGCGGGCTGGTGGAAATGGCAGTGCCCCCTCTCATTCACGCGCGGCCAGGTCTCTCGCCGGGCGGCTCGCGTCGCTCCGTGCGGGCCTTGGCTCGCCGGGTGACTTGCGTCGCTCCGTGCGGGCCTTGGCTGGCTCGCGATCTGCGGTCGGTAACCCGCCGGGTCACCGCTCGACCCCGTTGTCGGCGGGTCGCGTTGAGGATGCCTACTGCTTCTGGTTTCATGGTGCATCTAGCAATGCAGGTTGGCAAGTGCCAAAATAAACTGCAGCACGCATGTATCATCGGCACAGTCCCAAGGGTTGGGACCTCCGGGACCGGCCCGTGAGCGATAGCGCTGAAACCCGAGGAAAGAGGCCTTGGTGACAGAAGTGCGTAGCCCCACCGTTCGCCGCCGCGAACTCGGCGCCCTGCTGCGCGCGCTCCGCAATGAGAAGGGCCTGACGGTAGAGCAGGCCGCCGATCAGTTGCTGTGCTCACCGAGCAAGGTGAGCCGGATGGAGACCGGTCACGGCGCCGCCACCCCCCGCGACATCCGCGACCTGTGCAACCTCTACGACGTAACCGACCAGGCCGAGCGCGACCGCCTGATGACTCTGGCCCGCGAGGGTAAGGGGCAGGGCTGGTGGCAGTCTTACGACCTGGAATTCGGGATCTATGTTGGCCTGGAGGCGGAAGCTGTGGTCATATCCGGCTTCCAGTCATCGGTAGTGCCGGGCCTCCTGCAAACAGCCGATTACGCGCGGGCCGGACATGAGGGCGCGATGCCGCGGTTCAGCCCCGATCAGATCGAGAGGCGAATCGAGGCTAAGCTCACCCGGCAGCGCATCCTGGTCCAGGACGATCCGGCCCGTTTTGCCGCGGTTCTGGATGAGGCGGCGCTGCACCGAGAAATCGGAGGACGCAGTGTCATGGCCGTTCAGCTGGCCAAAATCCTCGAGATGTCGGCTCTGCCGAACGTCACGGTGCAGGTTCTACCGTATGAAGTCGGGGCACATCCAGCGGTAGAGAGCAACTTCACTCTCCTTGAACTGCCAAACCCCACTCCCGGTGTCGTGTTCGTCGAAGGGCTGATAGGATCCACCTACCTAGAACGTGCCGACGATCTCAAAAGATACCGCGAGATCTTCGACCGATTGCAAACTATCGCGCTAGATCCCAAAAGTAGCGCTGATCTGATTGCTAAATTTCTCCGTACTTATAAAGAAGGTTTAGAAGCGGCTTTATAAGTTCGAAGTCATCTATAAAACTTACCGGCAGCCTCCGCAACGAACTGCGGAGGCTGCCGGTAAGTATTAGTTACAATCTAATGCGCGTGGACCGGAGGGAGTTCGATGTCTCTAACTCGCCTGGGGGTTCCCGACCTTCAGTGGCGCAAGGCCAGACGAAGCGCCGGCAACGGAGCTTGCGTTGAGGTAGCACCCGTCAACGGACAGATAGCCGTCCGGGATTCTAAAAATCCTGACGGCAGCCGGCTGCAGTATCCGGCTCAATCATGGCAGGCGTTTGTTGCGAACATTAAGAACGAACGTTTTTTCGAATAAGTCGACCGGCAGAGGCTGCTCGCTCCGACGCCGCCGACCAAGGAAACGCGGAAGCCGACCAGCCTCGCCGCTTCAGGCCCCAAGTCACGAGGAGTCTGAAGGTGATCGTGATGACTTGTATCGTAACCGGGCGCTTCGGCCGGACCTGTTGCGATTCCGTAACTAAGCCGATTCCAAGATGGCCTATTCTGGCACGGTCCGTAATGCCATCCGTACTCAGGGTACACGATATGAGCTCGCCGCGAGCCTGAGCGGTCGTCGGCCCGCCCCAAAAGTACTAAAGCGCCGATTTCCGGCTTTACCGTATTCGCCGGAATCGCCCTGATCTAACTCGTCGGTCTTAGAAAGCTCTTTAGGGCGCTGAATTAGAGTTCCGTCTTTCCTGGCGCTATTGACGGGGTTTAAGAGCGGCTCCGGGTGAACATATCTTGCTCAGACCTTGGTGCGGTAAAAGTTAAGATAGGAACGCGACGGGGTAGGTCCGCGCTGGTCTTGGTATCTAGAGCCGTAGACGGGCGAGCCATATGGGTGTTCGGCCGGGGAACTGGTCCGGAAAAGGCATAGCTGGCCAATCTTCATCCCCGGCCACAGCTTGATGGGCAACGTCGCCACGTTGGAGAGCTCAAGCGTCACGTGCCCGGAGAACCCCGGGTCGATCCAGCCCGCCGTCGAGTGGGTGAGCAGGCCCAGCCGGCCCAGAGAGCTCTTGCCTTCTAGGCGCCCGGCGATGTCGTCTGGAAGCGAGACCACCTCGTAGGTCGACGCCAGCACGAACTCGCTGGGATGCAAGACGAAGGGGTCCTCGCCGTCCGTCTCCACCAGCCTGGTCAGGTCGGGCTGTTCGACCGCGGGATCGATGTGGGGGTAGCGGTGATTCTCGAAAACCCGGAAGTACCGGTCTAGCCTGACGTCGATACTGGACGGCTGGATCAGCTCGGGTGCGTACGGATCGAGCTTGACCCGGCCGGACTCGATCTCAGCTTTGATGTCGCGATCAGAGAGGAGCACCCTGGCAACCTACCGGGTCCGGTACGATATCTGAGCGAACACAGCACAAGCCGAGTACGCGAGGCGGGTGCGAGGACGCGCGGGTGTAGTTCAATGGTAGAACATCAGCTTCCCAAGCTGACAGTGCGGGTTCGATTCCCGTCACCCGCTCCACCCCGAAAGCGCGGGGTAGCTAGCTGATGCTGGCCGCCAGCTCCTGATAGGCGGGGACGAGATCGTCCCATCGTGCCTTGGTGTCGCCGCGCGTGCGCCCGGCGAGATAGGCGGCGAGATTCTCGGCATGGATCTGCCACCCGACCCCGTAGAAGGCGATCGCGTCCAGCGGCATGCCCCGGACCTCGATGACCAGGATGGTCTGGTCGCCGTCGGCGGTCAGCGTGGCATCGAGGGCCTCGTCGTATGGCGCCACCCCGTTCCCGCGCCGGTAGGATTCCTCAGTTTCCCTGGTCATCACCTGCAGCCGCTGAGGAGGCTCGCACGCTTCCACGCCCCCGGTGGCGTCCGAGTCGGCGTCTTCCACGTGCAGACGGAACTGCCCGCCGGGGCGGAGGTCGCCCTCTACCTGGCCGTACCAGGAGGCCAGGCGGTCGGGATCGGTCAGTGCCTGCCACAGGTCATCGATACCGGTGCCGTAGCGGTCTTCGATGCGTACGACGCCTTTGCCGCCTGCCGATCGCAGGCTCCCCAGGATGCGGGGACCCGGACGTGGGTTGCTGGTCATCTGCGGCTCCTTCGTTCGCGTTCCCGGGCTATCTTGGTGTGCCAGGGCCTCCGCTGCTGCCGGACTGATGTTGTTCCGTGGGTTGGACGGTTCGGTGCCCCGTAACTCATCGGTCGGCTTGGGAGCCACGCTGGGAGCCACACAGACGAACAACCTTGGGATCGGCCGGACCCAGGTGGACAACCGAAAGAGATAAGCCCGAGGTCACGAACCCATCTGAACAGTCCCGGACACCGGTACGGGCATCTACGGATCAGATGGTCGGCGGACCGAGGAGCTTGGCTTTCATCAGGTCGAATTCCCCGCGAGTCAATAGGTCCTTTTCCAGCATGTCGGCGAGCTTAGCCAGCTCCTGGACCGGTGACGGGGCCGTAACTGGCGCTTCGCGCTGGATCCCTGCCACCGCCTTCGTTGCCCGCGCAGACCGGATGCCCAGGACCTGTTCGCTCGGCAAGATGACCGGCATTGCTGGTACCCCAGCCTGCTACTGCGCTGTGGCACTGCGCCCGCCGGGGCGCTCCGGGACGACCAGATCTCCAATGATCAGCTCCTCATTTCGTTCGGTAGCCATCGTGTTACGAAGGGGTAATGGATCCACCCCCAGCTTCGATGATTGCCGTGCCATTAGCGTGCCATTAGCCCCGGTAACGAGGGGTCTCTCACGGTCGCCCACGGACATCCCGCCCCGCAGGTCAGGCCGTACAGCAGCCCGGACGGCACAGATTCCCAAGCGACAGTGCGGGTTCGATTCCCGTCACCCGCTCCACCGCAAAAGCCCAGGTCAGAGAGCATTTCTGCATACTCGCTCCTGCCTTCGGTATGCGTGATCGCGGGCGGCGTGCCCGCTGCGTGCCCGATCGGCCGGTCAACGCCGGGAACTTGCGGTCACTCCCGGACACCCGATACATGAGCTCACCTGCGGACAAGCAGGCTGACCCGCTACGCAAACCGACCTTCTGAGCAGCGTCCCAGCGCTTCCTTCCTGCCATGACGGTGTCCGCCTCTGAAAAGCTGTGTAGGTGACGGATGCCGGCATGGTGATAGGTAGGCTGGGCGCGGTTGGGCGAGCGGACGGGATCATCTCAGTGGAGCGCCTGTCCGGCGGGGTGATCGCGGATGTCTGGCTGATCAGCTACGCCGATGGCAGTCGCATCGTCGGCAAGACCGTCATCGATGCGCCCGGTGACCTGTTCGCTATCGAGGCCGAGGGCCTGGCCGTGCTGCGCGCTACCGGGCAGCTGGGCACCCCGCAGGTCCTGGGCGCCACCCGGCATCTGATGCTGCTTGAAGTGATGGCGGCCGTGCAGGACAGCCCGCAGGCGTGGGAGAGGTTCGCCCGGGACGTGGCCGCCGCGCACGGCGGCACGGTGCATGACCGGTTCGGCTGGCACCGCGACGGGTACCTGGGACGGCTGCGCCAGGTCAACACCTGGACCACCAGCGGCCATGACTTCTTCGCCGAGCACCGGTTGCTGCGCTACCTGCGCGAGCCCGCCGTCTGGCAGGCCCTCGACGCCAGCGACCGGCGTGCTCTGGAACGCCTGTGTGACCGGTTGCCGCAGCTGATCCCGGCCATGCCCGCGGTCCTGACCCACGGCGACTTGTGGACCGGTAATCTGCTCAGCCGCGACGGCCGCATCATCGTCATCGACCCGGCCGTCAGCTACGCGTGGGCTGAAACCGACCTGTCCATGTTGTGGAGCTGTCCCCGGCCTCCCGCATCCGAGCGGTTCTTCGAGCTGTACCAGGAACTCAGCCCGTCCCCGCCGGGGTGGATCGACCGCATGTCCATCTTGAACCTGCGTGAGCTGCTCAGCACCGTGGCCCACTTTGGAACCGAGGCGGTCAGCGCCGTTCAGCGAATCCGCCACACCGTCGCCCCCTTTCACTAAGCCACCAGATCCGGCCCGAGCTGACAGCAGCAGCCAACAGCAAGCCCAGCGAGATAGCCGCCTACCACGCCGCCGCCCAGCTGGTCAGACGGTTCCAGGACGACGGACCTGCCGCTGCAAAGCTGGCGGGCCGAAACTTCCGCCAGCGCCCATAGCGCCTCTTGATTTGCCTCCGACGGGTTCTTGATTGCCTCCGGCGGGGGCTCTGATCCGCGGATGGCCCGCTGAGTGTACGTGTCCGCCCAGACGCGGGCCATCCCCGCAAGGTAGAGGCGTCGTGCAACGATGACCACCAGCAGCAACCTGAGCCAGGTCGGGACCACTGACCGGCTGAGGCTGTTAGCAGCCCGCAACGGCTGTGTCTGTCGTTAGCGACCAGGCCGTTAGCACTGCCCGCGGAAAGAACCGTGCCTCGAGACAGACAACAGGTTCACCACCGAGCTGCGCCTTCCACGGTCCTGGTCCCACCTTGGTGAAAAACCCCCAAGAAACGCCATCCTGAAAACCTACTAGTACCCTCGGCGGAGCCGTTAGGGATGGCGTGAAGTTGGCCAGACCCCAGTAGGTGTCAGTGGCCGGGTCATAAGCGTAGTAGACGCCGTCGGGCCTGGTTCCGGCGACATCCGAGGGCGCGATCCGTCTGTGGGCCACATAGGCCGCGGTCAACTCGTTACGCACGGCGCTGGTGATGACCAGATTGCGTATGCCGCCTGTGACCGTGAAGGGAACGTCGCAGATCCCCGCGGGGTAGGTCGCGAACGCATCATGGTCACCCGGCCTGACCGGCAAGGTGGGGTTAGGAATGGCCCCGGTCTCCCCGCCGACGTAGGTGGCCGGGATCGTGAAGGTCGCGATGAAGCGGTCACCGCCGACCATCTTGACCGGAACGGGGTCGCCGCCACCACCCGAGCCGATCCAGCTCGACGGGCCGAGGAACACCAGAGCCGCGGGTGCCCGCGACGGCGTATTGCAACCCTGCAGGGTGATGTGCACCACCGCGCCGACCGAGGCGCGGCCAGGGCAGACGGTGACTGAGCTGGCCGGGGAGCCGCTGAAGGCGAAGTTAACCGGATGGCTCCGGCTGGCACAGCCGCCGGGCGACGGCGGCGTCGCGCTGCCCATTGGCCGGGGCGACGCCGTTGAGCTCTGGTAACCAGCCGATGCCGTCACCCCCGGGCTTTGGTGACCTGCTGATGCCGTGGGACCCTGCTGCCCGCACGATGCCGCCAGGCCCAGCGTGCCGACGATCCCCAGTAGCCGGGGCACGTGCCAGGCTCTCCCGCGGCGCCTCCTACTACGGACCAGGACAGCACTGTTCATGTCACACCAGCTCGGGCTGGCGGGGCCGCAGCATCTTATCCAGAACAGACAGGCTGTCGTCCCTCGCTGGATTGCCGCAACGGGCCCACCTCCTCCCTCAACTTATAGACGTGTCACCCCGGCCTGCGGTTGCGGCCTTGAATCGGGAGGTCGGGCCCGCCTCCGGCCGCAGCATTAGTGCTACGTGCTCACAGCGCCGCGACATGCCTTGCGTCCGGGCAGGCGGTGGTCTGGGTCCGGCCTAACCGCGCGTGAGGAATAGCACCTGGCCGGACTGGATCTTGGCCGTGTCGCTGAGCAGNNGCGGCGCGGTAGCGGCCGTCCAAGGGGACGAAGTCCTTAATGTTGGCGGTGACCAGTGCTCGTCCCTCGGTTGCCGCGTACGCGAGGACCTGGTCATCAGGGAGCCCCACCAGGGCTGGGTTGGCAACCACCGAGATGACGTCGTAGCCCTTGGCGCGAAGTTGCTGGGCGATGTCGTCAGAAAACATCTCGTCTAGCAACAGCGGCTGACTCATGAGCTACCCGGCCAGCAGTTGACGCTCGCGCAGCCAGGCCAGCTCGGCGGCTTCCTCGGCCGCGTCGGCGGCGACGATCTCCGCGTCGACCTCGCCGGGGTAGGCAGCCCAGTAGCGGACAGCGGTGTTCACCAGGCGCAGTGCTATCCCGGTGTTATCGCTGACCAGGCTAACCAGGTCATCGCTATTCAGTCCGGGCTCGGCCGCGTGAGCCGACTTGACGGCGCGGATGACCTCCCAGACGTCCGGGCCTCCGGCCAGGGCGGCGCGGCGCCCGGTAGGACCGGACCGGAAGATGACCCCGGGATGCTCGGTCATCCGCAGGGCTTCGTCAACCAGTCGGTTTGCGGCAGAGGACAAGGACATGCCAGGGTTCGCCGCGACGAAGGAGGCGAGTCGGTCTGCCACCGGCGGATCGAACCTGACGGGTGTCGCCGCACGCTTGCTCATGACTACATCGTAGTCGATATGAGTCGCGCCAACGATTGATCGTGTTCCCAGTATCGACGCGGATAGTGTGCCATTACCGTGCCATCAACCCGGCAGCGAGGGTCCCTCGCGGTCACCTGCGGAAGGCGCAAGAGCCTTACTGGGCTCATATCGGGTCTCCTCGCCATGGACCTCGCAGCGGTATGCGGCCCGTAGCCCGCGCGTCCTCGATGATCTCGTTGCAGAGGTCTGCACACTCGTTGCAAATCACCGCGCCCGGACCAACGACCAATATCTCGACCTGACGCTGCTCTTTGTCGCAGAAACTGCACTTCAGGTTGGCACCATCCATCGGCGATTCCCGTTCATCGCTACGGACATCACTGACAGCCTACGCACTCGAACAGCCAGCGCCTGGCCGCGCGACGCCGCCAGGGATAGTGGCCGGACGCGCACTGGCCCGCAGCAATAGTGACGCCGTCTCGTGCTCCGGTGAACTACCCGGTCAGCGGACCGCCTTCGACTGGCGGCAAGCCGTTGAGTCCCACCATCTGAGCACACGCATCGCCCGCAAAGTCACCCAGCGAGAAGGCTTGCCCGCGCCGTCATTCACTTCGAACCAGACCCGACCGGGCGGGGTCCAGTCGAGCAGCCAGGTGCCTCCCTCTAGGCGTCTAGAACGAACGTAGCCGACGGCTTCGCCGAGCCTCGGGTCGGGCGCGGCGCCGGTCAGGGCAGCGGCAGAGCGGAAGTAGTCGAGTGCCCGGAGGACGTCGTAGTGCCATCGGCTCGGATGCACGAACGACAAGAATCGCTCGTCGGCCGGTTCGCCGGTGCTGAGATGACGGGAAAGCCTCCGCTCCATCAGATATTCCTCGCCCAGCCTGCGCGCCTCTTGAGATTCGACCGTGCCCCCGGTGGCGCTCTCGTACTCCAGGAGCCCTTCCAGCACGTTGATGGTGGTGGCGAATGACGAGCGAAGCGAGCCGTTGATCCTCTCACAATTCCAGCCGCCGTCGTCAAGACGCTCGCCTATCAGGCTGCCAACAATGGACGAGACGTCAACCCCGAAATAGGCGCCGTCGGCAACGATCCGGCCGTTAATGCACTCCTCGACTTCGCCCTCCCAGTACGGCTCGCCGCCGTGATCCCAACGTGAGTTGGCGCCGATCAATTCGACGGCTCGTTTGGCCCGGTCCGAAGCGGGATCAAGGCCGAACTCCCGTAGCTGCGACAACGAAAACACCGTGGCCGTCCACGGCTGGCCGAGTTCGCGCCACTCGTGGGCATCGAAACCGCTGGGGAGAAAGGCGCCACCCGCCCATTGCCCGTCCTCGTCCTCATGCGAGAGAAGCCGGGCTCCCCAGCCCTCGGTCTCCACTTTGGCCCGCTCCGCCCACCACTGCGACTCCGGACTGTCCAGCAGGTCGCGCATCACCTGCCAGCGGATGGATGAGTCCGTGTCGAGAAGCCAGTCGATCACCGAGTCAGAGCCAGTCATGCGGGCAATTTATCAACAGTGAGATGCGAGGAATCCCGGCCGTTCAGTTCAGGGCCGGGAGGAATCGCATTGGTCTAACCGGGTCGTTTCTGCTGTTCGATGTATTGCTTGATGACCGGCAGTGGTGCGCCGGCGCAGGACGCGGCGAAGTACGACGGGGACCACAGGTGACCGTGCAGGAGGTGCCGGCTGACGTGGCCGGTGAACTCTTTCCGCAGGTAGTGCGCCGATACGCCCTTGAGCCGGTTGACCAGCGTGGAGACCGGGAGTTCGGGGGGTAGTGGACGAGCAGGTGGATGTGGTCGTTTTCGCCGTTGAACTCGCGGAGTTCCGCGCCCATCTCCGCGCACGCCCTCCGCATGATCCACTCGCACGCGTCGAGCATCTCCCCGTTCAGGACGTCCCGCCGGTACTTCGTGACGAAGACAAGGTGAACGTGGAAACTGCACACGACGCTGCCAGCCCCAGCGGATATCAGGGTCTTGTTCCCAGCGTGACGGCATAGATACGAACTTACCAGCGACTAGAATAGGCGCTGTGAAGCTGGTCGTGCCGGTACGCCTGTACCCCGCCGCCGCCACCGATGAGGCGGCGTTGCGGGACACCCTGACGCTGTGCAACCAGGCCGCCGGCCTGGTGTCCGCCCGCGCGTTCGAGATGCGGGTCACCTCCAGGCAGTCCCTTCAGCGGCTGGTCTACGGCGACCTGAAGGCCATGGGCCTGTCCGCGCAGCCCGCCATCCACGTGCCCGGAAAGTCTCCGGCGCCTACGCCACCCTGCGGGCGAACATCCGCGTCGGGAACCTCGGCGAACCAGGGTCGAAACGGCGGGTGAAGGCCGAGTCCAAGCCGATCGCGTTCCGGGCGGACGCGGCCCAGCCGTTCGATGACCGGTGCCTGTCCTGGCAGCTGGACCGCCGCACCGTGTCCATCTGGACCGCCGCCGGCCGCATGACCGGGATACCGTTCCGCTGCTCAGCCGCCCAGTTCGGCCGGCTCCGCGATCACCGGCAGGGCGAATCGGACCTGGTGCACCGGGACGGCAAGTGGTACCTGTACGCCACCTGCGAGGTCCCCGAACCTGAACTCACCGTTGACGTTCTTCCCCTCAGGGACGGGCACGAATATCAGCCCCGGCCCCCGCTCGCCAACCGGTATCGAGCGGGTTTCGTCAAGCGCGTGCGGCGGCACCACGACGACCTCGTCGGCGGCCTCGTAGATGACCCGCCAGTCAAGCACCCGTGCCCACCAGCGGCTTTGGGCAGTGACGTCACGACAGTCGATGACGACGGAATACCAGCGCACGCTCATCACCCAGACGATACCCACGGATGGTGAGGCTCAGTGTTAACCGAAGTGTTAACCGAAGTGTTGGCCGAGGTGTTGACCGAACCAGATGATCTCCTGCCCGTGCGGCCGGGTCCAGGCCAGCGGCGTCCCGTCCAGCGCGAGCACGTTGTGCAACGTTTCGTCCGGCGGGGGCGGCAGCGTGTCGTAGGGCAGCACCCGCGGGGCCTCGCTGGCGATCCAGTGCCCGGGCAGCCCCCGGACCACGTCCACGAACGCCTCCCGCCGCGGCGCCGGTACCTGGTACAGCACCGACGTGTGGAAGACCACCAGGGTCGCGCCGGCCGGTGCCTGCGCCGCCAGCGCCGGCAGGTCGTCGACCAGGTCACCGCGCACGAGCAGCGGCGGCTCGGCCGCGGCCAGAGCGGCCGCGGCCCGCAGCCGGGCGCGGCGGTGCGCGTGCTCGGGCCAGATGAGGGCCTCAAGCCACGCGAGGTCAGCGGGGTCGGTCACGTCGAGCGGGTTGAGGTCCAGGCCGGCCCGCCACACCACCTCGGGCCGCCCGGCCGGCGGCGCCATTCCGGTGGCCACGCAGGACAGGACCGGCTCGCCGGTACCGATTTGATGGTCGCCGTAGCGGTACGTGTACCGGTCGGGGTACAGGCACAGCCCGGCGGACGCGCCGACCTCCAGCAGGGCCAGGGGCTGCGGCAGCGCCGCGAGCACCGGCAGGAGGAAGGCACACCGCCCGGCCTCGTTCGTCTGGGTGGCCCGGGTGCGCATCTCCGCCTGGATCGCGGGCCAGTTCGCCACCGCGTAGTCGTGAAAAGCGGCCGGTTCCTCGACCGGGCCGCCGAGGAACCGCACGACGCCGAACAGCAGATTCGGCTGCCGCTTGGCCGGCGGGAGCGTGCCGAGCAGGGCGAGCACCTCATCGTCGCGGGAGACGGCGATCGAAAGCCGCTCGTAGGCGGGCGATACGCCGCGCGTCTCGCGCTCGGCGAACTCGGCGTAGGTCGCTGCGGTCGTCACGGCTCGCCCCCGCACAGTCCGAACGCCTCCGTCACCCGCTCCTCCAGCCCATCTTCGGTCATGGTGGCGTCAACCTCGATGGCGGGCAGGGCAAGACGCTCCGTTTCCTCCCGGAGGCGTTCGGTGAACATCCGATCACGCTCGAGCAGATTGTGCAGGGCCCGCTCCGGATCACTGGTCTGGCCCGCGATCTGCCACAACGACCCCCGGCTCTCGAACGCGGCCCGGCGGAAGCCAGGCGTCGGCAGCAGCCAGACGGCGTGACCGGGCCCGGCGAGGAGAGGCTTCACCAGGCGTGGCAGCAGCCGGAACCCCTCCACGATCACGCCGGCTTCCCCCGGCCGGGCCAGGAGGTCTTCGAGGATCAGGCCGAAGCCCTCGCCCCGGAACCAGTGAAACGTCTCGAGCATGGTTTCGACAGACCGGTTCACCCATCGCTCGTCCATGTCCATGGCCGCGAACTCGCTCAGGAACGGGCAGTCTGCGGGCGCGTGCCGGCTGGCGTGGTCCCGCATCACGTCGTCGGTCGCGTATAGCCGCAGCCCGTGCCGAGCCGCCACGCGGCGCGCGATGACCGACTTGCCCGCACCGCTCCCGCCGCCGATCCAGTAAACGTGCCGGAGCCGCGCTCGCAGCGCCGCCGCGTCGGCCGTCTCCCCGTGCCCCATCGCCGCATCCTATGCTGCTCCGATTTATCACGAAAGGTACGTCTGGCGGCTAAATTCGACTATAGGTCCGATTTAATGCGCAGGCCAAAGATCAAGCCGATTTCTTCGGAACGAAAGGTGGCTCATGCCCGAAGGCCGTTCCCGCGTGCCGGGCAAGACGGCAGGAGCCCGCGGGACGGCTCGGTAATGCTTGACAATCGGGCTAAGCCGCGTCAGCGTGACAGTGGGTAAAGGGCTGATTCCAGGCTCCTGGATGATTGTCAGCGGCGGGGCGCGCATTCAGCCATATGACCAGAATTGCCCGTGGGGGGCAAGGGAAGCCTGAGTCGGGAGGGGCGGCATGAACTCATGGCTGGTATGGGCAGTATTGGTGATCGCTTGCGTATTGCTGGGCTTCGTCGGATACCACTTCGCCGTGCGCACGCTGCGGTTCTTCGCGGCGGCCTTCGCGGTGGTGGTGATTGTGCTCGTCACCCGGTCTGGCGTACCGCACTTCGCCGGGGCAGACGCTAACCTCGTGAACTCATTCACCCGAGGGTTCGATGATCTTAGTGTTGCCATCTTGCGGCCGCTGCTCGGCCGGAATGTTCCCCCGCCCGGGCGGATCGGATGGCTCGTCCTCATTGTTGCCCTCGTTTTCGGGTATCGAGAACTCGAAGTATGGGCGATGCGCTGGCAGCCGCCTACCGTAGATACCTCGCGTCTTGGCGGCGATCAGGGCAAGCAGAAGAGCGATGCGCCAGGCGGATCAGACCAAGGCGCAAAATACGACGGGCTCCACGACCAGCTCTGTGCCGAGCTCGGGTTCCGTCTGCCTGCGGTGGCGGTGCGAGCGCCGTCGGTCCTGCCGGGGGGCACCAAGGCCAACGAACTCGCTTCCATCGCCGTGAACACGGGTATCAGTGGCAGCGGCCTGGCCGGCGCGATCATCAGTTTCTTCAGCATGCTCTGGCCGAGCCCCCGCCGGTACCAGGTTCGAGTCTGGATTGAGCCGGGCAAGCGCTCCGAGAGGGGTAAGAAACACGCCACGGCTGACACCAGGGTGACGGTCGACCTTGAATGCCTCCCTTCGGGAGCAAGCATTGCGACCAAAACCCTGGTCACCTCGGATTTTGATGAAGCAGCCTCGGCGGTCGCCGGCTACGTCGCCCGGCACATCTTCTCCGAGGATCCCACGGCGCCACCCTGGTGCGTAGGCTCAGGCGATGGCGACGACCTCGCTGCCATGCTGATCGCGGGGCGGCAGCGGGTGTCCCCTGGGTCCCCGGGTGATGTCTGCCGAGCTCGGCAAAAGCAAATCAGAATCCTCGAAAGGTGCAAGCTCGACGCTGGTGTCGCCAGATACGAGCTGGCCCAGCTCTACGATCTCGAGGGTAATCACGTGAAATCGCTAGGGCTGCATGCGATGAACCAGGAGGATTATCCCCGTTTCTATCGCGGCCGGTACCGGCTCGGCATGTCTCTCGAAATGATCGCCAATCCGGAATTCCCGCTGTTGGACACGCCAGTTACGGATATGCTGGCGAGCCTGCACGTCCTCGACCGGTGTCAACTAACGGCGGGTGCTGAAAATATCTATCAAAATATTGTGTCAGGGCCGTGGCCGCCCGAGTCGAATGAGTCTCAGCTGGCGGCATTGCGAAATATGTTGCTGGTAGCCGCGCAGGACGAGCTGGGCGAAGTCCGGCAGCAATTGACCCTCTGGCGAGTCGTCTGGGAAATGCTCTGGCACCGTGATGAGCGGGCGATACGCAAGCTGTACTGGCGCCTGCGCGAACGCCAGAGCTTTGCTGATGGAGCGCGCGTCGCTGAGCTGCTCGTTGCCGTTCGCCGGAAGTTGGCGGCAGAAAAAAAGCCCGGCCCCGAGCTCAAGGACAGCCTTCAGATAGAGGACTATATCTCCGCCGCCGGGCCACACAAAAGCGCCGCAAAAATAGTTGCCGCCGTTACCCGTGACGATGTAAAGGCGAAGCGAACGCGCTGGCGGCCCGGGCAATGCCGTACACCATCCTGGCAAGCCGCCTATAACACGGCATGCCTGTACGCCGCGTTGAGACAGCACCACCTGGCCGGGACGGAAGAGGAGGGTGAGGCGAATGAATATATGGCTGAGCAGGTGGTCGATAGCCTGACCCGTGCCTTTAATGACCCCGACTGTGAGATGGAGCGGCCATGGGACTGGATCTCAGCCGATCCAGATTTCTCCTGCCTGAGGTCGTCGACTGGATTCCAAACATTCCGCGCCAGCCAAAGGCAGCTGGACTATCCGGCTGACACCAAGGCCTGCGTCTTCTGCGGTAGGCCGGATGCGGACATCAAGATCACTCGCGAGTACACGTTTCCGGACTGGATCAACGACTTGCTACCGCGTGCCGCCGAGAAGCCGGATATCAAATGTAAGCGCAGTACCCTCCGCGACCCGCGGCCTGTCACAACATGGACCGCGGCGCCCGACCAGGCCTACCGGGCCGTGTGCCAGCCCTGTGACGCTCGCTGGATCACCCCGCTGGAAGGCGATGTTCAGCGCCTCCTCGCGCCGATGATCAGGGCGGACAGCGCCAGCGCCAGGCTGACGCGACAAGATCAGCTCAAGGTCGCGACCTGGGCCGCCCTGAAGGCAGCCATATTCGAATACGTCTGGACCGACGATCCGGTCTTGACCGGCAAGGACCGCGCCATCATCAGGACGCAGAACCAGCCCCCGCGCAGCGTCCAAGTTCGGCTGGCCGTCCGCCGGCCAGGCAGTTACCGGCTCCGAGCCCATGGGCACGTCTATGAGCTTGGCGGGCAGGGCGATAAGGCGCTCTGCCTGACCATGACCATCGGATGCCTGGTCGCCCAGGTATTCCGCGAGCCCGGCGCTGGTACCCAGGCCTTCTGGTCCCTCAGCAAACCAGACACCGGCATCATTACCATCTTCCCGCCGCAGCCGGAACCCGTCCCATGGCCGCCGCCGAACCAACTGGACGAGGAAAGGCTGCAGACCTTGGAGGACAGCCCCCCGATGCCTCCTGCCACGACGATCGCGCCGGGCTCCGCCGGAGCAGCGCACCCGGCCCGCCCGAGCCTGCGCTTACTTGACGCTGATCCGGGTGCCGAGTTCGGCGCCCTCGCAGATCTGGCGCATGACGCCCGCGGCGGCGACGTCGAACACGTGCATGGTCAGGCCCTGCTCGTTGGCCAGCACGAACGCGCTGGTGTCCATGATCCGGACCCCGGCCGCCAGCGCCTCGTCGTAGGTCAGCGTGGTGTAGCGCACCGCGTCCGGATTCAGGTGCGGGTCGCTGTCGTAGACCCCGTCCACCCCGCGCTTGGCCACCAGCAGCGCATCGGCGTCCAGTTCCAGGGCCCGCTGCACCGCCGGGTAGTCGGTGGTCACGTACGGCTGNNCCGATGCCGCCCGCGAGCAGCACGATCAGGCCGCGTTCCAGGTGGTGCAGGGCCCGAAGCCGGATGAACGGCTCCGCGACGCTGTGGATCGGCACCGCGGTCATCACCCGGATGTCGGTGTCGGTCCTGGCCGTGAGCGCGCCCCTCAGCATCAGCGCGTTCATGATGGTGCCGAGCATCCCGATGTTGTCCGCCTCGGCCCGGCTGATGCCCCAGCCCTCGGCCATCCGGCCGCGGAAGTAGTTCCCGCCGCCGACGACGACCGCCACCTGCACGCCCAGATCGTGTACGGAGAGAACTTCCTCGGCGACGCGGGACAGGCTAGCCGGATCGACCCCGGAGCTGCCCGCCCCCGCGAGCGCCTCGCCGCTCAGCTTGACGAGAACCCTGCGATAGCGCGGCACAGTCTGACAGACCCCCGTCCCGGCCGCCCGGCGCGGCGGCTTCGCTCACGGTACCGTATGCCCGGCCGGCACCGCCCCCGCCCGCCCGCCCCCGCCCCGGTAACAGAACATTTTTACCGAACGGCAGTCCCGCGTGCCCCCGCCCAAGTCCTTCCCGCCGTGCCGGACAGCTAGCCGCAGCCTCCCGGTCCGGAACCTCAAGCCCGCGGCCTCCCCGGCTAGTCCCCGGCGTCGTGGTCCAGCGTTTCCGCCGCCCGCTTGCGGCAGGCTTCGATCTCGGCCTCGGCGGCGGTGCGGTCCGCCCAGGCTTCGGCCCGTACCATTTTGCCGGGTTCGAGGGCCTTGTAGACCTCGAAGAAGTGCTGGATCTCCAGCCGGTCGAACTCGGGTACGTGGTGGATGTCGCGCAGGTGCTCCATCCGCGGGTCCTTCGCCGGGACGGCGAGCACCTTGTTGTCGGCGCCATTCTCGTCGTGCATCTGGAACATGCCGATGACCCGGCAGGTGATGAGGCACCCAGGGAAGGTGGGCTCGTCGAGGAGGACGAGGGCGTCCAGCGGGTCGCCGTCCTCGGCCAGGGTGTCCTCGATGAAACCGTAGTCGGCTGGGTACCTGGTCGAGGTGAACAGCATCCGGTCCAGCCGGATCCGTCCGGTGTGGTGGTCCATCTCGTACTTGTTGCGCTGTCCCTTGGGGATCTCGATGACAACCTCAACGTCCACGGTTTCTCTCCAGACTGGCCCGGGTGATTAACTCCATTGTCCCCGCAATCGGGCGGCGAACACGCCGCTGACTCACCCGGGCGAGGGAGGCGAGGGGGTTAGTCATGGTCCGCCGCACCCGGAGGGCGGCACTGCTGACGCTGGCCATGATCAACCTGTTCACCCTAGCGGCGGGCATCGCCACCTCCCGGATGCTTCCGCCCCGGCTCGCGGCCCTGCGGGTGGCGTCGGTCGCGGCCAGCCCGGTCAGCGGCCCGGGCACCGTGCTGGCCGCGGGGACCGAACGCGGGGTGCTGCCGACCGCCAGCGGGCTGCGCTCGGCGCTGGCGGGCCCGCTGTCCGCGGCCGCGCTCGGACCTGGCGTGTCCGCGCTGGTCGCCGACCCGGCCACCGGTCAGGTGCTGCTGTCCGAGGGGGGCAGCCGCCTGGCCACGCCCGCCTCGACGACGAAGCTGGCCACCTCGGCCGCCGCGCTGGCCGTGCTGGGCCCGAGCGCCAGGTTCCGCACCCGGGTCGTGCGCGGCACCACGGCGAACAGCGTCATCCTGGTCGGCGGCGGTGACCCGACGCTCGCGGTGAACGCGTACCCGGCACAGGACTACCCGGCCCCGGCCACGCTGGCTAACCTGGCCGCCGTGACCGCGCGGGCGCTGAAGGCCCAGCACCGGACGACGGTCAGCGTCGGCTATGACGCCTCGCTGTTCACCGGCCCGCTGCTCGCGCCCGGCTGGCCGGAGAGCTACGTCAGCACCGGGAACGTCACCCCGATCGTCTCCCTCGAGGTGGACCAGGGCCGGCTGACCGCCGCCGGCGCGCCGGAAGACTCCGACGACCCCGACAACCTGCGCCCTCGCGCGACCGACCCGGCCGTCATGGCGACCGCCTCGTTCGCGGCCCTGCTCGCCGAGGACGGCATTCACGTCGGCGGCACCCCGGGGGCGCAGACGGCTCCCGCCCACGCCGCTGCCCTGGCCAGCGTGTCGTCCCCGCCGCTGTCGGCCATCGTGCAGCAGATGCTCACCGAGAGCAACAACGTGATCGCGGAGAACCTCGCCCGCCAGGTGGCCCTCGCGACCGGCGGGCCCGCCTCGTTCGGCGGGGCCGCCGCGGCGGTGACCTCAGAACTGCGGCGGCTCGGCGTCAGCTCCGGTATCCGGCTGGTGGACGGCAGCGGGTTGTCTGGCCAGGACGCGATCGCGCCGGCCACGCTGGTCAAGGTGCTTGAGCTCGCGATCGTCACGCCGCGCCTGCGGTCCCTGCTGGCCGGCCTGCCGGTGGCCGGTTTTTCCGGCACGCTGTCCGCGGGGCAGAGCGTGTTCAGCGGGATCGGCGGGGCGGCGCTGGGTTCGGTACGGGCCAAGACGGGCAACCTCGGCACCGTCACCACCCTGGCCGGGACGGTATCCGACCAGAACGGGACGATGCTCGTGTTCGCGTTTATGGCCGACCGCATTCCGGCGGAGGGGATGCTGGATGCGGCCGCGAGCGACATCGACAAGGCCGCGGCCGCACTGGCCGGCTGCGGGTGCCGGTGACGGATGCTGTCGGCACCACGTACGGTGTGAGGTGTGAGCAGCGCGCAGATGATTGACTGGGACATCGCCATTTCCACCGGGACCCGGTGGGCCCGGCCCGGGCCGCAGGTAAGCCTGGCCGAGGCGCGGCGTACCGTTTCCGAGCTACGTGACCTGGCCGGCGCCGTACAGCAGCCGGTCTTTGAGGTCACCGGAATGTCGGCCGGCCCCGGCGGCTCGCTGGGGCGAGTCGCGGTGGTGGACCGGCCCGGCTGGATCCGAGCGAACGTGGATGGCTTCCGCGTCGTCCTCGAGCCCCTGGTCGAGCAGCTGAAGGAACGTTCTTCCGGCTCGGGCGGGTCGCGGTCGCCCGGATCGGTGATGACCGCGGTGGGATCCCGGGTCACCGGCATCCAGGCCGGGCTGATCCTGGCCTACCTTTCCTCCCGGGTGCTCGGCCAGTATGAGCTCTTCCTGCCGCCTGAGGCGTCCCCGGTGGACGGTGAGCAGCCGGGCAGGCTCACCCTGGTCGCGCCGAACATTGTCATGGTCGAGCGCGAGCTCGGCGTCGACACCCACGATTTCCGGCGCTGGGTGTGCCTGCACGAGGAGACGCACCGGCTCCAGTTCACCGCGGTCCCGTGGCTGCGGGACTACGTGCAGAGCCAGATGACTAAGTTCCTGCTCGCCTCCGAGCTTGACCCGGCGGCGATCTTGCAGCGGCTCAGGTCGGCGGCCGACGCGATGGCGGGCGCGGTGCGCGGCGGTGACGGCGGAAGCCTGATCGACGCCGTGGCGACCCCGGCGCAGCGCGAGATCATGGACCGGCTGACCGCGGTGATGACGCTGGTGGAAGGCCACGGCGACTACGTCATGGACGCGGTCGGGCCCCAGGTGGTGCCCTCGGTGGCGCAGATCAGGGAACGGTTCAGTGCCCGGCGCGGGTCGCAGGGCC
>PMST01000678.1 GCA_003168295.1 Actinomycetota bacterium
TGACCAGAGCCTCATCCAGCGAGCCCAGGCTGATCAGCAGCCGCTGGGCTGCGGCGTAGCGGATACGGGCCTCATTTCGGTTCCCCGCCTGGAATGCCAGATCGCCGAGAGACAACAGCGCCTCCGCCTCACCTCGTACTGAGCCGATCTCCCGCATGGCGCGCAGCGCCTGGTCCAGCTGGGCGGCCGCCGTCTCCAGACGCCCGGCGCGCGCGTGCGCACGGCCAAGTCGGGTCATCACCCGCGACTGGTTGTACGGGTCGTCGGAGTTCGCCAGGAGCGAGGCGGCCTCGGTCAGGGCGCTGATTGCCTCATCGGTGCGGTCGGCCTCGGTGAGCGCGTCACCGAGGTCGGTCAGTGTCAGCGCGATGTGCCTGGCGTCGGACAGTTCCCGGTACTCGGCCAGTGCCCGGCTAAACCAGCCGATGGCGTCGTCGGCGCGAGTGCGGGCCCTGGCCACGAAGCCGAGCCTGCGCAGCGAGCCGGCTGCCCGGTCGCGCTGGCCGAGGTCGCGCCNNGCCACGCGTCGAGCGCCTGCCCGAAGTAATCCTGCGCCTGATCGAGCTGGCCGATGTCCATGACGGACCGGCCGAGCTTGTAAAGCATCTTCGCCACGCCGACGGCATCGCCGTTTTCGCGGGCCGCGTTGAGGCCCAGGCGGTCAAGCTCGAGCCGCTCGGCGTATCGTCCCCGGTAGACGAACAGTGGCCACATCGTGTCCGCGAGCTGGGGCGGTACCAGCCAGAGTCGCTCGCTCATCGCCAGGCGGGCGGCGGCGATCACGTTCGGCAGCTCGCGGTCGAGCCAGTCGAGCGCACCGCTCGGGCCGGCGAACCGGACCGGTTCAGCGGGCGGGTACCGGACGTCGGGAGCCACGTCCGATCGATAGGGCATCACAACGCGGCAAGCGTCGGCCGTAGCGGTAAGCAGCCAGTCGAGCATGCGGCGGATCGCCTCAGCGCGCGCGGATGAGAGTTCCTCGCGTTCCGCCGTCTCGCGGGCGTGCAGTCGGGTCAGGTCATGAAAGCGATACTGGCCGCCGACGGTGTCGTCAAGGAGATTGGCGTCGGTCAGCATCCCGAGCAGCTGCTTGGCCTGCGCTCGCGCCACGGCCGCGGTCGCCGCCGCCACCGCGCTGTCGAAGTTCGTGCCGGGGAAGAGCCCCATCAGCCGGTACATCCGGGCGGCCTCGACCGGCAGCGCGCCGGACAACAAGCCGATCCGACCTAATACACCTCGTTACCTTTATGTCAGTCCATGTCCAATGTGCGGCAGTAAGTCCTACTTGGATCTTCAAGGTCTGATTCTGAAGATCATCGAGCAGCACGCTGGCTTGGCATAGTTTCTGTCTGTTCTCAGCCCTGCTACCGGGACAGCCGCAAGGCATAACAACCGGACCGGTAGCAGGGTCCTCTGCTTTCCTGGGGTCGTTGCCCGGCTTCTCCCTCGCCTCTACCGTCATGAGCAGCGCTCTCGACTCGTCAGAGAATAGTCGACCACGGTCAAGTAGTCAAGTGAGTTCTCGGCGACTTCGGGCTGGGGCTGCCTCGTCTCGAATGTGTCGCGGCGCTCCGCAATAGCGGCGCCTGCGCATTCCGTGCAATCGTTGAGTTGCCCATCTGCCGAAGGAGCGGGACATGGAAATCGAAGCCTTGGCGGCGCTGGCGGGGAACACTATTGTCGCTGTGGCGGTCACCGACGCGTTCGAAGGAGTGCGCGCAAAGGTGGCACGCATCTTTGGGCGGGGCAGATCCGACCCGCGCATCCAGCGACGGCTGGACCAGACGAGGCAGCAGCTCGCTGCCAGCACGCCGGGAGAGCTGGTAAGGGCTCAGGCGGCGCAGGCTCGCCAGTGGCAGACCCGTATCGCGGACCTGCTCGCCGACTACCCCGAGGCGGCAGGGGAACTCCAGGCGCTCATGGCGGAATTCCGGGCCGCCCTTCCTGCTGCGGGCGGGAACGTTATCAACACGATCACCGGAACTGTGCACAGCGGACCGGTGCTAATGGGGCGCGACTTCGGATCCGTCACCATTGGCGGGCAAGACGATGCTCCCGGTGACTGACCGCGCGGCGTCGGAGGGGCGAGGCGTCGGAGAGGCGAGGCGGAGCAGCGTAGGCTCGATGGAGCGGTCACCCAGACGCTGAAGGCATGGAGTAGCACATGAGCATCGCCGAACTCACCGGCATCGACGTTCCGACCGGCCTGCTCATCGGGGGCGAGTGGAGCAAGGGGGCCGCGACGTTCCCGGTCCTCGACCCCGCCACCGAGGAGCCGATCGCGGAGGTCGCCGACGGGACGGCGTCGGACGCGCTCGACGCGGTCAGCGCCGCCCACGACGCGCTGCCCGGCTGGGCCGCGACCCCGCCCCGGCAGCGGGCGGAGATCCTGCGCAAGGCGTTCGAGCTGATGACCGCGCGCGCCGAGGCGTTCGCGCGGCTGATGTCGGCCGAGAACGGCAAGTCGCTGCGCGACGCCCGGGGCGAGGCGACCTACGCGGCCGAGTTCTTCCGCTGGTACGCCGAAGAGGCGGTGCGCATCGAGGGCACCCT
>PMST01000426.1 GCA_003168295.1 Actinomycetota bacterium
CTACGCCCTCTGCAACAAGGAAATGGACCAGGTCACTATCAGGGCCGTCCTCACCCAGGACACCCCCGGCATCATCGCCGCCCTGCTCACCGACCCCCGCACCGACGACGACATCAGCCAGCACCCCACCCCGCCCGCCAGCAAAACCCCAGACCACGACACCGTTTCACACTTCGGACGAGCCACCCCAGTGCACCGGATCCACGGCAAAGCCCGGATCCACCACGCAAACCTGCCGCTGAGGGGTAGCACACGTGACGCCTGGGACAGACATGGCCCCTGGGACGCGAGGGACGACAGCCTCGATAATCGTCGGTCCGTTAACCCGGCAATCTCGGCCGCGAGCACGGCGCCCAGCTCCCAGCAGGCCTCGAGGTCCGGCCGGGCCGGAGTTCCCGTGACGCAGACCGGCGGCCTGACCGCCCGCCACTGCAGGCCGGCGGCGATGCCCTCCACGGCGCGCACCGCACCGCCGGTGTCCATGCCGCCGTGTACATACAGGCCGTAGGGCCGTCGCCGGGTGGCCTCCAGGCACGGGTAGTAGATGCCGTCGAAGAAATGCTTGAGCGCACCGGACATGTAGCCGATGTTGGCGGGCGTTCCTAGCAAAAAACCATCCGCGGTGAGCACATCGGCGGCCGCGGCAGTCAGGGCTGGCCTGATGACCACCTCGACGCCCTGGATCTCATCGGTCCGCGCCCCGCTGACCACCGCCTCGAACATCTCCTGCAGGGATGGAGATGGTGTGTGATGGACAACCAGCAGCCTCGGCATGACCGCAGAGCCTAGACCACCCAGAGCGCCCCAGCCCCCTGCCCGGGTCCGCAGTGCCTGGAACGTGGGGTGACCGGCTTCCTGACGGCGAGGGTGCGGGCCTAAGTGGAGGGTTCGCTACACTTAGGCTGCGGGTCCCCGTTTCTCTCTCGTGGGAGCCCGAGAGAGGCAGGCACAGCATGGCACGCGGCATCGGAGTCGGGGACATGGCCCCCGACTTCACCCTTCCGTCGCAGTCTGGCGAGCAGGTCCGGCTGCAGGACCGGCTCGGCGACCGGGTGGTCGTCTTGTACTTCTATCCCAAGGACAACACCAGCGGGTGCACCGCCGAGGCGTGCGCCTTCCGCGACAGCTATGAGACATTCACCGACGCCGGCGCCGAGGTGATCGGGGTCAGCTCCGATTCCTCCGACCGGCACGCCGCCTTCTCCGGCCGGCACAACCTGCCGTTCACACTGCTCAGCGACCGTGGCGGCCGGGTCCGCAAGAGCTACGGGGTGCCGTCGGTGCTCGGCGTGATCCCCGGCCGGGTCACTTACGTGATCGACCGCGCCGGAACGGTCCGGCATGTCTTCAGCTCGATGACCAATATCGGCCAGCACGTCAGCGACGCGCTGGACGTGGTCAGGAAATTGCAGGCAGAACAGGCCGTCTGAGTCTCAGACAGGCCAGCTTTCCATCCGGTAGCCCATGTCCCAGAACATCCACTCGTAGCGGCTCGAGGTCCGGAAGTGGCGGTGCAGCCGTTCGCGTTCGGGTGGGGACAGGTAGGGGCCCAGCTCGTCGGTGACGGCCAGCACCTCCCGCACGACGTCGCCGAATTCCTCGCTGCCGTACAGGTCGATCCAGCGCTGGTACCGGGGGTCGGACGAGCCGCGGCGCTGTAGTTCCTTGCCGACCTCCCAGTAGATCCAGTAGCACGGCAGCACTACGGCGACCCCTTCGGCGTAGGAGCCGCCGATGACGGTGGCGAGAAGGTAGCTCGTGTAGGCCAGGTTCACCGGCGCGGGCTGGGCCTGCTCGGCGCTGGCCGGGTCGATGCCGAGGTCGGCCAGGAGCGACCCGTGCAGCGTCTGCTCGACCTGGAGCGCTTCCGCCGCGTGTCGCGCGAACATCTCGGTCTGCGCGGGCACCGGCGCCCGGCTGCCCACGGCCGCCAGGGCCTGACCGTATCGCTGCAGGTAAAGCGCGTCTTGGAGGACGTAGAACGCGAAGGCGTCCGGCGGCAGGCTGCCGTCCACGAGTCCGGTCAGGAAAGGGTGGGCCACAATGGCCTGGTAGATGTCGGTGGCACCGGCCCAGAGCTCGTCACTCAACTTGTCGCTCAACGCGTCATCTCCTTGCCGCAGGACACGAATTCGGACAGGACGTGAACCGGCCCGTCCCCGTCGCCGAGCATAGCGAGCCCGTGGGCCACCGCCTGCCCGGCCACCACGGCGGCGCGGCGAGCCGCGTCGGCCAGCGGCAGCCCCGCCGCGAGCCCGGCCGCGAGCGCCGCGGAGTGCGTGCAGCCCGCGCCGTGGGTCGCGGCGACCCGGTGACGGTCGACGGGGATGGCCACGTGCCGCGAGCCGTCAAACAGATGATCCACCGGCTCGGCGCCGTGTCCCCCGGTGACCAGGGCGGCCCGCGCGCCCATCGCGACCAGCCGCTCCGCCAGTTCCGCGCGATCGGTGGCCGCCGACTGGGTCAGCGCCTGAGCTTCCGGGAGGTTGGGCGTCACCACGGTCGCCAGCGGGAACAGCCGCCTGACCAGGATCCCGACCGCGTCGGGGCGCAGGAGCACGCTCCCGGAGCTTGCTACCATGACCGGATCGACCACCAGAGGCAGGTTGCGCCCCGTCAGCGCGTCGGCCACCGCCTCGATCAGAGGGGCGGAGAACAACATGCCGGTCTTGGCGGCGTCGGCCCCGATGTCGTCGAGGACCGCGTCGATCTGCGCGCGCACGAAGGCCGGCGGGATTTCGTGGATGCCGCGGACGCCCACGGTGTTCTGCGCGGTGAGTGCGACGATCGCCGACATGCCGTGCGCGCCGCAGCGGGCAAAGGCCTTGAGGTCGGCCTGGATGCCGGCGCCGCCGCCCGAGTCGGACGAGGCGATGGTCAGCACTCGCGCCGGGGGGGCCGGGGGGGTCTGGTGGGGAAGGTTCTCCCCCAGAACCGGGGGGGACAGGGGGGGCTTTTGGGTTCGTCCCCCCGGGGGAATTCCTCCCCCCGGGGCTACCACGGCAGGCCGGTCACCGGACTCGACGCCCGGGCGTGCCACCGGTGCGGGATACGCCCGGCGGTCCGCGCGGCGTATCCGGCCGCCACCGCCAGCCGCATCGCGGTGGCCATCCGCTCCGGCTCGGCGGCGCGGGTGATGGCGGAGGCGATCAGCACCGCGTCACAGCCGAGCTCCATCGCGATCACCGCGTCGCTGGCCGTGCCGATCCCGGCGTCGAGGATGACGGGAACGCCGGCCTCCTCGACGATCATCGCGATGTTGTGCGGGTTGCGAACGCCGAGGCCGGACCCGATCGGTGCCCCGAGCGGCATGACCGCCGCGCAGCCCGCCCGTTCCAGCTGCCGGGCCAGGATCGGGTCGTCGTTGGTGTACGGGAGCACCACGAACCCGTCCTGGACTAGCATCCGGGCCGCGTCGAGCAGCTCCACCGGATCCGGCAGCAGGGTGTGATCATCGGCCACCACCTCCAGCTTGACCCAGTCGGTGCCCAGCGCCTCGCGGCCCATCCGGGCGACCAGCCTGGCCTCGGCGGCGGTGTGACAGCCCGCGGTGTTCGGCAAGATGCGCACCCCGGCTTGGCGCAGCACGTCGAGCAGCGTGCCTTCTCCGTCGGCGGTGGGCGAGACGCGCCGCATAGCCACCGTGGCCAGGGCTGAGCCGGAGGCAGTAAGCGCCCGCCGCAGCACCTCCAGGCTCTGCACTCCCCCGGTCCCGAGAATCAGCCGCGAGCTCAGCTCCTGACCCGCCAGCGTCCACGGCTCAGATCCGGCCTCCTTGCGGTTCAGCAGATCCTCCTCGCTCACATCAACCTCCCTGTACGGCCGTGACGACCTCAACCTGGTCGCCGTCGGCAAGCGGCGTGACGGTCCACGAGCCGCGGGGCACGACGTCACCGTTGACGGCGGCGGCGACGCCGGCCGCGGCCGGCGTCAGCTCGGCGACGGCCTCGGCTACGGTGGTCCCGTCCGGCAGTTCTCGCGGCTCGCCGTTGAGCCTGACCTGGACGCTCACCGGGCTAGGTCTCCGGCCGGGGACCGCCCGGCAGCGGGCTGCTCCCCGGTGAACCGCCGCGGCGTGAACGGCTCCCACTGCGCCGCGGGCCGATGCCCGGTCAGGGCCGCCGTGATGGCGTCGGCGGTGACCGGCGACATCAAGATGCCGTTGCGGTAGTGCCCGGTGGCCAGCAGCAGGCCGTCGACACCGCAGCCGCCGACGATCGGCCCGTTGTCGGCAGTTCCCGGTCGCAGGCCGGCGCAGGTTTCGGCGAGGATCAGCTCGCTCGTCACCGGCAGCACGCTCATCGCGTCGTGCAGCAGGTCATGGACGGCACCCGCGGTAACCGTCCGGTCCGGCCCGCGCTCTTCGGAGGTCGCCCCCACGATCACCTCGCCGTCGGCGCGCGGCACCAGGTAGACGTCGGCGCCGCGCACCGTGGCCCGGATCGTGTGGCTGATGACGGGCGGCATTGCCTCCGGATGGCGCAGGCGCAGCAGCTGGCCCTTGACCGGCCGGACCGCGGTCCGCAGCGGACCGGGCAACCCGGCGACCGTGCCGGACCAGCATCCGGCTGCGACGACGACCGCGGCTGAGTCGATGACCGTGCCGTCTGCGAGCCCGACACCGCGGACCCGGCCGCCGGCGATCTGCGCCTGCGTCACCCGGCCGCGGCTGATCCGTACCTTCGCGGCCGCCATCGCCGCACGCAGCGCGGCCGCGTACCGCCGGTTGTCGACGGACCAGTCGCTCGCGAAAACCACGCCGCCCTGTACATCGGGGGTCAGGAAAGGCTCCAGCCTGCGGCAGGCTCGGCTGTCCAGTTCCTCGGCGTCAAGCCCGGCGGACCGGCGGAAGGCCGTCAGCCGCATCAGCGCCGTCAGGTCACCGGGGTCATACGCGATGGCGAGCGTACCCTCGCGCCGTAGCCCGACATCGTGGCCGGTGACCTCCTCGAGCTCCGCCGCGAACGAAGGGAACCTCTGCACCGCCAGCAGGTTGATCGCGAGCAGCGCGCCCTCGCCGAACAGGGCCTCCGATACCGGCGCGAGCATGCCTGCCGCCACGCCGGACGCGGCGTCACCGGCGTCGGGATCGACCAGGACGACGTCAAGCCCGGCGAGCGCGGCACGCCACGCGATCGCGGTTCCGATGACACCGCCGCCCGCCACAACGACATCCGCGGTCACGGTCAACGAGCGCTCCCTTCGCCGGCATTACCCGGATCAGGTTCGACGGTCGGAGGCCGGTGGCCTCCCTCTCAGCCCTCGCGGGCTCCCGTGGGCCGGAATTGTTTCCGGCACTTCACCTTATATTAATCCGGTACGGCGGGACCCGGCGGTGATGGTTGGATGGGCCCGTGGTTGATGTCACTGTGACGAGCGAACTGCGAGCGCGGCTAGCGGATGCGCGGCTCTACCTGTGCACCGATGCCCGCCGGTCCTCCGGTGACCTGGCCCCGTTCCTGGACGCCGTGCTGGGCGCCGGGGCGGACATCGTGCAGCTGCGAGAGAAGGGCCTGGAGGCGCGCGAGGAACTCGCGCTGCTCGAGGTGTTCGCGGCCGCATGCCGGCGGCACGGCCGCCTGCTGGCGGTCAACGACCGCGCGGACGTAGCGCTGGCCGCGGGCGCCGACGTGCTCCACCTCGGCCAAGATGACCTGCCGGTGCCGGTCGCGCGGCAGGTCCTGGGCCCGGAGGTGATCATCGGCCGCAGCAGCCATAGCCCGGCCCAGTCCGACGCGGCGGCGGCCGAGTCTGGCGTCGACTACTTCTGCGCGGGGCCGGCCTGGGCCACGCCGACCAAGCCGGGGCGCCCGGCGACCGGTCCCGGCCTGCTCGCGCACGTCGCGCAGGCTCACCCGGCCCGGCCGTGGTTCGCGATCGGCGGCATCAGCCTGGACCGGCTCGGCGAGGTGCTCGCGACGGGCGCCACCCGCGTGGTCGTGGTCCGGGCCATCACCGAGGCGGACGATCCCGCCGCCGCGACACGGGCCTTCGCCCGCAGGCTGCGCGAGTTGTGATCTACCGGCGGGGGCGTGTAACGATGAACAGATGCGGATCGCCGGGGTTGAATCGACAGACTTGTTCGTAGGAACCGCGCAGCGCCCGCTGCAGGTTGTCCGGGTCACACTGGTGAACGAGGGGCCGGGGATGCTCGCCAGTCCGGCCACCTCCGCCACCGTGCACGTCGCGGGGCCCGGAGTCAGAGACCACGGCCCGTTCGGCATCACTGGTTTGCATCAGGGCGAGGAAAAAGCCTTCGAGGTGCCGGTGGAGGTCACCGCGCCGTACCAGCCGGGCGGCACCCGGCGAGTCACGGTCACGGTCCGCAGCGAGGCCGGGCAGCGTCAGGCCGAGGCTGACATTAGCGTGGCCGAGCCGGGCTGGACGATGTGGATGGTCAGCCACTTCCACTACGACCCGATCTGGTGGAACACCCAGGGCCAGTTCACCGAGTCACGGCTGACCATGCCCGACGAGGACGGCAGGCTGCCCGACGTCAGGAACGCGTTCGAGCTGGTGGGCGCGCACCTGGACCGGGCCAGGAAGGACCCCGACTACAAGTTCGTGCTGGCCGAGATCGACTACCTGAAGCCGTACTTCGACGCCTACCCGCAGGACCGGGAGGACCTGCGGGCGCTGATGGCCGAGGGCCGGATCGAGATCGTCGGCGGCAACTACAACGAGCCGAGCACCAACCTCACCTGCGCCGAGTCGACCATCCGCAACGCCGTCTACGGCATCGGGTTCCAGCGGGACGTCCTCGGCGCAGACCCGCGGACCGCCTGGATGCTCGACGTGTTCGGGCACGACCCGGGGTATCCGGGCCTGATGGCGGCGGCCGGGCTCACCTCCTCATCGTGGGCGCGCGGGCCGTTCCACCAGTGGGGCCCGTCCGGGGCCGAAGGCGGCGGGAACCGGCGGATGCAGTTCGGCAGCGAATTCGAGTGGCTGTCCCCCGATGGCAGCGGGCTGCTCACCTCCTACATGGCCCAGCACTACAGCGCGGGCTGGAAGCTGCAGGCGCTGCCGGACCTGGCTTCCGCCGAGCTCGAGGCGTACGGGCAGTTCCGCGCGCTGGCGCAGGTGGCCACCACGCGCAATGTCATGCTGCCGGTCGGCGCCGATCATGTCATTCCGTCCCGGTGGGTGACCGACATTCACCGGGACTGGAACCAGCGGTACGTGTGGCCCAGGTTCACCACGGCGGTACCCGCCGAGTTCTTCGCGGCGGTGAGCGCCGAAGCCGGATCGCCGGGCCGTACGGGCACCTGGATCACGCCGCAGACCAGGGACATGGGCCCGGTGTACACCGGCAAGGACGTCTCCTACATCGACACCAAGCAGGCGCAGCGCGCCATCGAGATCGCGGTGACCGAGGCCGAACGGCTCGGCACCATGGCCTGGCTGAACGGCGCGTCATTCCCGCACGCGGAGCTGGACAAGGCGTGGCGGCTGCTGGCCTTCGGCGCCCACCATGACGCCATCACCGGGGTCGAGTCCGACCAGGTGTACCTGGACCTGGCCGGCGGCTGGCGGGAGGCGTGGGAACTCGGCTCCGCCGCGCGCCGCGACGCCGCGGCCTACCTGTCCGCCTCCGCCGGGCCGGCTCAGGCGGGCGTCTGCATCCATGTCGTCAACGCGGTGGCGCGGGTGCGGACCGGGATGGCCAGGGTCACGGTCGAGGTGGCCGACGACGGTACCCCCTCCACCTCCTGGCTGGAGATCCGCGACCCGGCCGGCCGGCTGGTGCCGAGCCTGGCCGAAGGGGTCCGGCGGCGCGACGACGGGTCGCTCGCGGAGGTGACGCTCACGTTCGCGGCCCGCGACGTGCCCGCTCTCGGGTCCGCGACCTATCAGGCGGTGCCCGCCGGGCAGGAGGGATCGGCCTCCGGGTGGCAGGCCTTTACCGCGGCCGATCCCCACGCCATCGAGAACGACGCGTACCTGGTCACCGCCGACCCGGCCCGGGGCGGGACGGTGACCGTCACCGACAAGCGCACCGGCGCCAGCGTGCTGGCCGGGCCCGGTAACGAGCTGGTGATCCAGGACGAGTACGCGCTGCACCCCCGGCACGGGGAGGGGCCGTGGCACCTGTCGCCCAAGGGGCCGGGGACGGGGTCGGCGTCGGTCCCGGCCCGGGTGACGGCGCAACGGTGCCCGGCGGGCTCGCGGCTGGTGGCATCGTTCACGTTCGAGGGGCTCGACGTCACCCAGGAGACGCTGCTGTGGGACGACGCCGAGCGCGTCGAGTTCCGCACCCACGTCGACGGCTACCGCGGGCGCGACCGGCTGCTCCGGGTGCGGTTCCCCGCCGACGTGCCCGGCGGCCTGCCGCTGTACCAGACGGCGACGGCGGTCATCGGCCGGTCGTTCGGCCTCGCGGACGTGGACACGGCCGAGCACTGGTTCACCCTGGACAGCCCGGCCCATCAATGGTTCGGCCTCGGTTCGGCCGCGCGGGTCCGCACGGGAGACCGTAACGGGGTGACGCAGGCGATCGGGGTTGCCGAGGTGGTCTGCCCGGATAGTCAGAACGGACTCCGGAGCGTGATCAGGGACTTGATGATCGCGCTGGCCGGGGTGGGGGTGACCGCGACCTGCAGCCAGGCCGGAGGATCCAGGTACGGCGCGATCGACGCGGACTCCAACCTGCCTGACGTCAGGATCACGCTCGGCGGCCCGGAAGTGAACGGGTTCACCGCCGAGGTGCTGGCCGCCGCGGGACCCGGCTACGCCAAGGCCCTGCAGGCCGGGCTGGCCGGCGGTGCGGGGACCGCGCGGCTGTGGGTCCCGGCCGCGCGCAGCCGCCAGGATGCCTTCGGGCCGGACGCGGACGTGCGCGGGCCCGGCGACCTGCCGGTACTGATCGTGGCGGGCACTGGGCCCGGTGAGCTGGCGGCGGCGATCACGGCCCTGGCTCAGGACCTGGCCGACGCCCTGGTGGACGCCGATCTAGGTGGTCTCGGGGTCGACGCCGATCTGGGTGGCAGCCAGCGGCCGGCGCCGGTGCCGCTGGCCGACCGGGCGGTCGCGGTACTGAACCGGGGCACCCCCAGCTGCGTGGTCACCCCCGACGGCACGCTGCACGTGTCACTGATGCGCTCCTGCAGCGCGTGGCCGTCCGGGATATGGATCGACGGGGATCCCAGGAAGGCGCCAGACGGCAGCAGCTTTGCCTGGCAGCACTGGAGCCACACGTTCGAGTACGCGCTGGCCTCGGGCCAGGGCGACTGGCGGACAGCGGGCTTCAACACCGCCGCCGAGGATTACAACCACGACCTGATCACCGCCGTGACCAGGTCCGGGCCCGCCGAGACCGGCCCCGCCGAAGACGCCGGGTCCGCTGGATCCCGCCCGGCCAGGGGCGGCGGCGTGGTGTCGGCGGAGCCGGCCAACGTCATGGTCAGCACGGTGAAGCCGCGCGGCAATCCGCTCGCCGCCGGGAAGATCCGCGTGCTGGCGGCGGCAGGAGCGCACGGAGAGGCAGGCGGCGAGGCCGCGGTCACCGTGCGCCTGCGGGAAACCGAGGGGAGAGCTACCACCGCGCGGCTCCGGCTCGCGGCCACCGGGGGTCCGCGGGCCGGGATCTCGGCGGCGTGGCTCACCGACCTGATCGAGGAGTCAGACGGCGCTCCCCTCCCGGTGCAGGACGGGACCGTTACTGTCGACATTCCGGCCTTCGGCACGGTAACTCTGGTGGTCCGGACGAGTTCGGCCGCCGCAGCCGACGGCCACCCGCCCTCGCTAGCCGAATCGGTCCAGCCGGTCTACGCCCGCTACTGGCTGCACGGCAAGGGCCCGGCGCCGGCCGGCAACCTCCCGGTCGCGGTGCACCTGTCCCCCACCCGGGTCGCCCTGGCCGATTCCGGCGACGCAGCCACGCTGACGCTGACAGTGGGCTGCGGGGCGGAGCCCGCGTCGGGGACGGTGGAGCTGATCGTGCCCAGCGGGATTACCGTCGCGGCGGCGGAAGACCCGCACGCGGCGAGCCTGGACTACGAACTTGCCCCGGGCGGGTACGCGGGCTGGGAGCTGACCGTGCGAGCGGCGCCCGGGACCGCGGCGGGACGCTATTTCGTGGCCGCGCGGATCCAGGACGAGTTCGGCCACCTCATCGAGGACACGGCCATGGTGGCGGTCGGCGAGCGTCGCTGGCCCGATCCGCACCTGCCGCCCGAGGAAAGCCTGGAGCTGCTGCAGACCGACTACGCCGCGGCCGCGGCCGAGGTTGAGCTGGAGGTACTGACGCCCAAGCTGCGCCTGATCCCGGGCGCCCGCGGCGAGCTGCGGGTGCGCGTGACCAACAGGCTGGCCTCTGAGCTGCACGGCGAGGCTCAGCTCGTATCGCCGTTCGGGACCTGGCAGATGCTCGGACCGTGGACGCGGGGCTTCGGCGCCGCTCCCCAAGAGAGCGTGACGTTGCGGTTCACCGTCAGCGTGCCGGAGACGGAACGTCCTGGGTCACAGTGGTGGGCTCTGGTGAAGGTGATGTATTTCGGGCGGGTGAGGTACACCGAGGCCGTCCCGGTCGTCGTCGAGCCCGGCAACTGACCACCTACGCTTGAAGCGAACGGGTACGGTGAGACACTTATTCTTGTTCCCCTTTCAAGCGTCTGATCCCCAGAGGGCCAATGCAGTCCGCCACCGCTCTTCTTAGCGGCAACCTGCCAGCGGAGCCGAACAGCTTCATCGGCCGTGAGCGTGATCTCGTCGAACTGGCCCGGCTGCTGGGCGACGTACGTGCCCTGACCCTGAGCGGCCCCGGCGGCATCGGCAAGACACGCCTGGCGATACGGCTCGCCCGCACCGTGATCGGCGAGGGTTCCGGGGCCCCCGGTGATCTCGATGAGGCCTGGCTGGTCGAGCTGGCCGACTGGCGCGGCCAGACCGCGCAGCATGTCGCGGCCACTATCGGGGTGCGCGAGGAGCCGGGCGTTCCGCTCGCGCAGACGCTGGCCGAGGCGCTGCGCTCACGGCGCATGCTCCTCATCCTCGATACCTGTGAGCATCAGGTCGGCGACTGCGCCACCCTCGTCCAGCTCCTGCTGGCCCGGTGCCCCTGGCTGCGGATCGTCGCCACCAGCCGCGAGCCGCTGCGGGTACGGGGCGAGACCGTCTGGCGGGTGCCGCCCCTTGACCTGCCGCCAGAAAGGGCGAACGGCACCGACCTCGGCGGCCACGAGGCGGTCCGGCTGTTCGCGGCCCGGGCCGCGGGCGCCCGGGCCGGCTTCGCCCTGACCGAGGACAACGTGGCGCAAGTGGCCAGGCTGTGCCGCACGCTCGACGGCATACCGCTCGGCATCGAGCTGGCCGCGGCCCGGGTGCGGGCCCTGTCGGTCGAGCAGATCGCCGACCGGCTGGGCGGCAGATTCCAGCTGCTCAACTCGGGGGACCGGACCGCACCACTGCGCCAGCAGACGCTGCGGGCCACCGTCGACTGGAGCTACGAGCTGCTCGACGAGCCTGAACAGGTACTGCTACGCCGGCTGGCGGTCTTTTCCGGCTGGAACCTGGACATGGCCGAGCAGGTGTGCTCCGACGCGGTGTCCCCGGCCGGGGGCATCCCGGCCGACGCGGTGCTCGGCCTGCTCATCTCCCTCATTGACAAGTCGCTGGTCGTCCTGGACGGCGAAGCGGCCGGCGACGCCAGGTACCGGCTGCTCGACACGATCCGGGAATACGCCGCCGAGCGGCTTGCCGCCGCGGGCGAACAGTCGCAGCTGGCGCTGCGGCACCGCGACTGCATCCTCGCGCTGGTAGAAGACACGACCCGCGGGATGTTCAACCGCGGCGAACCGCCCTGGCCAGTGCGCCGGGCCACCTTCCGCCGCGGTATCGCCGAATACGGTAACTTCCGCATCGCCCTGGCCACTTCCCACGCTCACGCTCACGCGGAGGAGGGACTGCGACTGTGCACGGGGCTGCGCAACATGTGGGTACCGCACGGCGACGTACGTGAGGCGGCCATCTGGTTCGACCGGTTCCTCACGCAGGACAGCGAGGTTTCCCCGCGAGTACGCGGACGCGCGCTCGCCTGCCGCGCGGAGATCGCCTTCGACCTGCAGGACTACGACACGCTGGTGCGCAGCGCCCAGGACAGCCTGGCGCTGAGCCGGGCCCACGACGACGACTTCACGGTCCCGGTCGCGCTGCGGGTGCTGGGCCAGGCCGCGGCGCGGGCCGGGCGGCCCGGCGACGCCGCCGCCTACGTCGACGAGGCCATCGCCGCCGCCGAGGTGTCGGGCAACGACTGGGAAACCGGGATCGGGCTCGCGGCCAGGGCCGCCATCGCGGTCCGGCAGGGCAAGCTGAAGTCGGCTCAGCGGGCCTACGAGGCGGCGCTTGAGGTGCTGAGCGACAACAACCACTGGGGTCTCGCCACGGTGGAGTACGGCATGGGGACGCTCGCGCGAGCGCGAGGCGACGACACGATGGCGATGCGGTACTTCGAGGACGCGATGGAGATCTTCCGTGAGCTCGACGCCTGGCCCGAGATAGCCCGGTGCCAGGCCGGGATCGGGTGGATCGCGATCGTCGGCGGCGAGCTTGCCCTGGCCGACGAGAGCCTGGCCGAAGGCTTGCGGCTGAACCAGATGTGCGGGCAGCGTCTCGGCATCGCCCGCGGACTTGAAGCGTTCGCGGCTCTGGCGGTGGCGAGGCAGCAGCCCGAACAGGCGGCGCAGCTGGCAGGCGCAGCCTGTCAGCTGCGTGATTCTCTCGGCCTCCCGGCCGGTGTAGGACCGAAAACCGAACGGGTACTTGAATTCACCCGGGAGCGCCTCAGCGCAGCGAAGGCCGCCGCCCTGTTCGCCGAAGGGCGCGAGATGACGGTGGAAGACGCCATCCGTTACGCGCTGGGGTCACAGCGACCACTGTCCGTGCCAGCATCTAGGGGCGCCCAGGTGCCGGCGGCGACGGGATGGGCCGATCAGGCACGGCCGGACGCCGTGGGCGGACCGCGTCACGACGCGGGCGCCGCCCGCCGGGCACCCTCGCCGCTCACCCCGCGCGAGCACGAGATCGTGCTCCTGATCTGCCAGGGCCTGTCCAACAGGGAGATCGCCGACGAACTGGTGATCAGCCCGGCGACCGCGGCCCGTCACGTGGCGAACATCCTCGCCAAGCTCGGCTTCACCTCGCGTACACAGGTTGCCTCATGGGCCACCCGCCACGAGCCGCGGGACTGAACGTTACCGCGCGGATGTACACGTGGCCGGGGATCATCAGCCGGTCAATATGCACACCGGAATACATAGTTCGGCGCATGTGCTCCCCTGTCTCCCCCGCATAGCGTTCAACTGTCGCCAACGCACGGCAGCGGGCCGCAAGACCCGCCCGGCGGGTACCCAAGGGGGGGTGGGCACCGGCCGGAGCCGGTGGCAGCGGCCGGGCGGGTCCCGGCGCAACGCCAGGACCCGCCTGTCATCGCACTGCGGACGGGGAGGTTCTGGTGGAACGCGGCGTCAGCGTGGGGACACCTATCGAGGCGGACCCGCTCATCCTGAGCGCGGGCATGTCACACCGCGCGATTACCGAACGCATTCTGGCGCTCGCCGGCCAGTCGGGCGGCAAGGCCGCCGTCATCGACGCCGTCGATGGCACCGTGACCGCGTGGCCGCGGTTCGGCTGGACCATCCGCGCGGCCGCACACGGACTCAGCCGCCGCGGACTTGCCGCCAGGGATACGGCCGGGGTCTTCGTTCAGGACGCGGCCAGCTTCGCGGTAGCGGTGAACGCCATCCGCGCGACCGGAGCGACCGCCCTGGCTATCCCGCCCGACGCCAGCATGGCGGACGTCGCCGCCCAGCTTAACGCCGGCGGTGTGCGGCTGCTCATCACCTCGGCCCCGCTGGCCGGGCTCGCGGCCGAGGCCGCGGACCGGTCTTGGGTGCGGCAGGTGTTCGCGTTCGGCGAGGCCGCCGGAACGACTCCGTTCCGTTCGCTGCTCGCGGCGGCCAAGCACGGGGCCGATCCGGGCGGGGCCGATCCGGGCCGAGCCGATCCGGGCCGAGCCGATCCGGGCCGAGCCGATCCGGGCGGCCAGCCGGAAGGCGCCGCGAGTCGGCCGGAAGGCGCCGCGAGCCTCCTGACCTCGCTGGACGGCCGGGCCGGGCTCTGCCACCTGGACGTGGTGGTCGCGGGACCGCCCTGCGGCGACGGGCACGCATACACCTCCTTGCTTGACCTCACCTTGCTGACCGGCGCCACGATCGTGGCGGCGCCAGTCCCGCTGATCACTGCCGCGATGCGGGTCTACAAGGGCACCGCCGCGATCGTTCCCTTCAGCACTACTGTCCCCGGCCTTCCGCCGGACCGGGTCTTCAGCGTCGCCTTACCCGGGTCACCCCGCCAGACGTCCGAAGGATTATCACCGATGCCAGACGAGCCGAAGCACCCGCTGTCAGCACTGACGACCTTCGAGTTGCGCGACTACCGCCGCCAGCTAGAACGCGCCATCAAAGGCATAGCGCCCGATGCGCCGATACAGGCTGACCTACGCCGCAAGCTAGACGAGGTGCTAGCCGAGCAAGACGACCGAGCGACGATAGCCTCTCGCCCGTGAAGCCGAGGGAGCTGCCGCATGCCTGCGAGGCTCAGAAGGCATCGGCTTTGGAGGACGATCATGAGCTGGGCACTGAGCTTGATGGCCAGGGCGATTCCGGGTCGGCCCGGAAGCTTCGAGCGGTTAGCCGTCGGCTTCCTTGAGCAGGCCGGTGCGGTAGGCAAGGGCCACCGCTTCGGCTCGGCCGCGCACGCCCAGCTTGCGGTACACGTTCGTGCTGTGGTGCATGACCGTCTTCGGGCTCAGGTACAGAGCGGCGGCGATCTGCGGGTTCGTCTGGCCGCTGGCGATCGCGGCCAGCACCTCAAGCTCACGGCCGGTCAGCTCGGGATTTGACCGCGGCCCGCGGCGCCTGGTCCTCGGCTCGGCGGGCTCGCTCCCGGTAGCCAGGCCGCGGACGATCGAGGCAGCGTGATCCCGCACGACGGGCCAGCCGCCGGTCAGTTCGCTGGCCGCCTGGTCGAAGGCCGCGGGGTCCAGCCGGGACCGCGCGGACTCGATCGCGGCCCGGTATCCGGCGTAGTGGGCGGGCGGCAGGCTGGCTCGCAGCGTGGGCAGATACGGCTGAATCGCGCCATCGAGCCGGGCGGCATCGAGCAGCCGGCGCGTCTTGATGAGCAGGACGATCGTCGCGCCCGCGCAGTACGCCTCGCCGTGCCAGTAGCCGACCCGGACTCCCTCGTCGATGCCGTCGGCGAGCCAGCGTGCGGCCGCCGCGACGTCGGTGTCCAGCGTGGCGGCCCCGAGGCTCGCCATCGTGCTCCACCACACCCCGCAGGTCTCCGGCCGCTTCATGGGCGCGCAGGTTGGCCAGCAGGGCCAGCCTGGTCCCTTCCGGCCCGAGCTCGGCGGCCTGTTCGTGCGCGATGATCTGCTCGGCGCACGCGATGATCCGGTCGTATCCGATGACGCGAGCGGCCAGGATGGTCTCCTGGGCGTACCAGACGGCGAGCTCGGATCTGGAGTGCCTGTGCGCGGAAAGGGCGCGGCGCTGCAAGAACACGCAGCGCCAGTAGGGCAGGTCCGCGAGCGGGGCCCGCTCGATTCCGGCTGCGGTCAGCTCATCCGCCGCATCCAGCTCTCCGCGCAAGGCCAGGCCGTAGGCGAGATGCTCGGTCGCCCGCAGCCAGTCGATGGCGGCATCAGGGTCCCCGGCGAGGACGCTGCGGGCGGCCGCGAGCCGCTCGAGGTCGAGCGTGCCCTCGTCGATGGCCAGGCGGACCGACCAGGCGGTGGCCGCGGCCCGGCCGCGCGCGCTGAGCTTCGGGTCACGCCGATCGAGATCGAGGAAGGCCGAGAACCAGGCACGGCCCTCGCTCATCGGCCCCCGATGCGCCCAGAACGGCCCGAGGGCCTCGGCGAGCCTCGCTCCGCGCCGGGCGTCCGCCCGCTCCTGCAGCAGGTTCAGTGCGGCCCGGAGATTGGGCAGTTCGCGGTCGGTGCGCTCGAGCCAGCGGCGTTCGGCCGGGGAGTCGGTGCCGTCGATGGCGCGCTCGGCAAAGTCCAGCGCCCAGTGCAGCAGACGGTCCTGGGCGGCCGGCATTTCACCGCGGGAACGGAGTTGCTCGACGACGAACTCTTGCAGCACGTCGAGCAGCCTGAAGCGCGGGGCGTCGGCCGGCCCGTCCACGGGCTCGACGAGGTGCCAGTCGACCAGGTCCGCTAGGTCATCAAGGACGTTCGGGACGTCGGATCCCGCATCGCCGCCCGCCGGTGCGCCGCCAGTGCTCGCCGCCGCATCCAGGTCGAAGGATCCCGGGAAGACGGCGAGCTGGCGCAGCAGTTGCTGGGCCGGCACGTCGAGCAGCAGGTAACTCCACCCGATGGCGGAGCGCGTGTCGCGATGCCGTCCGGATGCACTGCCGCCGGTGAGCATCCGCAGCCGGCTCTGCTCGCCGGACTGCAGGGCCGCGACCAGAGCCGCGGGGGTGAACATGGTGGTCCGGGCGGCCGCTAGCTCGATCGCCATGGGGGATCCGTCGAGTAGCTCGCACAGGGCGACCACCGCGACCCGCTCGTCATCCGGGCCAGCCGCCCGCAGGCCGCCGACCGCGCGAGCGTGCTCGTAAAACATCGCCACCGCGGGCCCGTCCGGGCCGGCCGGCAGCGCCCCGACCGGCACGACGTTCTCTCCCTTCAGCCGCAGCCGGGACCGGCTGGTGACCAGCAGCTGCAGATCAGGACATGCCTCAAGCAGCTCGTCCAGCAGATTCACCGACGCCAGCAGGCGCTCGAAGGTATCCAGGACGACAACACGCGGCTCACCGATCAAGGCGGCGGCGATCGAGCGCACCGGGTCTCGTCCGGCGTCTGGCTCCGGCACGAGGGCTCGGACGAGCGCACCGGGCAGGCTGGCCTCGTCGGTTCCCGACAGCTCGAGGTAGCTCACCTTGCCCGAGATCTTGCGGCAGACCTCCACGGCAATCCTGGTCTTGCCGATTCCGCCGGCGCCGGTGATCGTCACCAGCCGGGCGCCGTCCTCGAGCAGATGCCGGGCATCAGCAATCTCGTCCTCGCGCCCGAACAGCCGCGACCTAACCGAAGGCATGCGGTCCGATGCGGCCACCCAGCTCAAAAGAATGTCACCCCCACGGCTCTGCTCTTATCGTGCCCTGCCACCTCCCTATAGGGCGATCGCCCGATGTAACCCGCAGGTGAAGCTAAGACGGTCGTTAAGACACCGCGCCGCCAGCGGGAGAGGGTGCCTCAGCCATGACCAAGCCATCAGCAGGCCGCTACCGGGACGCGCTGCGGCATCGCGATTTCCGGGTGATGCTCACGGCGTTCCTGATCGATCAGATCGGCAGCTGGGCCTACAACGTGGTCCTCATCGTCTACATCTATGACCGCACCGGATCGACCACCTGGATCGCCGCGACGACGGCAGCGGGGTGGATTCCCCGGATCCTGTTCTGCGGCTACGCCGGGGTGCTGGCCGACCGCTTCGAACGCACCCGGACGCTGCTGGTGTCGGCCTTGCTCGCCCTCGCGGCGATGGCGGCGATCGCGATCGTGATGGCGGTGGACGGCCCCGTCATGCTGATCCTGGTCCTGGCCGCCGCAACCGCCGCTGTTGGCACCGTGTACCTACCGGCCTCCGGGGCGCTCATCCCCGAGACGGTCGCCGAGGGCGACCTCGCGGCGGCCAACGCCCTGTTCGGGATGCTGGAGAACCTCGTCGTCATCATCGGACCCCCATCGGCGGGCTGCTCCTGCTGGCGGGACGCCCGGTGTGGGGAATCCTGTTGAACCTCGCGACCTTCGCCGCCGCCGCCGTCCTCATCTCCCGGCTCCGAGTGCGCAGCACCGGTACGGCCGGAGACGGCGGAGAACGGCTGACCACGCAGGTCACGGCGGGCATTACCGCGCTGCGGCGTAACCCGCAGGCACGCATGTTGGTGGCGTTCGCCGCGCTTGGCACCGCTATCTACGGCGCGAGCACCGTGCTCTACGTCCCGATGAGCGAGCGGTTCGGGACCGGCGCGGACGGATACAGCTATCTGCTGACCGCGGCCGCGATCGGCGGCGTGCTCGGGGCCGCCGCGGTCAGCAGGCTCAGTGCCTCACCCCGGCTGTCGGTGATCATCGAAGGCGGAGTGCTGTCGCTGGCGCTTCCGTTCGCCGCCACGGCTTTGATCACGTCACCGGTGATCGGCTTCGTCCTGCAGGTCATTTCGGGCGGCGGGATGGTGGTCGTCGATGTCCTCGCGCTGACCACCTTGCAGCGTGACCTGCCCCGCGACCTGCTCAGCCGGGTCATCCGAATCCTGGAGACCGCGGCTAGGGCCGCCGCCCTGGCGGCGAGCTTCGCGGTCGCCGCTCTCATCCGCGAGGTCGGCCTTACCGACGCCCTGCTGGTCGTCGGGCTGGGGTTCCCGGTCATCGCGGCGGCGGGTTTGCGGCCGCTGATGAGGGCCGAGGCCCGAACGGCCAGGGCCGTGGACGCCTCCGAAACACGGGTCCCCGTATTCACCGAATCCATGCTCGCCACCGCGGCCTCCCCGGTGCCGTAGCCGTCGTGACGGGAGCCGCGAGGACCCCGCCTCAGGACGTGATGGCCTTCTCCTGTGTTCTCTGGACGGGCACCAAAGCACGCCTGGGCTTCGGTGTCCTGATGAGCGTGACGATCACCAGCAGGCTGCACACGTCGAGGATCGCGGCGAAGCCGAACGCGGCCGCCATCCCGTGCGTGAGCACATGCTGCGAGGCGGCCAGCGGGGCAAGCCCGGCGAGCGGATGACTGGCCGCGTGCCTGCTCGCGGTGCCGTACACCGCGACCAGGACACCGAGGCCCAGGGCGCCGCCGACCAGTTGCAGCATGTTCACCAGGCCCGAGGCGGCCCCGGAGTCCGCGGCCGGGACGCCGGCCAGCGAAGTGGTCGTCAGCGGCACGAACACCAGCCCCATCCCGAGGCCGATCAGCAGCATCGGGCCGAAGATGCCTGACCAGTAGCCGGTGGCGGGCGTGACGCGCCACAGCCAGGCCATCGAGGCGATGGCGGGCAGCATCCCGGCGATCATCAGCGGCTTGGTCCCCACCCGCGGCATCAGCCTCGGCGCCAGCCGCGACACCGCGAACAGAGCGATGGTCATCGGCAGGAACGCCACGCCCGCGCGGAGCGGGCTGAAGCCCATGACCTTCTGCAGGAACTGGGTGAGGAAGAAAAACACTCCGAACAGGCCCGCGATGAGCAGCAGCCTGGCCAGGAACGATCCGGCCCGGCTGACGTCGGTGAACAGGCGCAGCGGGGTAATCGGCTGGCGGGCCCTGCGCTCGTTGACCACGAACAGCACCAGCAGCACCGCGGCGGCGCCGAACGCGGCCAGCGCAACGTGATCACCCCACCCGCTGGACGCGGCCCGGATGAACCCGTACACCAGGGCGGTCACGCCCGCCGTAGCGGTGAGGGCACCGGCCAGGTCGAAGCGGCCTGGCAGCCGCGGGGCCTCCCCGACAAACCGCGGGGTGACGGCCAGTACCGCGACGCCGATCGGCACGTTGATGAACAGGACCCACCGCCAGGACAGCCATTCGGTGATCACCCCGCCGAGCACCAGGCCCAGCGAGGAGCCGCCGGTGATCACCCCCATGTAGATGCCGAGGGCACGAGTGCGCTCCCGGCCCTCGGGAAAACTGGTGACGATCAGCGCGAGCACCGCAGGGGAGGCGAGCGCGCCGCCCACTCCCTGCAGCGCCCGGGCCGCCAGAAGCATGCCCGCCGTCGTCGACAGGCCGCCCGCCAGCGAGGCGAGGGTGAACAAGCCGATGCCGGCGAGGAACATCCGCCGTCGGCCCAAGATGTCGCCGGCCCGGCCCCCGAGAAGCAGCAGGCCGCCGGACGTCAGCGTGTAGCCGTTCAGCACCCAGGACAGGCTCGTGGCGGAGAAGTGCAGGCCGGACTGGATGTGCGGCAGGGCGATATTCACCACGGTCATGTCGAGGATGATCATCAGCTGGGCGCTGAGCATGATGGCCAGGGCGATCCCGTGTCGGCCCTGGTTGGCACCTTCAGCCCCGTGCGGAGCAGGCGAAGAAGACAAGATGCCTCCATGATTGTCGGGCGATCTCGGCTCGACCACGACGACGGGACCATTGATGCTGACCTGAGGACAGCCACGGAACATCGCTGTGGTTGATCGGTACGGCCTCCGGTCGCTGACCGGGCGGTACGATCAGGAATGAAGCGGAGGGCCACTCCGGTTACTATACGGAGGCACCCTCCGCTTCGCAACCCTATTAATCCTCCGAACCCGTATTAGTCTCGAAGCGATGACCAGAACACCTGACCAGGTACCGCAGCGGCCCGCGGAACAGCGACCCGCGGAGCAACAGCGTGCCGACGCGCGGCACAACCGTGCCCGGCTGATCACCGCCGCCACGCAGGCGTTCGCGGATAAGGGAGCCGACGCACCGCTCGAAGACATCGCCCGGCGCGCCGGAGTCGGCATCGGCACCCTCTACCGGCATTTCCCCAACCGGCTTGACCTGCAGGCGGCCGTCTTCCGCAACCAGGTGGTCAGCGTCTGCGGCGAAGGGGACGCGCTGCTTGAGACCGCGGCTCCCGAGCAGGCCTTTACCGCCTGGATGCGCCGGCTGAACGCCTACCTGGTGACCAAGCGCGGGCTCTCCCATGCGCTCATCGAGGCGGTCGGGATCGAATCCGAGCTCATCTCGTCGTGCTGGGTGGCGATGCGCGAAACCACCGAGCGGCTGCTGAGGAACGGGCAGCAGGCCGGCGTCATCCGTTCGGACGTGAGCGCTACGGACGTGATGCGGCTGGTACACGGGGTGGCGGTGAGCACGGAGCGGGCGCCGGACCGGGCCGACGCGCTGCTGTCCATCATGCTCGACGGCCTCAGAGTCAGGCCCTGACCTCGCCCGGTTTGTATGGTTGTCGGACCCTAAACGCTCTTCCGGGTGAGCTGCCATTTCTCGCGGATCGCACGTCCTGCCCGGGTGCGGGTGCCACCGCCCCATATGCCTGGGCTCGGTGCGTCTCCCGGGCTGCGGTGCCCTCGCCGCGCTCGCAGGCCGGCCTTTCTGACCCCTTTGTCGGCTTATGGGCACGGGTTATCGTGGTTGATCCGGGCTTCATGGTGGATTGGGGGTATCCCCGTGATGCTCCTATGTCTGTCAAGGGCTTGGCGGTATTGATCTTGGTGGTGGGCAGCTGACATGGCTTGGTTGCTTCTTGTGGCCTGGGGCTGGTGTTCTGGCGGGCTGCCGGTGACGGACAGGACAGGGACGGGCCGCTCGTAGCTGAGGGTGAGGTAGGCCTGCGGGNNGTGTCTTTCCTGCCGGGTCAGCCGCCGCTGGCGGCGGCTTCCGGTTTCGGGGTCCAGGGGGTCGGGATGTTGCTGCCGCGATAGCGGTAGCGCGTCACGGTGACGCTGGAGGCGCCGGTGAACACGACCTTCCCCTGGGCGAACCGCCAGCCCGGGCCGCAGAAGCGGCGTTTCATCTCTGGCATCCCGAGCCGGTGCCTGCCCTCGTACTTACGGCGCAGCGCAGCCAGGCCTCGCTCGGCGTCGGCCAGCGCCTTCTCGGCCTCGCGGACCGCGGCATTCGCCTTCTTGCGGGCGGGTTATCGATGACCTTGGTGTTCGCGCTGATGCTGGCGATGTAGTCGCAGATCTTGTCGATGCCGTAGTTCTCGCTGGCGTACTCGAGGAAGTTCTCCTCCCGCCACCGGGACTTCAGCCAGGCCAGGATGTCC
>PMST01000284.1 GCA_003168295.1 Actinomycetota bacterium
CGCCCAAGGCCGGGCGGACCGACCGGGCCATCATCGCGGACACGCTCGCGCTCGCCGGGATACCCGAGCCCCGGGCTCAGGTGGACCGTTTCCTCGCCGCGCTGGCCCGCCAGGTGGCCGCGGTCGACGGCACCATGAACGCGCGGGTGCACCCACTGGCCGGCGCGTCCGCGGCTATCGCGGCCCTCGCCATGGCGTCCACTCCGCACCGGCAGATTCACCAGTCTGTTCTCACCGGCAACATGCGGCCGCTGGCGGTGCTGAAGCTGGCTGCGGCTGACCTAGGTGACCATCTCGACCTGGGCGCCGGCGCGTACGGCGACGCGCACGAGGTGCGGGCGGAACTGGTTTCCGTGGCCAGGCTCGCGGCCAGGCGGCTCTACGGAGCGGATTTTGCCGGCTCGGCGACCATCCTCATCGGCGACACGCCGCTCGACGTGGAGGCCGCGCTGGCCACCGGCGCCCGGGTGGTGGGTGTCGCGACCGGCGGCTACTCCACCGGGGAGCTGGCGGAGGCCGGCGCCCATGCGGTGCTGCCCGACCTCACCGACCCCGCGCTGGTGGTCGCGGCGGTCACCGGCTGATGCTGGTGGTCATTGTTGTCGCGGATCAGGGCTGAAACTCCTGCCGGACGGGACAGCTGGGCGAGCAGGGCCTGGGCCGGTCTTCCCAGCCGTGCCGGCGGAGCACCTTGGCCACCTCGCCAGCCGTTGCGCAGGCTTCCCACTTGACGTGGGCCCAGCCGTACCTGAGGGTCTGCTGTCCACCCACGGCCGCGGCATTGTCCCGCTTCTTGTCCCGCCACTGATCCTCGGCCTGATGAGCCAGCCGCCCGTCTAGCTCGACCACCACGGGTAGTCGCCGTAAACCCGGTCCCGGCGCCCCCGGCGGGCGCCCGGCCCGGTGAACGGCACCTGCCGGCGTGGCTCTGGCAATCCATGCGCCCGCTCCACGTCGCGGTGATAGCGGAACTCCAGTACCGAGTGATCGCCGCCATCCGCAGCCACAATAAGTTCGTGCAGGTCCGCACGCCAGCGCAGCTTTTTGCGCGCCTTCATGGCCTCGCGCAGCCTGGTCCCGTCGGTCAGGTCCCTGGCGAACGCGCGGGTCACCCAGCCGCAAATGTCATCGAAGGTCTTCGCGGTCTGCGTGAGATCGAGCACGGTCTCTTCGATCCTGGTCCGCGGCGGATAAGCGTGCCCCTGCATAGCCTCCAGGGAACGGTCGGAACGGTGAAGGCTTACCCCTTCGACCGCGGTGACCCGGCGTTCGTGGGGCACCGTCACGTGGACCGGACCAATCACCTTCCCCTTGTCGATGAGCCCATGCAGTTCAGCCGCAGTCTCGTAGCTGATGGCGGCGCCCGCCCCTCGATGGATGGACTCCCACCGGCCACTCCTGAGCCTGAACTTGATCATGTCTGCAGAAAGCCCGGTCCGGAGGGCCTGCGAGCGAGAGACGACGCCGGACTGATACCTAGCCAGGTTGCGCAGAGTAGAAGGAAGCTCACTGTTCATGCCGCACATTGTGACGGCACCAGCCGACATTCCGGAGAGGCCCAGTCATTGGGGAGGATTTGGGCTTCGGGGAGACTTAGGTGCACCCAGGTGCACAAAAAACTCCCGCAGGCCCAAATCCTCCCCGGAAATGAGCGCTTTGGCCCCCAAGAGAGAGAAAGGCGATGGCGACGGAGTTAATGGGACTAGTGGGACCGTCGACGAGGGCGCTGAAGGGTGGATGGATGTGTACGGCGTGCTGCGTCCAGCCAAGGGTTGGCGTCCGACGGGTTTTAGATGTCGGAGAGGGGGATGTCTCGGTCGGTCAGGCGGCCTACGTCGACCTTGCCGTGGGAGCGGATGAGGGCCTGGATGTCATCGGTGACGTCCCAGACGTTGACGTTCATGCCGGCGATGACCGCCCCGCCGGAGAGCCAGAACGCGATGAACTCTCCGGTCTTCGGGTCACCGCGATAGGCGACCCGGTCGTAGCTGCCTAGTTCGGGCAGGCCCGCGCATTCCATGCCGAGTTCGTACTGGTCACTAAAGAAATAAGGCACGGGGTCGTACACGACGGGCTGGCCGAGCATGGACTTGGCCGCGGCCGGACCGCCGTTCAGGGCGTTGGCCCAGTGCTCGACGCGAATGCGCTGGCCTAGCACCGGGTTGAACGACCTGGCTACGTCCCCGGCGGCGAAGATGTTCGGATCTGAGGTGCGCAGCGCCTCGTCGGTCACGACCCCGCCGGAAACATCGAGGCCAGCGCGAGCGGCGAGGTCTTCGTTCGGGGCCGCGCCAATGCCGATGACCATCACGTCGGCCGCTAGCTCCGCGCCCGCCGACGTGATGACGATGCCGTCGCGACCGCCGGGACCGGGCCGGAACTCGACCGCGTGCTCGCCGAAGCGGAACTCCACGCCGTGCGCGCGATGCAGGCTGGCGAAGACCGCGCCCAGCTCGGGACCGACCTGGGCGTGCAGCGGGGTCGGCTCCGGCTCGAGCACGGTGACCTCGCAGCCAGCCGTGCGGGCCGCGGCGGTGGTCTCCAAGCCGATCCAGCCGGCCCCGGCGACCACGACCCGGGTGCCGGGACGGAAGGCGGCGCGCAGCCGGTCGGAGTCCGCCAGCGTGCGCAGGTACAGCACCTCGTCGGATTCGGAGCCGGGAAAGTCGAGGCGGCGCGGCGAGGCACCGGTGGTCAGCAGCAGCTTGTCGTACGGCACCGTCTGCGGGCCGTCCGGACCTGAGGTGGTGACCGTAGCCGCGGCCCGGTCGATCGCGGTGACGGTAACGCCCTGGCGCAGGTCCACCTGGTGCTCGGCGTACCAGTCGGCCGGGTGGACGTACGCCGAGTCGCGGTCGTCGTTGCCGAGAAGGTATCCCTTGGACAGCGGCGGGCGCTCATAGGGGCGCTCCGGCTCCGCACCCAGGAGCACGATCTCGCCGTCGAACCCCTCGTCCCGCAGTGTCTCGGCGGCCTTGGCTCCGGCCAGGCTGGCGCCGACGATGACAAATGATGGCATGAGCTAAGGCTACGACGTGCCGGGGGCGCAGAGGCGGTGATGCCAGGCGATCGCGGAAGTATCGGTGAGCGAGGCGACCTGGTCGACGACGACCCGGCGGCGGGCGGCGTCGGTCCCGGCCGCGTCCCAGGCCGGCCGGAGCAGCGGGTCGAGCGTCCCCGGAGCTCCACGCTCGACCGGGTAGGCCAGCTCGGTTAGCAGTTCCCGCTCCCTGGCCTGGGCCGCGAGCACACCCGGGCGGGTCATCACGTAATGCGCGGTGATCCCCTTCAGCAGCGCGCACTCCAGNNCAGCAGAGGCCGGGTAAGCGGGGGGCGGGTGGCCGGTTCTCCGGCGGCGGCGAGGGTGGCTTGCTGGGCGGCTAGACAGAAGCGTCCGATCAGCTCGCTGGTGAGGTTCTTCAGCGCGGCCACGGTGCCAGGGCCGCCGTCGTAGTATGCCGGCCAGACGTCCAGGGCGAGCAGCGCGTCCAGGATCTCGGTCAGTTCATCCACCGGCACGTCATCGTCGCAGTACGTGCTGGCGGTGGTGGCTGATACCAGGGCCCGTTCCGCCTGAGATTTGAGGTTTTTGAAGGTAATGAGGCCGGCGTGGAAGCCGTCTTCCATGTCGTGGACCGAGTAGGCCACGTCGTCGGCCCAGTCCATGACCTGCGCTTCCAGGCATCGCTGCCGGTCCGGCGCGCCGGACCTGATCCAGGCGAAGACCTCGGCGTCCTCGGCGTAGACGCCGAACTTGGTGCCGGGGGCCTGGCGGAACCAGGGGTACTTCAGGGTCGCGTCGAGGGTGGCCCGGGTGAGGTTCAGCCCGGCCCCTTCGACCTTGGGCTCGAGCCTGGTCAGCAGGCGCAGGGACTGCGCGTTGCCTTCGAACCCGCCGCATGAGGCGGCCAGCTCGTTGAGGGCAAACTCGCCGTTGTGGCCGAACGGGCTGTGGCCGATGTCGTGAGCCAGGCAGGCAGCGTCCACGAGGTCAGGATCGCAGCCGATCTCCCGGCCGAGCTCGCGGCCGATCTGCGCGCACTCCAGGGAGTGGGTCAGGCGGGTCCGGGGGAAGTCCGCGCTGCCGGCCGCGACCACCTGGGTCTTGGCCGACAGCCGGCGCAGCCCGGCGCAGTGCAGTACCCGGGCCCGGTCCCGCTCGAAGTCGCTGCGCCCGGCCCGCTTGGGCGGCTCTGCCACCCAGCGGGCCGTGGCCCAGCCATCGTAAACGCCGTCGTCGTACCCCTGCTTCACCTGCTGTCGGAACCGCCCGATTCCAGCGCGGCGCGGCCGGCCTCCAGGCGGGCGACCGGCACGCGGAACGGCGAGCAGGACACGTAGTCCAGACCCACGTCGTGGAAGAAGTGCACCGACTCCGGGTCGCCGCCGTGCTCGCCGCAGACACCGACGTGGAGGTCCGGCCGGGAGGCGCGGCCTTCCCTGACCGCGATGTCGACCAGGCGGCCGACCCCCTCGCGGTCGATCGTCTCGAACGGCGACACGCCGAAGATGCCCAGCTCCATGTACCGGCTGAAGAACGCCGCCTCCACGTCGTCGCGAGAGAAGCCCCAGGTCATCTGGGTCAGGTCGTTGGTACCGAAGGAGAAGAACTCGGCGCTGGAGGCGATCGGGCCCGCGGTCAGCGCCGCCCTCGGCACCTCGATCATCGTGCCGATCGGCGTGTGCACGTAGGTGCCGGTCTCCTCCTCGACCTGCTTGAGTGCCTTCTCCGTCAGCTCGCGGGCGATCTCCATCTCCTGCACGGCCGCGACGAGCGGAATCATCACCTCCGGGCGCGGGTCCTTGCCCGCCTGCTTGAGCTGCGCGGCCGCGTGCGCGATCGCGAGGACCTGCATGTTCAACAGGCCGGGGATGACCAGGTCAAGCCGCACGCCGCGCAGGCCGAGCATCGGATTCTGCTCGTGCAGCCTGCGCACCGCGCCGAGCAGTTTCTTGTCCTTTTCGGTGGCATTGTCGCCGGCCAGGGCGACCTTGATCGACAGCTCGGTCAGATCGGGGAGGAACTCGTGCAGCGGCGGGTCGATCAGCCGGATCGTCACCGGCAGGCCGTCCATCGCGTCCAGGATCTCCACGAAGTCGCCGCGCTGCAGCGGCTCCAGGGCGTCGAGCGCATGCTGGCGCTGCTCTTGGGTGTCGGCGAGGATGAGGTCCTCGACCAGCTGGCGGCGCTCGCCGAGGAACATGTGCTCGGTGCGGACCAGGCCCACGCCGCCGGCGCCGAACCTGCGCGCCCGGACGCAGTCCGGGCCGGTGTCCGCGTTGGCATGCACGCCGAGGCGGCGCTTCGCGTCCGCGTGAACCATGATCCGGTGCACCGCCCGGATCAGGTCGTCGGCCTGGTCGGAGTCGGGCTGCAGCTCGCCCTCGAAGTAGCGCACGACTTCAGAGGAGACCACCGGGATCTCGCCGAGGTAGACGACACCGCTGGTGCCGTCGATGGAGATCACGTCGCCTTCGCTGACCGTGATGCCGCCAGGGGCGGTGAACTTCTTCGCCTTGTTGTCCATGTCGAGTTCCTCGGCGCCGCAGACGCAGGTCTTGCCCATGCCGCGCGCGACCACGGCCGCGTGGCTGGTCTTGCCGCCGCGGCTGGTCANNGATGCCCTGGGCGGCGATCATGCCGTGCAGGTCGTCCGGGGTGGTCTCGCGGCGGACCAGGATCACTTTTTCGCCGTTGGCGGCCAGCTCGACGGCGCGGGCCGAGGTGAAGACGACCTTGCCGACCGCCGCGCCGGGCGACGCGCTCACGCCGGTGGCGATCTTCTTCACCTCGCCGCTCGTGTCGAACCTGGGGAACATCAGCCGGGCGAGCTCGGCCCCGCTCACGCGGGTGAGGGCCTCGTCCATGTCGATCAGGCCCTGGTCGACTAGCTGGATGGCGATGCGGAACGCCGCGGCGGCGGTGCGCTTGCCCACCCGGGTCTGCAGCATCCACAGTTTGCCGCGCTCGACGGTGAACTCGATGTCGCACAGGTCGCGGTAGTGGTTCTCCAGCGTGTTCATGATCTGCATCAGCTGGTCGTAGTCGGCTTTGTTGATATTCTCCAGGTCCTGCAGCGGGACGGTGTTCCTGATGCCGGCCACCACGTCTTCACCCTGGGCGTTCTGCAGGTAGTCGCCGTAGACACCCTGAGCGCCTGTGCCCGGGTCCCGGGTGAACGCCACCCCGGTACCCGAGTCCATGCCCAGGTTGCCGAACACCATCGCGACCACGTTGACGGCCGTACCTAGGTCGGTGGGGATGCGCTCCTGGCGGCGGTAGAGGATGGCGCGGGGCGAGTTCCAGGAGTGGAACACGGCCTTGATGGCCAGGTCCAGCTGCTCCCTGGGGTCCTGCGGGAATTCCCTTCCGGCCTGCGCCTTGACGATGCCCTTGAACGTCTCCACCAGGTTCTGCAGGTCGGCCGCGTCCAGCTCGAGGTCATTGCTGACGCCCTTGGCCTGCTTGGCGGCGTCGATGGCATGCTCGAAGTGCTCGCCATCGACGTCGAGCACGGTCTTGCCGAACATCTGGAGCAGGCGGCGGTAGGCGTCCCAGGCGAACCGCTCGTTGCCGGCCTGCTTGGCCAGGCCCTGCACCGACTCGTCGGACAGGCCGATGTTCAGGACGGTGTCCATCATGCCCGGCATGGAGAACTTCGCCCCGGACCTGACGCTGACAAGCAGCGGGTCGGCCGGATCACCGAGCTTGCGGCCTATCGCCGTCTCCAGCTGGTCCAGGTGATCCGCGATTTCCTTGTCGAGGCCTTCCGGGGTGGTGCCCTGTTCCAGGTAGTAACGACACGCCTCGGTGGTAATAATGAATCCGGGCGGTACCGGGAGGCCGAGATTGGTCATCTCGGCCAGGTTGGCACCCTTACCGCCCAGCAGGTCCTTCAGATCCTTGTTACCTTCGGTAAAGTCATAAACGAGCTTCGGCACTTCGGTGCTCCTCGCAGCGCGCGTCATCATGTTTTCACCCCGGACTCTACCGTTGCTAGCGGATTCAGGGAGAGGCGAACGTCCTGTCATGGGGGGCGATGGCAGTAACCTCTCGTTCGACTGGTACGGCAATCCTCGGGACCTGCCGGTGAGGCTGCTGCTACGGCCGCCCCAGGCGGGAATCTGCTGACGGGCCGCCAGCCCGCAGGACTACGCTCATCCGTGTGAGCGAGCGGACGATCGGACTGCTTCATCCCGGTGAAATGGGTGCGGCGGTGGGACGCTGCCTACATGACCGTGGGCACGTCGTGCTCTGGGCCTCCGCAGGCCGCGGGTCCGCCACCGCGGCTCGTGCCGCAGCGGCGGGCCTGGTCGACGCAGGTACCGTGACCGAGATCGCCTCTCGCTCCGACGTCATTGTCTCGGTATGCCCGCCACACGCGGCGCTCGACATAGCGCGGGAGGTAGCCGGAACCGGGTTCGGCGGGCTGTACCTGGACGCCAACGCGATCTCGCCCGCCACCGTGCGCGAGGTGGCCGCCATCGTGGCGGGCGGCGGGGCCGGCTGCGTGGACGGCGGGATCATCGGCACTCCCCCGGTGGCACCGGGGTTCATCCGGCTCTACCTGTCCGGCCCGCGAACCGACGAGGTACGTCAGCTATTCGAGGATACTCCTGTAGACGCGCGAGTGGTCGACCATGCTGGCCGGAGCGGGGCGGCGCAGGGCGGGGCGGCGCGGGGCGGGGGGATCGGGGACGTTGGGTCGGCTTCGGCGGTGAAGATGGCGTACGCGTCGTGGACCAAGGGGTCGGCGGCGCTGCTGCTGGCGGCGCGGGCGCTGGCCCGGGCCCAGGGCGTGGAGGACGTGCTGCTGGCCGAGTGGGGCCTCTCCCAGCCTGGCCTCGAGGAACGCTCGGCCCGCGCGGCCGGGTCCGCGACCAGCAAGGGCTGGCGCTGGGTGGCGGAGATGGAGCAGATCGCCGCGACCATGGGCGCGGCGGGGCTGCCCGAGGGCTTCCACCTGGCCGCGGCCGAGATTTACCGGCGGTCGCCGCACGCCGAGGCCGCCGCCCTGGACGCGGTGCTTGAAGCCCTGCGTTCCGCGTCCTAGCGCGCCGCGACCGCCACGGAACGGGGAGGCGTAATCCGGTGGCGTACGCCGAGGCCGTTCGGCAAAGGGATTTTTAACCGAACGAGACGTGCTGCCTGCCCCCGGACAGGGCGACTCAGCAGGTGCCGAGGCGCTCGGACAGATAGGTCTCGACGTTGTCGATGCCGACCCGCTCCTGCTGCATGGTGTCGCGGTCGCGGATGGTGACGGCCTTATCGTTCAGCGTGTCGAAGTCGACGGTGACGCAGTAGGGGGTGCCGATCTCGTCCTGGC
>PMST01000215.1 GCA_003168295.1 Actinomycetota bacterium
ACCAGGTTGTCCCGGGTGATCACCGGCTGCGGCGGGAAACTGACCACCTGCTCGCGCAGGTCAAGCAGCGGGCGCAGCCGGTCGGCGAACGGGGTCACCATGTTCAGCCCCGCGTGCAGGGTCCGGTGGTACCGGCCGAACCGCTCGACGATGCCGGCCATCGCCTGGGGCACGATGCGGATCGACTGGGTGACCACGAGCACTACCAGGGCGACGAAGACCACGAGCAGGATGACCGCGACAAGAGAGGACATAACGCATCACTCCTGGGCCCGGTGCGGGTTTCCGGGTGTTCCGGGGTGTCCGGGCTTGATGGCTACGTTACCGACCTTCAGCGAGTTCAGCCAGCAAACGGCCACTCAGCGTGCTCGCGCGGTCCAGCGTGACTGCCGGTGCTCGATCTCCAGCTGGACGCCGAAGCACCGGGACAGGTTCTTCGCGGTGAAGACCTCCTCGATCGGCCCGGCCGCCAGCACCGACCCCCGGCGCAGCAGCATCGCGTGGGTGAAGCCGTCGGGCACCTCTTCCACGTGGTGGGTGACCAGCACCATCATCGGCGCCTTGGGATCGCGGGCGAGCTGGGTCAGCCGGCGGAGCAGATCTTCACGGCCGCCCAGGTCGAGCCCGGCGGCCGGCTCGTCGAGCAGCAGCAGCTCCGGGTCGGGCATCAGGGCCCGGGCGATCTGCACCCGCTTGCGCTCGCCCTCGGACAGGGTGGCGAACTTGCGCCTGATCAGGTGGGCGCAGCCGAGCGCGTCCAGCAGTTCGACGGCGCGGGTGACGTCGCCGGAGTCGTACTCCTCTTTCCACCGGCCCAAGATGGCGTACGAGGCGGTGAGCACCAGGTCGATGACCTTCTCCCCCGGCGGGACCTGCTCGGCGATCGAGGCGCTGGTCAGCCCGATCCTGGGCCGCAGGTCGAAGATGTCGACCTCGCCCATCTTCTCGCCCAGGATCTCGACCGTGCCCTGGGAGGGGAACGCCAGCGTGGCGGCGATCTGGAGCAGCGTGGTCTTGCCCGCCCCGTTGGGGCCGATGAGGATCCAGCGCTCGTCCCCGTGCGCTGTCCAGTCGACGTTGCGCAGCAGGACCGCCGAGTCACGCCTGACCTCGACGCCGCGCAACCGCAGTACCTCGTCGGACATCAGGCCTCCTTCCCTCGAACGGCACCGTGGATCGGCCGGCTCGATTGGCCGCCGAGACCGAACCTATGCCACCGGGCGCCGTCCGGCCCAGCCGGGTGCCGACCCCCGGGATCCGGCCCGGCCCGGGTGCCGGCCGGGTGCCGACCCGCGAGCCGTCCCGGGGCCGAAATTGTCGCGCCCTGAGAAAACCATTCTGGGAAGTCTGTAAACCTTTGGTGCCTTATATCCGTCTTAATCATTAGGAACCACTAACAAGGTCACTCCGCTATGTTAAAGCACGCTATGCTTCGGGCTTGCTTAACGACCAGGTATGACCCGTTTGGGGACCGATCTAGTGAGAGGGGTTCGGGAGATGGCTATGCGCATACGCGTGCTATCAGGCTGTTTTGCCGTCGGCGTAGCAGCGTTCATGATGACCACCAGCACGGCGGCGCACGCAACGACCCTGTCTGCTGCTCACACCGGCGTTGTTGCCGCCAGCGTGAGTAGCCAGCCAGAAGGCAGCAGGACGCCGCCACCGAGCCAACAGCCGACGCCGGCACCGACGGTGAGTACTCCGACACCCACGCCGACGTGCACCTGCCGTACACCTACGCCGCCGCCGCCGACGCCCACCCCGTCGCCGACGTGCACCTGCCACACGCCGACGCCGACGCCGTCGACTCCGCCAGCCAGTCCGTCAAGCTCTTCGCCGCCAAGCCCGGCCCCGTCGGTGACGACTTCGTCGCCGCCTGCGCCGAGCGTGACGGTGAGCGCGACCAGCACCGGGGCTCCGACCGGCGGCGCTGGTACCGGCGGCGGCGGCAGCATCGGCTCCGGCGGCAGTAGCCTGCCGCTGGCTCTAGGCGGTGGCGCAGTGGCGCTGGCCGCGGGCGGTCTGGGCCTGTTCGCCATCCGCCGCTGGCGCAGGACGCGTCCGGTCGCCTGAGCTCGTTGTATCTGCCTCGCCACCGGCGCACTCCGCTGGGCCGGTGGGCGCTGGGACTAGCCCTCGCCGCTGTTGTACTGTGCGCGGGCGGTATCAGCGTGGCTGCGTTCGGACTGCTGGATGGAACACCCGCCGATGCCGGGGCTACTGTGGTCCCGGCATCGGTGAAGACCACCCCGCCGACGCTGAATCATGATCCACGGGCTCAGGTCATGGCGCGTTCGGTGCCGGTCAGCATCCGCGTCCCGGATATCGGGGTCAGCGCGCCGGTGATGAAGGTGGGCAAGAACGCGAACGACACCGTCCAGGTGCCACCCCTGGACGACCACAACCTGGTCGGCTGGTACGAATACGGCCCGACGCCCGGCCAGAAGGGCGACGCGGTCATCCTCGGCCACGTGGACTCGCTCACCGGGATCTCGGTCTTCTACTACCTCAAGGACCTGCACGCCGGAAACAAGGTCTACGTCACGCTGGCCAATGGCAAGGTGGCCACGTTTGAGGTGGACGGCCTGCAGAAAGTGTCCAAGGACGCCTTCCCCACCGCGACCGTCTACGGCAAGGCCAATTACCCGAGCCTGCGCCTGATCACCTGCGGCGGCGCGTTCGACGCAGCCACCGGGCACTACCTGTACAACATCATCGTGTACGCGCACCTGGTCAGCGGCTAGCTTTCGCGCTCCTGGCGGACCGCGAGCAGCGCGGCCTGGGTGCGGTCCTGGACGCCGAGCTTGGCCAGCACCGAACTCACGTGCGTCTTGACCGTCTTCTCCGAGATGCGCAGCGCCCGGGCGATCTCCCGGTTGGACCGGCCGTGGGTGAGCTCGGCCAGGACCTCGTGCTCCCGGCTGGTGAGCGCGTCCAGGCCCGCCCCCGGGCTGGCCGAACGCACCAGCGTCCCGGCCGCCTCGGAGGCCAGCAGCAGGTGGCCGTCGTGCACCGAGCGGATCGCGCGTACCAGCGCGTCGGGGTCGACGTCCTTGTAGAGCAGCCCAGCGGCGCCTGAGCGGAGCGCCAGGCTGGCCAGGGCGGGTTCGGTGGCGCTGGTGAGGACCAGCACCCGGGCGGCGCTGTCACGCGCTTTCAGCGCGGCGAGCACGGCGATGCCGTCCACGCCGGGCAGCTTGAGGTCGAGCAGGATCACGTCGGGGGTGTGTTCGGCGGCGAGCGCGAGCGCGGTGTCGCCGTCGCCGGCCTCGCCGGCTACCTCGATCCCGCCGGCGACCTCGAGCAGCACCCGCAGTCCCCGCCGGACCACCGGGTGGTCGTCGACGATCAGCACGGAGATGGGCGGCGTCACCGCTGGCCGCCGCTCTTGACGGGCACCGTCATCCGCACCCGCGTGCCCGCCGGTCCCGAACGGACGGTCAGCACGCCCCCCGCCGCCGACGCGCGCTCCCGCATCGACGCCAGCCCGAGGCCACCGGACGGCATCTCCGGCACGAACCCGCGGCCGTCGTCGGCCACCTCGAGGACCACCCGGCGGGCAGTCCGCGACAGGGCCACCCGGATGCGGCCCGCCCCCGCGTGCCGCAGCGCGTTGTGCAGGGCTTCCTGCCCGACCCGGTACAGCGCCGCCTCCACCGGGGGGCCGAGCGGGGGCAGTTCGGCGGCGGCGAACGCGACCGGGATACCATACGCGCGCCCGGCCAGGACCACGTAGCTGCGCATCGATCCGGCCAGCCCGGCGGCTTCCAGGTCGGGCGGCGCCAGCCCGTCGATCACCGCGCGGAGTTCGGCGTGCGCTTCAGCCCCCAACGTTCCGATTACGTCGATCTCGGACCTGACCCGGGCCAGGTCGGCCGGGTCCCGGGCGGCCAGCACCGCCGCGGCCCGGGCGTGCGCCCGGATGCTGAACAGCTTCTGCGTGACCGCGTCGTGCAGTTCCCGGGCCAGCCGGGAGCGCTCCTGCAGCACCGAGAGTTCCTGGCTGCGCTCGTACAGCCGCGCGTTGGTCAGCGCGATCGCCGCGTGCGCGGCGAACAGCGACAGGATCTCCTCGTCCCGCCCGGTGAAGCCACGGCTGGCCGCGGCGGCGGAAACCTTGTTGGCGGCGAAGATGATGCCGAGCACGCGGTCGCCGTCGCGCACCGGCACCCCGAGGAAATGTGACATGTCCGGATGGGCGGCGGGCCAGCCCTCGAACCTCGGGTCGGCGCGGATGTCCGCGAGCCGTTCCGGCTTACCCTCGTTCAGCAGCACGGCGAGCATCCCGTGCCGGCGCGGCAGCGGGCCGATGGCCTGCCACTGCTCGGGCGAGATCCCGTCCACCACAAACTCGGCGAACGAGTCGCCCTCGTCGGGCACCCCGAGCGCGGCGTAGCGCGCGCCGACCAGCGACCGGGCGGACCGCACGATCACCTGCAGCACGTCCCGGACGGACATCTGCCGGTTGACCGAGAGCACCGCCTGGCTCACCTGGTAGAGCTCGCCCAATCCATCGCTCACGTGTCCGACGGTAGCCCGGCGGCCAGAGCGGCGCATCGGGCGGCGGTCCTAGGACTATCGGCGTGGACCTACCGGGCCGCGGGACCGATGTGCCGCCGCGGCGAAACACCTAGCGTGCGAAGACATGAACACACAGGTAGCACTGATTACGGGGGCCTCTCGCGGACTGGGCCGGGCGCTGGCCACTGGCCTGGCCCGCGAGGGTCTGGCTCTCATCATCGACGCACGGAACGCCGCCGCGCTGCAGCAGACGGCGGCGCAGCTACGGGCGGCGGGCGGTACCGTCACCGCCATCAGCGGCGATGTCACCGATCCGGCGCACCGGGCCGCCCTGCTGGCGGCCGTGCAAACCGCAGGCCGGCTGGACCTGCTGGTGAACAACGCCGGCACGCTGGGCGCGAGCCCGCTACCCGCGCTGGCCGACTATCCGGCCGCTGACCTGCGCACCGCGTTCGAGGCGAACGTGATCGCGCCGATCGCGCTGATCCAGCTGATGCTGCCGCTGCTGCGGGCCAGCGGCGGGGCGGTGCTGAACATCACCTCGGACGCGGCCCGGGAGGCGTACGCGGGCTGGGGCGGCTACGGCGCCGCCAAGGCCGCCCTGGAGCAGGCCTCCAATGTGCTGGCGGCCGAGGAGCTCGCGGTCCGCGTCTGGTGGGCCGACCCCGGCGACCTGCGCACCGACATGCACCAGCAGGCCTTCCCCGGCCAGGACATCTCGGACCGGCCGCGGCCCGAGTCGGTCGTCCCCGCGTTCGTCCGGCTCATCTCGCAGCGGCTGCCGGGCGGCCGGTACCGCGCCGCCGACCTGATGCCCGCTGTCCACAGCTAGCAGAACAGGAGATCCCATGCTCATCGATGTCGCCGCTCCGGCCGACCACGACCTGGCCGACCACGACCTGGCCGATCGCGAGCGGGCCGACCACTATCTGGCCGACTTCGTGCTGCCCGCCGAGCGCGAGGCGCACGACCCGCCCGAGGCCCGCGGCCTGGCCCGCGACGGCGTGCGGCTGCTGGTCAGCCGTCGCGCCTCCGGTGAGGTCAGCCACCATGCCTTCGCCGACCTGCCCGGCCTGCTGCTGCCCGGCGACCTGCTGGTGGTCAACACCACCGGCACGCTGCCGGCCCAGGTCCGCGCGGCCGGCGGGCTGGCCGTGCACTTCTCCACCGCCCGGCCCGACGGCAGCTGGCTGGTCGAACTTCGCCAGGTAAAAGACAAGATCTCGAGGCCGAACGGGCACGGCCACCCCGGCCAGGTCATCCCCTTGCCCGCCGGGGCTTCGCTGACCCTGCTGAACCGCGCCACGGCCAGGCTCTGGCGGGCCCGGCTGTCGGTGGCGGTGGTGCCGTACCTGCTCCGGCACGGCCTGCCGATCAGGTACTCCTACGTGCGCCGCGACTGGCCGCTGTCGTTCTACCAGACGGTGTTCGCGGCCCGGCCGGGCAGCGCGGAGATGCCGAGCGCGAGCCGCCCGTTCACCCCCGAGGTGGTCACCGCGCTGGCCACCCGCGGCGTGCTGATCGCCCCGCTCACCCTGCACTGCGGGGTGTCCTCGCTGGAGGCCGGCGAGGACCCGTACCCGGAGCTCTACGACGTCCCGCCCGCCACGGCCCGGCTGGTCAACCACGTGCGGGCGTCCGGCGGCCGGGTCATCGCGGCGGGCACCACCGTGGTCCGCGCGCTGGAGACGGCGGCCCGCGCCGACGGCCAGGTGGCGGCCGCGGCGGGCTGGACGGCGCACGTGGTCACCCCGCAGACGGGGGTCCGGGCGGTGGACGGGC
>PMST01000344.1 GCA_003168295.1 Actinomycetota bacterium
AAGAAGGTCATGCTGGCCGGGGTCGGCGTGTTCTGCGCCGGCTCGCTCCTGTGCGCGCTGGCCCCGAACGTCTCCGTGCTCATCGCCGGCCGCGCGGTGATGGGCCTGGGCGCGGCCGCGAGTGAGCCGGGCACCCTATCGATGCTGCGCCAGCTGTACCCGAACGCCAAGGCCAGGAGCCGGGCGGTCGGAGTATGGGCCGGGACGTCCGGGTTCGCGCTCGCCGCGGGCCCGGTCATCGGGGGCGTGATCGTGGGCGCCTGGAACTGGCGTGGCATCTTCTGGTTCAACCTGGTGTTCGGGCTGGCGGCCCTGATCGTGGCGGCGATCATCTTGCCGGAGAGCGCGAACGCCGAGGCGGCCCGGGTCGATATCCCGGGTACGCTGCTCGGCGCGGGCGCGCTCGCCACCGGAGTCTTCGCGATCATCGACGCGGAGTCGGCGGGCTTCGGCGCGGCCGTCGTGATTATCTTGCTCGGCGCGAGCGCGGTGCTGTTCGCGGCGTTCGGCTGGTGGGAGCACCGCGCTCCGTACCCGCTGCTTGACCTGCGGTTCCTGCGCGTACCCGAGTTCACCACCGCCCTCGTCACCGCGTTCGCCACTTACTTCGCCACCTTCGCCATCTTTTTCTTCACCGCGTTGTACCTGGTCGAGGTGGTGGGCGCGTCCGGCTACCGGCTGGCGGCCGTGTTCTTGCCGATGACCATCTTGATGATCGCGGCCTCGGTGCTCGCGGGACGCTGGACGGCCCTGGTCGGGCCGCGCTGGTCGATCACGATCGGCTGCCTGCTGTTCGCGGCCGGCTTGTTTCTCGCGAACGGCTACCTCTCCCCGCACCCGGACTACGGGCCGCTGGTGGTAGCCCTGAGCCTGGCCGGAATCGGCATCGGCACCACCGTGGTCCCCATCACCTCCTCGGTGCTATCCGCCGTGCCGGCCGAGCGATCGGGCATGGCCGCGTCCGCGACCAACACCAGCCGGGAAATCGGCGCCGTCACCGGCGTGGCGGTCCTCGGCTCGCTCGTCTACTCACAGCTCCGGTCCAGCCTGGCCATGCAGATGACGCATCTCGGCATCCCGGCAGGCTTCCAGACGCTCGTCGCCAACGCCCTCGAGACGGGCCAGATCCCGAGGAACACCTCCTCCTACGCGGGCTACGGCAAGCTCGTCCAGGAGGTCATCGGCGCCGCGTACACCGCCTTCCATAACGGGCTGCACGCGGCGCTCTACCTGTCAGCCGGGCTGACGCTGGCCGCCGGTTTGCTCGCTTTGATCACACTGCGTTCACAAGTGGTTGACACAGGGTCTTGACTTTTCGGCTCAATTGAGCGATCCAGGTATAGGACGGCAAAGGCGCACGGCCAATCCTCGACGGAAGAACGCAGCGAAGCGAGGCTGACCATGGTCTGTTATGCCCGGCCCGCGAGCAGGTTCGCGGGCCTCCTGATCGTCGCCCTGCTGGTGTTCGGCCGGCCGGTCAGTCATTTCCTTGACACCGCGGCCATCCTGGTCGCGGCGCTGGCGGCTACCGGCGGCGCGGCCATCGCCGCGGCGCTGGTCTTCGCCGCCTTCGCCTCGACCCGGCACCGGCGGGCCGCGGCCGGCGGCTGCGTGAGCTGCCAGTTCCGCTGCCAGCACGCCATGACCTCCGCGCCGCGACGGCCCTGGCTGGTGACCACCACCGACCGCCACGAACCCGGCCCGGCCCATCCCGCCCGCACGCCGCCATCCGGCCCCCCGGGACCCGTGCTGCTGCCCATACCGTCCATCCGACCCGCCGGTGCCGCCGCGGCCACCGGGGCCGGGGCCGCCGGGGCCGCGCCACACTGGCCTGACCGGCCCCTTCACCGCGTCCCCGGTCAGCAGGAGCGGGTCCGTTCGCCCGCGTAGTCCTCCGCCCTCTGCCTCTGCCCTCTGCCCTCTGCCNNACACAAAGGAGTGTTTAGGGTGTCACAACCATACATTCCGGTCTATTCCATCTGGTCCCAGGCGCCCCAGCGGCACTGGGGCGTGCACTTTGGATGCCGCCTGGCAATCGTTAGCCGCGAGGATGTAACGTTGACGTCGGGGTTAGATCTGCTTTCGCAGCAAGCATTCTTCGCAGGAAGCTCATGAGGAGCGCACATGGCGGTTGACAACGTCCGGCCGGATCAGAATCCGGGCACCGCTGGCCGGGGCAAGAACTACAAGTGGATTGCCTTGTCCAACACCACGCTCGGGATCTTGATGGTCACGATCAACCAGTCCATCTTGCTGATCTCGCTGCCCGCGTTGTTCCGGGGCATCAAGCTCAACCCGCTGATACCCTCCAACACCTCCTATTTCCTGTGGATCTTCATGGGGTTCATCCTGGTCACCGCGGTGCTGGTGGTCAGCCTGGGGCGGGTCGGCGATATCTACGGCCGGGTGAAGATGTACAACCTCGGCTTCGCCGTGTTCACGATCTTCTCGATCCTGCTGTCGGTGACCTGGCTCACCGGGCCGGCCGGAGCGCTGTGGATCATCATCATGCGGGTGTTCCAGGGCATCGGCGGGGCGTTCCTGTTCGCCAACTCCACCGCGATCTTGACCGACGCCTTTCCCCAGGACGAGCGGGGCAAGGCGATGGGGATCAACGGCGTCGCCGCGGTGGGCGGCTCCTTCCTGGGGCTGATCCTGGGCGGCGTGCTCGCCCCGATCGAGTGGCGGCTGGTGTTCCTGGTCTCGGTTCCGTTCGGCCTGTTCGGCACGGTCTGGGCCTACCTCAAGCTCCGCGACAACGGGATCCGCATCCCGGCCAAGATCGACTGGCTGGGCAACGCGCTGTTCGCGATCGGGCTGATCGCGGTGCTCACCGGGATCGTGTACTCGCTGCTCCCCTACGGCGGGCACCCCACCGGGTGGACCAATCCCTACGTGCTGGCCGCCATCTTCGGCGGGATCGCGGTCCTGGTCCTGTTCGGCTGGGTGGAGACCCGGGTGCCCGCGCCGATGTTCCGGCTCAGCCTGTTCAAGCTCCGCGCGTTCACCTGCGGGAACATCGCCGGCATGCTGGGGGCGCTGGGCCGGGGCGGCCTGCAGTTCATGCTGATCATCTGGCTGCAGGGCATCTGGCTGCCGCAGCACGGTTACAGTTTCGCCCGGACCCCGCTGTGGGCCGGCATCTACATGGTCCCGCTGACCGTCGGGTTCCTGCTGCTCGGCCCGATCTCCGGGATCCTGTCCGACCGCTTCGGCCCCAGGCTCTTCGCCACGGCCGGCCTGTTCATCTCCGGAGTGACCTTCCTGCTGCTCGAGCTGCTGCCGATCAACTTCAGCTACATCTGGTTCGCCCTGCTCGTCTTCCTGTTCGCGGTCGGCATGGGACTGTTCTTCTCCCCCAACCAGGCGTCGGTCATGAACAGCCTCCCGCCGGACCAGCGGGGGGCGGGCGCGGGAATGCTCAACACCTTCCAGAACTCGGCCACGGTGCTGTCGATGGGCCTGTTCTTCACCATCGTCACCCTCGGCCTTGCCTCCCGGCTGCCCACCCACCTGTACAAGGGGCTGGTGGCCGCGGGGGTCAATCCCAGCGCCGCCCACCTGGTGGCCAACGAGCCGCCGATCGGCAGCCTGTTCTCGGCCTTCCTGGGAGAGAACCCGATTGCCGAACTGCTCGGCCCCACCGGCGCGCTGAAGCACCTGGCGCCCAGCCAGGCCGCCTACATCACCGGCCGGTCGTTCTTCCCGAAGCTGATCGAGGCGCCGTTCGCGGCCGGCCTGCACCTGGCGTTCACGTTCGCCGCCATAGCCACGGCCATCGCCGTGGTGGCCTCCGCCCTCCGCGGCCGCCGCTACATGCACCAGCCGGTGGCGGCCGCCACCGAAACGGTGGCCGAGGAACTGGCCGAAGGCGCCGCGGAGTCCGCCGCGCTGGTGGGCCTGGACGAGTCCGCCGCGCTGGCGAGCCTGGACGAGGCGGCGCGGCCGGGCGGCAACGGGAACCGGGCCAGGTCAGGGAACGGCCATAACGGCGTTTCCGCTGCCTCGGCGAGCGCCGGCGCGGACACCGAGTTCGGATCCTCATCCGAGAACATCTGATGAGGTCGAGCGCGACTCCCGCCACCGCGGAGCCGGCGGCCGCAGGCGAGCCGCCGACGGAACAGAACGGGGCGGAACCCGGGCGGTTGCTCGGCATCGGGGCCGCCGCGGCCCAGGCCGGGGTCTCGGAGCGGGCCCTGCGTTACTACCAGCAGCTCGGCCTGATCACTCCCTGCTCATGCACCCCGGGCGGGATGCGCCGCTACTCCGAAGAGGACCTGGCCCGGGTGGCGCGGATCCGGCAGTTGCAGGTCCTGCTCGGCCTCAACCTCGACGAGATCGCCGTCGTGCTGCGCAACGAAGACCGGATGGCCCAGATCAAGCGCACCTACCTGCACGAGCACACCAGCGACGCCGAGCGCCGGGAGCTCGTCCGCGAGAGCCTGCAGCTGCAGCACGACCTGCGGGCGACGGTGGAAGCCAAGCGCGTCGCCATCGAAGGTTTCCTGGCCGACCTGGACGCCCGCATCGCCCGCTCGAGCGACCTGCTGGCTCAGATGACGGCCCCGGCCCGGTGACCGCCCGGCCCCGTCGCGGGCAGTCCCGGGAGGCAGGCAGCGCTAGAGGTACCGCAAGATCCTCGCCGGCGACTCGACACAGTCGGCGATGAACCGCAGGAAGCCGCCCGCGGCCTGGCCATCGCAGACCCGGTGATCGAAGGCCAGGGTGAGCTGAGTCAGGTGCCGGGCCACCAGCTGGCCGTCCACGATCCAGGGCCGTTCGATGATCCGGCCGATGCCCAGGATCGCTACCTCGGGGTGGTTGATGATGGCGGCCGAGCCGTCCACGCCGAACACGCCGTAGTTGTTGATCGTGAAGGTCCCGCCGGTGAGATCGGCGGGCCCGAGGGTGCCCTTCCTGGCCCGCAGCGTGTAGTCGGCCAGCGCGGCGGAAAGCTGCTCGACAGTGCAGGCCTGGGCATCGGGAATGACCGGGACCAGGAGGCCGCGGTCGGTCTGCGCGGCGAAGCCCAGATGCACGGACGCGCCCATCACGATCGTGTCGTCTTCGACCTTCGCGTTCAGCTCGGGATGACGGCGCAGTCCCAGTACCGCGAACCGGGATAGCAGCGCCAGCAGGCTGATCCTGGGCTCGGCGTCGTCGGCGTTCAGCGTCGCGCGCAGCCTGAGCAGTTCGGTGGCGTCCGCATCGACCCAGACCGTCGCCTCAGGGATCTCCCGCCGCGACCGGCTGAGCTTGTCGGCCATGATCTTGCGGATGCCCTGGAGCGGTATCCGGACGACCTGCTCGGCTCCGGCGGACCGGGCCGCGATGGCGCGTTCGACGTCCTGCCTGGTGACCAGGCCGTCGGGGCCTGATCCGCTCAGGGCGGCGAGATCGAGGCCGGCATTGCGGGCCAGCCGCCGGACGATCGGGGAGACAACCGCGACCCGCCCCGGCGGTCGGGAAGGCTGTTCCGTGCGCGGTAGGGGCGGCCCGTTCCGAGAGGGTCGCTGTCGGCGGTGCCGGGCGTCGGGGGTGCCGTAGCCGATGAGGACGGCGCCGCTCTCGCCGTCGGCGACCGATCCGGTCCGGTCATCGCTGACGGTGATGAGCGGAGCCCCGACGGCGAGCAGGTCGCCCGGGCTCGCGTGCAGCTCCGCGACCCGGCCGGCGAACGGCACCGGGATTTCCACGACCGCTTTCGCCGTCTCGACCTCCACCACGTCCTGGTCGACCGCGACGACGTCCCCCACCTGAACGTGCCATGAGACGATCTCGGCCTCGGTCAGGCCCTCGCCCAGATCCGGAAGAACGAAGGCGGGCATCTAACCGGCCACCTCGGCGAGGGCGGCCGTTTCCTGCCACTGCAGAGCGTCGATCGCGTCGAGGATGCGGCCGACGCTCGGCAGGTGGTATTCCTCCAGGTGCGGCGGCGGGTAGGGAATGTCAAATCCCGCGACCCGCAAGACCGGGGCCTCCAGGTAATGGAAGCACTGTTCAGACAGGCGCGCCGCTACCTCCGCGCCGTAACCGCAGAAGCGGCTCGCCTCGTGCACGACGATGGCCCGGCCGGTCCGCTTGACGGAGGCGGTGACGGTCTCGTCGTCAAAAGGAGAAAGGCTCCGCAGGTCGATGACCTCGGCGCTGCGGCCATCCTCCTCGGCCGCCTCGGCCGCCTCCAGCGCGGTGGCCAGCGCTCCGCCGTAGGCGATCAGGGTGACATCGGTGCCCGGCCGCCGCACCAGGGCGCGGTCCATGGCGATGTCGCCGTGCTGCTGACAGACTGTCTCTTTGGACCAGTAGCGGCGCTTGGGCTCCAGGAAGATAACGGGGTCGGGGCTGCTGATCGCCTGGCGCAGCAGGACGTAGGCATCGGCCGGGGTGGCCGGCGTGACAACCCGCAGGCCCGGGGTGTGGGTGTAATAGGCCTCGGAGGAGTCGCAGTGGTGCTCCACGCCGCCGATGCCGCCACCGTAGGGAATCCGGATGACGATGGGCAGCTCCACGCGGCCCCTGGTGCGGTTGCGGAGCTTAGCCAGATGGCTGGTGATCTGCTCGAAAGCAGGGTAGGCGAAGGCGTCGAACTGCATCTCCACCACCGGGCGCAAACCGTTCATCGCCATGCCGATGGCCGTGCCGACGATGCCGGACTCGGACAGGGGCGTATCGAATACCCGGGTCTGGCCGAATTCGGTGGCCAGCCCGTCGGTGATCCGGAACACGCCTCCGAGCGTCCCGACGTCCTCGCCGAAGACGAGGACGGAGTCGTCCTCGCTCAGCGAGTCGGAAAGCGCCTGGTTCAGGGCACTCGCCATGGTCACGACCGACCCGGTCGCCAGTCCTCGGTGCTCAGCGATGGCCGTCATCGGGCCCGGCCCAGCTCGGCGGCCAGTTCCCGCTGCTGCCTGCGCAGCTCCCGCGTCGGCTCGGCGTAGACGTACCGGAAAAGATCATCCGGATCGGGCCGGGTTTCGGTGGTCATGCGCTGTCGCAACGCGGCCGCCTGCGCCTCGGCCTCCGCGTCGACCGCCGCGATGGCGGCCTCGTCGAGCAGGCCACGGTCGCGCAGGTGCTCCCGCAGCCGCGTGACCGGATCGCGCGCGAGCCAGCCATCGACCTCGCCGGCGGAGCGGTAACGGGTGGCGTCGTCCGCGTTGGTGTGCGCTTCCATCCGGTAGGTGAGCGCCTCGATGAGGACCGGGCCGGTGCCGGCCGCGGCTGATGTCACCGCGCGCCGCACCACCGCGTACACCGCGGCCGCGTCGTTACCGTCCACCACGGTCGCGGGAATCCCGTATCCGATGCCCTTGTGGGCCAGCGAGGGAGCGGCGGTCTGCTTGTCCAGCGGGACGCTGATCGCGTACCCGTTGTTCTGGATGAGGAAGACCACCGGCGACTTCCAGACGGCNNGTCGCGCCGTCGCCGAGCATGACCAGGGCGACCGTGTCCTCGCCCTTGATCGCCGCCGCGCGGGCCAGCCCGACGCCGTGCAGCGCATTGGTCGCCAGCGGCGTGCACTGGGGCGCGACCCGATGCTGGTAAGGGTCGTAGCCGCTGTGCCAGTCTCCGCGCAGCAGAGTCAGCACCTGGACCGGGTCCACTCCCCGCGCGGTCACCGCCATCGAATCGCGGTAGGTCGGAAACAGCCAGTCCTGGGCGCGCAGGGCCAGCACCGCGCCGATCTGGCACGCTTCCTGCCCGCGGGCTGACGGGTAGACCGCGAGCCGCCCTTGCTTGGTGAGCGCGGTCGCCTGGGTGTCAAACCGGCGGCCGAGCACCATCATCCGGTACAAGGCCAGCAGAACGTCGTCACCGGGCAGGCCATGGTCATCGCCGGGGACCGCCCGGCCCGTCGGGTCCAGCAGCGTGACCGGACTCGCGGGAGGCAGAAGTAGCTCGGGCGTCATAGGGACGGTCACGGTCACCACGTGGCTCCTCAGCGTTAGTGCATCTGGCTCCGATCATGCGCCGTATTTAGCTATATGTCCAGAATCCTCTGAGAACTCTGGATATTACGGCTCATTTGCCGTAAAATAATCGTCAAATGGATCCCTCTGAACAAGTCGAAGCGGCCTCCGCTGGACAGGTTGTCGCGCTGGATCAGACCGATCACCGGATCCTGGCGGAGCTCAGGCAGGACGGCCGGCTGTCGATGCGGACCCTGGCCGAGCGGATCCATATCTCCCGGGCCGGGTGTTACGCGCGGGTCGAGCGGCTTAGGCGCGAGAAGGTAATCACCGGGTTCACCGCGGTGATCGATCCGCGTCGTCTCGGGCCGTCCCTGTCGGCTCACATCTACCTGCGGATCAGCCAGCACTCGTGGAAGGACGTCCGTGGCGAGCTGGCCCGCATCGCCGAGATCGAGCACGGTCAGCTGGTCACCGGAGAAAATGACATTGTGCTCTTTGTCCGCACTCGCGATGCCCAGAGCCTGCGGGCTCTCGTCCTGGACCGGCTGCAGACGATGGACGGAGTGCTGTCAACCCACACTGTCCTGGTCTTCGATGAGCTCTGAGGGGGCTGAGGGGTCTGAGGGTTCCGGCCGGGCTCCCAACCGGTACCCGTCGAAGATGCGCCAGCACGCTCCCCCGGCTCGTTTGGCCTCATACATGGCGAGATCGGCACGGGCCAGCAGGTCCGGGAGATCACCGCAGCCGGCTGATTCCGCCACACCGACACTGACCGTGAAACTGACCGGCATCCCATCGCTGCTGGTCACCCGGGTCGGCGGTCCGGTCAGCCGGGCCGCGAGCTGAGCCGCTCGCAGGCTGGTGGTCCCCGGAATCATGATGATGAACTCATCGCCGCCGTAGCGGCCGGCGATATCGTCCGGCCGCACCTGCTCGCGGCAGGACCGGGCCAGGTCGGCGAGCACCTGGTCGCCGGTGGCATGACCGTACAGGTCATTGATCTGCTTGAAGTGATCGACGTCGATCATCAGCGCGACGAGAGGCTGGCCGAGCCGCTGCGTATGGGCGAAGGCACCGTCGGCCAGGTCCATAAAGTGGCGCCGGTTGTACAGGCCGGTCATCTCGTCCATCGAAGCGAGTTCCTGGTAACGGCTGGCCAGACGTCCGTTGTCCCGCAAGGCGGCGAACTGGCGCAGGCTGACCAGGACCGTAAGCACGAACGCGCCAAGGAGGATGGCGCCCAGCGGATTGAAGGCGACGCTCCGCAGGCCCACCAGCATAAGCAGCAGGTAACTGCCTGCGACAGCCACATAAGGCAGGACGCTGGGACGCGTGGCAGGATGCCGCGGCGGGACGGCGAAATCTTCCCGGGGCTCGGCGCGTAGCTGGCAGCTGACTGCGATCCACATGATCGCCAGCGCCACGAACCAGAGGGAGTCGACAGGATCCCCGCCGAGATAGGTCGAGTGGACCGTGATGTAGTCATAGGTGACATCGGCCGCGATGAACACGACCATGCCGGTCGCGAAGATCCTCAGGGACACCAGGCTCGAGCGCGGTGCGCCTCGCCACAGCAGCGACAGCACCCCGAACAAGAGCAGCAGGTCGCCGACGGGATAAGCAAAGGTCACCAGGTCGGGCGGGTCGAAGTCGACGCGGGCCGACGCGACGGCCGGCCCGAGTGCCACGTACCAGATGAACGTCGCTCCGCCGGCGAAGACCGTGCCCATGTCGAGCAGGAGGCGAATTCGCTCGGACCGCGTGCGGCGGCGGGAGGGGAAGCAGCGCAGCCCAGCGAAGGCGACGACGTAGAAGGCCAGGTATGCGGCGTCGGCCCAGGTTGGATAGGCCCTCTTGTGGAGTATGTTCTCGTAGCAGAACTGCAGCAGGTCACCCAGCATGTAGACCCACAGCGCGGCAGAAAGCAGGCGCCACGCGCGGCACGTACGCGGGCCGAGATCCCGGCGCAACGACACCCGCCAGGCGCAGATGGCGGCGGCAGAGTTTATCGGGACGAAGGCCAGGTCTCCGATCAGGGCCTGGTGCGAAACACCGCCCCAGCGGAACACCTGCCAGAGTCCGTATCCGACCAGCATCGCCAGCACGGCGGTAAGCGTCCGGGTCCCGGCCTGGTCCACGGCGCGCCGGCCGGCTCGCATCAGTCGTCGACGAGTTCTGCCCGCCTGGCCGCCGGCGCCATCCGGTGCGACCGCTTCAGTCCCTGACGGCGCGATCTGGCGCTCCAGCGCGCCTGGTCGCAGCGAAAGCTGGTCCTGCTCGGGCAGCCAGTCCGCGAAGGCACCGGCGGACATGGGCCGGGCGAAGAGAAAGCCCTGGGCCAGGTCGCAACCGAGGGCATGCAGCTCGGACCGGACGGCCTCGGACTCGACCCCCTCGGCAACGACCTTGACTCCGAGCTGGTGGGCGAGGTCAATGGTGGTCCGGACGATCATCCGGAAGCTCGCGATGGTGGCCATCGGCTTGACCAGGGACATGTCGAGCTTGAGCTCGTCGATGGGCCAGCCGCCGAGGCTCTCCAGCGAGGCGAAACCGGCACCGAAATCATCGAGGGCGACCCGCACGCCGGCCTCGGCGAGCTGACCGAAGAAGGTGGCGCTCACCGCCGCGGTCCCGGTCTGCTCACTCACCTCGAGGGTAAGCATGCGGCCGGGCACGCCCTCGGTCCGCAGCAGCTCGACGATGACGGCGGGAAATTCGGGGTCGGTCGCGCAATCGGGCCCGACATTGACCGAGACCGGCATGCTCCATCCCGCGGCGGCCCAGACCTGCTGCTGGGCGAGGGACAACCTCAGCATCAGGCGCGTGAGTTCCGCCATCAGTCCCAGCCGCTCGGCGCACTGGGTGAACACGGCGGGCGGCAGCGTGCCCAGTTCGGGGTGCTCCCATCGCGCGAGGCATTCCGCCGCCGCCACCCGGCCGGACGACAACTCGACCTCGGGCTGGAAGTAGGCCACGATCTGCCCGCTCGCCAGGGCAGCCGGAAATTCTGCTAGCAGCCTCGCCGCCACCTCTTCGGTTTCGACCGCCACCCCTGCCGCTCTCCTCGATGAAACTACTACGCCGCTTATACACACTGTAGTCAATCATCCACAATTTGTGAGTAAGCGATCCGACCCGACAGCCCGATTCTCAGTAACTGAGGCTCATCACAACGCTGAGGCTAGATGGTGAAGCCGATGGCGTGCAGCTGTTCACGACCACTGTCGGTGATATCGGCCGGCCGCCAGGCTGGTATCCACTGCCAGTCGACGACAAACCCGTCGAGGTCGCCCAGCGGGGCGAGCTCGGTGCGGATCTGGTCCTCCATGATGCCGGTGAGGGGGCAGGCCGGCGACGTGAGGGTCATGGTGATGACGGCGGTTCTTTCCTCGACGGTCACGGCCCGGACGAACCCGAGGTCGACGATGTTCACGCCCAGGTCGGGGTCGATCACCTCCGACAGCGCCTCGCGCACGGCGGCGGCGCGTGCGCCGTCCGGTCCGGCGGGGCTATCGGGCACCAGGGCAGCTGGCACCGGCGGGAGGGGGGCCGGATCGGGAGCGGGGGCCCCTGGCAGCAGGGGCGCGTCGGGGCGGGTGCTGGCATGCAGTCCGGCGGGCCGCAGGATGATCCGCACCCGGCAGGTCGGGCTGTGGATCCAGTCCGCGACGCCGTGGGCCTTGCGGCGCACCCGGATAATGTCCTCCGTCGCCTGCACGCTGCCGTCGGCGACGACGAGCAGCGCCGGATCAAGGCCCGCGCCCTCGGCCTGGACGATGGCGCGGTCGAGCAGCCGGGCGATTGGTTCGCAGGTGCGGCCGGGGCCGAAGCGCAGCCGGGCCCGGGCGGAGATAACGGGCTGGCCGGTGACGGCGCCGAGCGCCGTCCGGCCGTCACCCTCCGCGATCCGTAGCCGCGGTTCGTCGAGCTGCCAGTCGGCGGTGAGGGTCAACGGCCGATGTCCACGTAGATCGTGCCGTCGTCGCCGACCCGGCAGCCGAAGCTCTTCAGCTCCACGTTATCCGGGTTGATGCCGCAGCCGGTGGTGGCGTTGAACTCCCACAGGTGCTTGGCGCAGGTGAGCGTGTCCCCGTCCAGATCACCTTCGTCCAGGGCCGAGGCCTGATGGGGGCACCGGTTGGAGTAGGCGCGGACCTGGCCGTCGATGTTGACCAGCAGCACGGCTTCGCCGTCGACCAGCACGGCGGTCATATCGCCTTCCCAGAGGTCATCGATGTTGATCGTGTCCCGCCACGGCGCGGTCATCGCGATCTCCATGTTCAGTTCGCCAGCGTCGTTCCGTTACTGCTTATGACATCGACCAGCCCGCCGAGATGCCGCTCGCGTGCCGCCCGCGCGTGCGCGGCGACGTCAGCCGCCGACCCGTGGTTCCCCGGTGCGGCGGCCAGGATCGTCCCGAGTCCCAGCGCCGCGTCATCAGCCCACGCCGACCAGCGGCCGATCCACTTGGCGAGCACGGCGCGGTTCGCCGGGCGCTGGCTCACCGCGAAGTCGGCCAGGGCCCGGCTCCACCGGTCGCGGCGCTTGGAGTCCTGCGCCAGGAACGAGGTAAGCAGCCAGGTCAGGTCGTCCGAATTGCTCTTGGCGACCTGCCCGAGCTGGGTCAGCAGGACATCGTCGAGGGTCGGCCCGAGGACGAGATTGAGGGCGGTGAACGCCTCGCCCCAGTCGTAGCTGATCAGTGCGTACTCGATCGCCTTGCGGGCCGGCTGCCAGCCGTCGTGGTCCTCCCACCGCGACCGCTCGGCCGAGCCGATGCCCGAATCCGGCCGGGCGAGCTGCAGTTCCCTGGTCCGGTAGGCGATGGTGGTCACGCGGCGGAGGAAATCCGCCGTGGTGAAGCTGGCCGCGTTGGTGATGTAGGAACTCGGGGCCATGTAGCCGATGTAGGCCTGCACCTGCTGAAAGCCGTGGCACAGATAGCGCGACGGGGTGAACAGCTGGCCGAGCAGCGTGACCGATTCCGCGGCCAGGCCGGCGTCGGCGGCCGCGCCGGCGTGGGCCTCGAGCACGCCCTGCACCTTGGTCTCCGCGTCGGACTGCAGGTTGACGTAGGCCTTGTAGGTCAGCGCGTCCGGGTCGCGGTAGGCGTCCCAGTTGTCCGCCTGCAGCGGTGAATTGTCCCGGTAGGTGAGGAACCACAGGTTGGCCGCCGACGACGGGTTCTGCTCGAAGGCCGCGGACCGGTTCTGCCGGGTGGTCCAGTTCATCGCGTGGGTGACGATCTCGTACTCACTGGGCATCTTGCGTACGTCACCGAACGCGCTGAAGGTGCGGCGCGGGCGGATCTTGCGCGCGGGCGTCTCGGTCATGCGGTCACCGCCTTGTCCTGGGCTCCGTCTTGGGTCTGGGCTCCGACCTGGGCCTTATGCAGAGCCACGCTCTGCCAGGTGATGGCGTCGCTGGTGTTGACCACCCGGCCGTTGAACGCGGACATGATCCCGCCGAACGACCTGATCTCGTAGTCCGCGCCGAGNNTAGCGGCGCAGCGTCTGCTCGGTCACCGTGATCTCGTCCTCGCCCTGCACCCGGATGTAGGCGCCGCGGTCGATGACCTCGATCTCGGTGTCCGGGTTGTCGTCCTCGATCGCGGCGATGACCTGCTCGACCTCGTCGCCCATCCGCAGCACCGGGCCCACCGGGTTCTTCATGACCCCTCCGGGATGTCGTACTCGACCGTGACGTGATCGAGCGGCTTGATCCCGGCCGCCGCCACCGTGATGTCGGCCGGCAGCCGTTCGCCGTGGTAGATGACGACCTTGTCGTACGGCAGCGCCCGGACGCGCTTGCCCTCGACGTGGTGGGCCACCGCGGCGGCCACCTCGGCCATCGTGTTCGCGGTGGTGACCGGGACGAGTATCTGCACGAAGTCGGTGGCGAAGATGGCGTTGAGCGGGACCAGTTCCGGCGCGCGGTCCTCGGCGCCGAGTTCCGCCGTCATGATTGGGCCGACGCGGGAGTGGCGAGGCCCGCGGCGGGCCGGCCGGCGTAGTCCTTGGTCCAGGCCTCGTAGTCCGGGTCATCGCCCATCACGTCCGGGGTCAGGCCCATGTAGCCGAGGATCCCGCCGACGTCCATCGGCTGGATCTGCCCGGCCAGGAACCGGTCGATCAGCGTCTCGTGGTTGACGTTGTCCCGGTCCTTCCAGAAGATCTGCCGGCAGGCGTTGGTGCAGAAGTGGTAGGTCCGGCCGTCGTAGCTGAGCGGGATGTCCCGGACCCGCCAGGTCCCGTCGCGGGACTGGGTGGCATTACAGGCCGGCAGGTGACAGGTGCTGCACAGCCACGGGAGCGTCTCCGGCAGCGTCGCCT
>PMST01000085.1 GCA_003168295.1 Actinomycetota bacterium
GAGCCGTCGCGGTGGGCAGGAACAGCGCCAGGGCGCCGAGCAGTCCGGCCAGCGGATGCGGGAAACGGCTGCCGATCGCGGTCCCAGCCGCCCCGGCGGCGACCACGAGCACCACTCCGCCCGCCAGCACCATGATGCCCGGAGCGCCGATGGTGCCGCGCCGTTGCACCATCACGACGCCGACGCCGGCCAGCAGCACGCTGACAGGCACCGCTCCGGCCAGGCCGGCCAGGCAGGCGAGCGTCCGGGTGGCAGCCGTGGCCGGGAAGCTGGCGTACAGGTCCGCCATGGCATCCCGCCGAGGTCGCCCGGCGGCCAGCTGGGCGGCGACCAGGACGGTCATGGCCAGGATCAGCTGGGCCGCGCCGATCCGCCAGTCAGCCCACCACCACAACGGCTGCACCGGGTTGAGCCAGAACCAGCCCCAGACCGCCAGGACACCGGCCAGCAGCCCGGCCAGCACCAGCATGCTGCGGACCATAAGCAATGCCTCTATCCTGGCCAGGCCCAGCACTATCCGCAGCCGTGGCGACCGAGCCAGCCCGGTGCCGCGTGACCCGCTGCCGGCGGGGGTGACGGCGTCCGTGCCATGGAGCGCGGGTCCGGTCATCGCGCGTCTGCCGCGTGGGACAGCAGCAGGTAGCCGTCTTCGACCGTCGGCGTGACCAGCTCGGCGCCGGCCAGGCTGTGCTCGCCGATGTGCCGCCACCGGCCATCGCCGCCACGCCAGGACAGGTGGGCGCGGCCGTCGCGTTCGTCCGCCGCCCACACCCGCCCGGCGGCGGTACCCGCAAGTCCGGCCGGGGTGCCAGAGAAATGCACCCGGCCCTGCAGCAGCACGATGACCCGGGGGCAGATCGCGGCGATGTCGTCGGCTTGGTGGGTGGACAGCACGATCGCCGGGTCGCCGGGCAGGCCCGACAGCAGCTCACGGAACCGCAGCCGCTGCTCGGGGTCCAGCCCGGCCGTCGGCTCGTCCAGGATCAGCAGCTCGGGGTCGCCCAGCAGGGCCTGGGCGATGCCCAGCCGCCGCCGCATCCCGCCGGACAGAGTCCGGATCCGCGAGCGGGCGCGATCTTCCAGCCCGGTGACGGCCAGCACCCGGGCGACCTCCTCGGCGCGGCGGCGCCGGTCGGTGATCTCCTTCAAGATCGCCACGTAATCCAGGAACGCGGCGACCGTGAAATGCCGGTGATACCGCAGCTCCTGCGGGAGGTAACCGAGTCGGCGGCGGATCTCCACCCGCTCGGCGCCGTGCTTGGGGTCCAGGCCGAGTACCGACACCCGTCCCGCGTCCGGCTCGCTGACCGTGGCCAGGATCGACAGCAGCGTCGTCTTGCCCGCGCCGTTCGGGCCGAGCAAACCGGTGATCCCCCGCTCCAGCNNCCATCCCAGCTCGAAGCGGTCACGACGCAGGCACAGCACCACGGCGCAGGCGCACAGCACGGCGGCGCACGCGACCTGGGCGGCCGGCGCCACGATCAGCAGCGGAACGTCAGCCGACGCCAGCCACAGCACGGGCAGCGCCCACAACGCCGCCGTGGTGACGGCGGCGGCGCGGGGATCCATGATGGTCGCGGAGGCGAGCGCGAACGCGGACAACGCCAGCGACGGCAGCAGCAGCGCGACGGGCAGCCACCCCGGACCGGGCAAGACGAACGCGACGCCGGTCACCGGGACCAGCGCGGCCGCCAGCGCGCACACCGCGCGGACCAGCAGCAGGGTGAAACCGGAGAACGGGGCAGCAGCGGCCAGCCGCCAGGCCGGATCGAACACGGGCAGGAACGCCGCCGCCACACCCGCCAGCACCAGCAGGGGCGCCACCAGCAGGAACGGCGCCAGGGCCGCCGGGCCTGGATGACCGGCCACGGGCCCGCCGCCCGGGATCCAGCCGTAGCCGAGCGCCGCGGCCTCCAAGGCCACCACGGCCACCACCGCCATCACCGACAGCAGCCACGACGCTCGCAGTGACGGGGTCGCCGCGAGCAGGGTAAGCACATGGTCAGGGACGCCGCACCGGCGCAGCAGGCGCCGTACCCGGCCCCCCTCGCCGATCGCCGCACGCACCAGCAGCGCCGAGCGGTTGCGTGCCAGCCGCTCCGCGTCCACATGCGCCGACAGCGCCGAGCGGCAGGACGCGCACCCGGTCAGGTGGGTCTCCACCGACCAGTCGGCGACCGCCCCGGCTGTCCGGGCGGCGTAACTGGCCAGCAGGTCCTCGCCCGCGTGCCAGGCTGCTCCGGCTGCAGGCCCGGCCGCGCCGGGAAATGAGCTCGTCATATTATCTCCCAGGCTTCCTGGTGGTATGCGGCTGTCCCGGGTCCGGATTGCTGCCCGGCGAGTGCGGCGCGCAGCGCCACCCGGGCGCGGTGGCAGCGGGACTTGACGGTGCCTTCCGCCACGCCCAGCAGGACGGCCGCCTCCGCGCAGGTCAGGCCGTCCAGCACGGTCGCCTCGAGAGCACCGCGCAGTTCCGGGGACAGCCCGCCCAGCGCCTGACCCAGTCGGCCATGCTCGATGCCGGCCAGCACCTGGTCCTCCGCCGAGACAACCGTCTCCGGTTCCGCCGCGCGCCACCGCAGCCGCCGGGGCCCGTTCTCCCGGCGGATCGCGTCGATGAGGCGGCGGATGCCGATGCCCCAGATAAACGCGGCCACATCCCCGCCCCCGCGGTAAGCGCCCGCCTCCCGCCACACGGCGAGGAAAGTGTCCTGGACGGCGTAATCGACCACATCCGGTATCGCGCACCGCCGGGCCAGCCGGACCGTCAGCCAGGCGGCATGCCGGTCGTACAGGGCGGCAAGCGCCCCCTCATCACCGCGCGCCACAGCGCGGAGCAACACCGCGTCATCGCGCTCCCCGGCCTCCGGCCTCATGGCCGGAGCCGTTCAGGTGCTCCCATACTCTCCCTGTCGCAGCAGCAGACCCGTCCGGTTCCCATCATGCAAACAAACTCAGCCAGGACACCGGCCCGCCGGGACCCTACGGACTACCATGACGACCCGAGTGTCTCAGCATGGAACAGGGGTATGGGGCTCGACAGGTTACGCTCCGTGCAACGGCACCATCCGGCGCAGCGGGAACAGCGGGTTCGGCGCCGTTGCAGGATCTGCCCGGATCGAGCACGCGCTGATGTCACCGCGGAGGACCTCATGTCAGCAGGCACCGGCCAGGCCGACGGCTCAGCGCCAGCCCCCCAGCCAACCCCACCCGCCGGGCCCGCCACGTCCGCCGGCCCAGCGGATGTGGCGGCCCGCGCGGCGAACTGGCATCACGACGTGGTCGCCCGCATCGACCGCTGGGCCTGGATCCGCACGCTGAACGACCAGCTGACCGCTGTGCTCGGGCCGTGGCGCGAAAGGCACCAGGACAACCCCGTCATTGAGCTGATGCACGGCGGCCGGTGGCTCGGTCATCCGCTGCATCCGGCCCTGTCCGACCTGCCGATCGGGCTGTGGGCCGGCTCCCTGCTCTTGGACGTCACCGACCGCGACCCGGCTCCCGGGCGCGGCCTCGACCCGGCGGGCCTGTTCAGCGCGGCCGGCATCGTGGCCGCCGTCGCGACCGCGGCCACCGGCGTGGTCGACTGGACCGTCAGCGACGACGAAGATCGCCGGCTCGGCCTGTTCCACGGGGTGCTCAACACGGCGGCCCTCGGGCTGCAGGGCATGTCGCTGGCGGCCCGGCTGGGCGGTCACCGGCGCACGGCCCGCGGGCTGGGCGCGGCCAGCCTGGGTGTTACCGGCGCCGCCGCCTACCTCGGCGGCCACCTGGTGTTCGCCAAGGCGGTGATGGTCAGTCGGGTGGCCGGGGCTGACGGGCCGCGGCGCTGGGTCCGGGTGGTCGAGGAGGCCGAGCTGCCGGACGACGTGCCGACCGGCGTGCAGGCCGACGGACGGCAGGTCCTGCTGTACCGCCACGACGGAACCCTCTACGCGCTCGACAACCTGTGCAGCCACGCCGCCGGCCTGCTCAGCCGCGGCGCGGTCGAGGGCCTGATCGTGACCTGCCCGCTGCACGGATCGCAGTACTGCCTGGCCGACGGCTCGGTCCGCCGCGGCCCGTCACACCAGCCGCAACCCGTGATACGCAGCCGGGTCCGCAACGGCTGGATCGAAGTGCGCGGTAATCAGCCCGCCCCCCGCCGGTCCGTCAACGGAAGGAAATAGTCATGGCCTTTGTCGTCGTCGCCAACCTCGATGACCTGGAGGAGGGCGAGACTCTGTTCGTGGACGGGCTGAAGGAGCCGATCTGCCTGGTCCGCCTAGACGGCGAAGACGTCCGCGCCGTGCACAACACCTGCACCCACCAGCAGCAGCCTTTGCACGAGGGCACCGTGCAGGACGACGACACCCTGGTCTGCGCGTCGCACAACTCCCGGTTCGACCTGAGCACCGGCGAGTCGGTCGGCATCCCCGAGGTGCCCACGCTGCCCGTCTACGCCTGCAAGGTCGAGGGCGACGCGATCCTCGTCGACATCGACCAGCAGCTCAACGACGCCCCCATCCCGCGTCACCTATAGCACTGATGACAAAGAATTTACTGCCGAACGATCCGGGTGCGTGCGGTAGACAACGTGCGTGCCTAACTGCGGCTGGCGCCACCCCATCAGGCCGCTGTCCTCGGTCATGTCAGATTGTAATTTTGTCCTATCAAACGATGTAATATCGACACGGCACTACTGGCACGATACAGGGAACGTCGATGATGCAGCTTGGACTGTATGGCGCGATTCTCGGCGACCTGTCACTTCCAGACGCGATCCAGGTCGTCGCCAATGTTGGTCTGACCGGCCTCGAGATCAACACCGGCGGCTTCCTGCCCGCCGTGCACGTTCCGGCCTTCGACGACATCCTGGTCAGCGACACCGCCCGCGACGACTTCCTCGGCGTCTTCGAGGGTACTGGCGTGTCCATCGCCGGCCTCAACGCCAACGGGAATCCGCTCCACCCTAACCGGGCCATCGGCGAGAAGCAGGCCGAAGACGTTCGCCGTTCTATCCGACTGGCTGAGCGCCTTGGTCAGCACCGGCTAGTGACCATGTCCGGCCTTCCCGGCGGAGAGCCCGGGGCGACCCGGCCGAACTGGGTCGTCAATGCTTGGAACTCCGCGGCGTTGGATGCGCTCGATTACCAGTGGCAGACATCGCCTACTGGACCGAGTTCTTGCGCGCGCTATACGAGGTCGACCCGGACATGCTGGTCAATATCGAGCACGAGGACACCGAACTGGGCCGCATCGAAGGCGTGACCGCCGCGGCCGAGGTGCTGAAGGCGGCCGATGCCCGGTTGCGGGAGTCGCTGGAGTCATGATCACCTGGGCCGCGACCCGTACTAAGTCTGGGTCGTTCTCATTGCCGGAGCGAGGACTGGAATCGGCCGGGTGGCTGCCCATGCCTTCCCTGAGCAGGGGGCAAAGCGGATTTTCCAAGCATGAGGAGGCCTGACAAATTATGTCTCAGGTAACCTGGAATTTCGAACGCAAGCGCGTCCTGGTGACAGGCGGTGCCGCGGGGATTGGTTTCGCGATCGGTCAGGAATTCTTGCACGCCGGTGCGCAAGTAACGTTTCTGGGTCGCGATGACAAATCGCTGAAAAAGGCCATCCGGGCTGCTTCTGCCGCGAGCCGCAAGGGCAGAGCACTGAGCTTGATCTGTGATCTGGCGAAACCACAGGACATCGTTCGCGCCGCCCAGGCCGCTACTGAACTCATGGGAGGCGTTGATATCCTGATTAACAACGCTGGAGTAGGCGGGTCTCGCTCCCTTATCGAACTGAGCGATGAGGAACTGGATCTCCACCTGAACGTCAACCTCAGAGCAACGATCTTGCTTACCCGTGAGCTTCTGCGCGGGATGCTAGAGCAAGGTGAGGGTGTCATCATCAATATTTCATCGCAAGCCGGTAAGCGTGGTTTTCCTGGTATCACGCATTACAGTGCGAGCAAGGCTGGTGTGATTGGCTTCACAAGATCATTGGCGATTGAGGCCGCTCCGCAAGTGCGGGTAAACGCGGTCTGCCCCGGTATGGTGCTGACGGCGATGATGCAGAATAATATCCAGCAGACCAGTAACCAGAAAAATATCTCGCTCGACGACGCCCGCGCCGAATGGGGCTCAGGAATCCCGATGGGACGGATGCAACAGCCGGTCGACATTGCCAACGCCGTGCTCTTCCTTGCTTCCGACGCAGCGAGGGAAATCACAGGAGAGGCTCTCAACGTCAGCGGCGGTCAAACCATGTACTGATGGGCCAATGAGAGCTACGGCACCGCGCGGACGGTCACTGCCCGGCGTCCGCAATGAGCTTGCGGACGGTCTCAAGCTGGTAGCGGGAGGTCTTCTCCGCGGTTTCATCCTCGGCGAAGACGTTGGACACGATGATCGCGTCCGGCCGGGCCAGGAAGCCGGACGCGGCCAGGGCCCCGAACAGTTGGGCCCAGTCCACGTCGCCGTCGCCGATCTTGAGGTGCTGATGTACTCGAGCGCTGTTGCCGGGCGGGTTGGTGATGTACCGCAGCCCGTGCGAGCGACGGTGATCGAAGCTGTCGGCAGTGTAGACCGCTCCTAGGCTGTCCCCCAGCTCCGGGATGAGCGTGGCAGCGCGGTCCCCGTAGTGGAAGGTGTGGCTGCCGACGTAGGCCAGGCCAACGTTCTGGCTGTCCAGGCCGCGGATGATCCGCCATGCATCCAGAGCGTCTTCAACGAAGTCGTCGGGATGCGGGTCTATGTTCACCGTGATGTCCTCGGACTCGATGAGCGGGAGCAGCTCCTCCATGGAGCGGTAGAAACCGGCCTCCGATTCCTCGGCCCGCTCGGGGCGGCCGGAGAACTCGGTGTTGATCACGCGGACCTCCAAGTCCACCGCGATCTGGATGATGCGCCGGAAGTTGCGTACGGCGGCCTCACGGGGCAATTCGTCCGGTGCTGACCAGCGCTGTACCGGCTGCAGGCCGACAATGCCGACTCCGCTCTGTTGCGCTCTGATCTTGAGTCGCTGCAAAGATGAGCGGTCAGCTCGAGGATGGGAGAAGAAGGGAATGAAGTCGGGATGCGGGGTCAGGTGAATCCACTCGTACCCTGCTCGGGCGACCGCGTCGAACAGGCCGAGGAAGTCGGTGCGGGAAAAGTACGGTGTGGGGTCGAGGGCGATCCTCGTCATCGGAGTCCTCCAGGAGTGGTGCGCGGCCGGCGGATCATGCGGCCGTGCGGGCGTAGAAGGACGGCGTTTCCGGCAGGTCGACTGCGACCTGGCCACCGCTCTTCATGGCCTGAACTCCGGCCGCGCAGGCGGCGGCAACTTTGTATCCGTCCCAGGCGGATGGCCCGTCGACGGTGCCGCGCCGGGCTGCGTCCACCCAGTACTGCACCTCGATGTCGAACGCCTGCCTGAAGCGGGACTTGAAGCTGGAATTCTCCTCGACCTGGAACCGGCCTTGCTGCCATAGCTGCATGCCTTGGGGCTGGCCGATGCGCGCGACGCCGCGCTGGAAAACCGCCTCGGTGGCGACCTGGTAGCCGAACTGGACGCTGACGTTCATCTCCACGTCCACCAGCACCCCGTTGTCGAGCTCCATGAGGACAAGGATCGGCTCGCGCAGGTGCGCCGGACTCAGGGCGTTGCGCCGGGCGTAACGCACCTCGACAGACCGGATGGTAGCTCCGGCCAGCCACGGGATAACATCGAACTCGTGTACGACTGAGTCGGTGATGAGCATGTCCTGGGTATAGCTGTCCGGCACCGTCGCATTGCGGTGAACGCCGCGCAGCAGCAGCAAGTCCCCGGCAGTACCCTCCGCGATGAGCTGCCGCAGTTGCCGGTACTCGGGGTCGAAGCGGCGCATGAACCCCACCTGGATCAGCTGACGGCCGCCCTTTTGCTCAGCCTGCAGGATCTGCCAGGAAGTTTCGGCATCCGGCGCCAGCGGCTTCTCGCACAGAATCGGCAGGCCGGCCTCCAGCACGGGCAGCAGCACCGGTTCGTGGAACTGGCCCGGCGTCGCGACCAGGACAGCGTCCATGGTGCCGGCCGCTAGGGCGTCCTCAACGCGCCGGTAGGTGAGGGCGCCGGGCGCGAGAGCGGCAGCCGCGGCGGCTCGCGTGCCCTCCGGCTCGATGACGGCCGACACCACGGCACCAGCGGTGGTGTTGGTCAGTCGGGCGATGTGGTCGGCGCCGATCAATCCGGCTCCGACGACACCGACGCGGAGCTCACTAGTGCTCATGGCTCTCTGCTTCCTTCTAGCGGTGAATTAGCGGGCGCGCGCCAGCGTCGTGCAGCTGAAGATGTGCTGACGGGTACGGGTGGCGATGCCTAGCGGAAGGTCGATCTCCACGCCCGGCATGTCCTGCTCGACGATGGCGAAGATCTGCGCGTCAATCGCCGAGACTGCTTCGATGACCGGCGCGAAGTCGGGAATCCCGGCTGGCGGCTCGACCATGACGTCGCGCGCGGCGTCGGCGAAGGCGGTGTCGTTCTTCAGTACCTCGGATAGCAGCTCGGGATCTACCTGCTTGAGGTGCAGATAGCCGATGCGGTCCGGATGGGCCTTGATGAGCTTGACGTTGTCGCCCCCGTAATAGGCGAAGTGACCGGTATCCAGGCACAAGTTCAGGTAGCGGGGGTCGGACAGCTCCAGCAGTTTCTCAACCTCAAGGTAGGTGCCGACATGGCTGTCGGCGTGCGAATGGAACTGCTGGTGAACGCCGAACTGCTCCAGCAGTTCCTTCCCGAGCCGGTCGTGCCCGGCGGCGAGCTCGCTCCACTGCTCGTCAGTGAGCGTGCGGGCCTCGAGCGCCTCCCCGGTGGCATCCGAGCGCCACAGGTCAGGGATGACAACGATGTGCTCGGCGCCGAGGGCGTGCGCGAGGCCAGCGACCTTCACCGCCTGGTCCCAGGCGCGCTGCCACTGTTCGAGTCCCTTGTGGAAGCCGGTGAAGACAGTGCCGCCGCTCAGCCGCAGTTCGCGGCGGCCGAGTTCGTCTTCCAGCTGATGCGGGTCCGTGGGCAGGTAGCCGTAGGGCCCGAGCTCGATCCAGTGATAGCCCGCGGCCTGAACCTCGTCGAGGAAGCGCGGCCACGGGGTCTGCCGGGGATGTTCGGGAAACCAGACGCCCCACGAGTCCGGGGCCGTGCCGATCCGCAGCCCCTGGGTCCCGGCACCGAGGGAAGTCCTGGTAACGGTGTCGTTCATCGTTGTCCTTCTTCGTGCGGGTGATTGTGTGTTTGCTTCCGGTCGAGGTCAGCCCAGCAGGGGTCGCTGCTTCTTGCGCTGCTCGAGGTAGTCGGCGTACGCCTGCCGGGTGCTGTTCAGGCTGGAGACCTGTGCCACCGGTACGTCCCACCAGCCTTCGCCGTCGGGGGCGTAGGCAAGGGGATCGGAGTTGATATGGATAAGGGTCGAGGTGGTACTGGCCTTGGCCGCGGTGACCGCGGCGGACAGCTGCCCGGCCGCGTCCTGGCCCGGCTTGATCTCGATGACGTCGATCCCGTAGCTGCGGGCGTTTGCGGCCAGGTCTACCACCGTCAGGAGCTCGCCGGACTCGAAGTTGCGCTGATCTCTATCTAGATAGCGGTAGCGGGTGCCGAAGCGCTCGGAGCCAACCGTCTCCGACAGGTGCCCGATCGAGGCATAGCCCTCGTTCTGGATGAGCACGACGATGATCTTGATGCCCTCCGCGAC
>PMST01000239.1 GCA_003168295.1 Actinomycetota bacterium
GGCTTCGGCCGGCTTCGGCCGGGCGGGCGGCAGTGGGGCGGATTCGCGGAGCGATGGGCGCTGTTCGCCCTGTTCGTGATCATGTTGATCATCTTCAGCGTCACCGCCAGCGGCTTCGACGCCACCCAGAACCTGCAGGTCCTGGTCGGGTCCCAGACGCCGATGGTGGTACTGGCCATCGCGGCGATGGCACCGCTGGTGGTGGGCCAGTTCGACCTGTCGGTGGCCGCCATCGCCGGCACCGCGGGCATCGCCATGGTGTCCGCCATCACCCGGTTCCACCTCCCGCTCGGGGTGGGGATCCTCATCGCCCTGGTGATCAGCGCGCTCATTGGCGCGTTCAACGGTTACCTGGTCGCGTACCTCGGCCTGAACGCCTTCATCGTCACCCTCGGCGTCTCGACGGTCCTGCAAGGCGTGGTGCAGGGGTACACCGGCGGCTCGGTGCTGCCGGGAAATGGCATCGGGTGGCTTTCCAACTCGCTATCGGGCAACGTCGGCATCATCCCCAGGGGCGCGTTCTGGTTCGTGCCCGTCGCGCTGGTCGCCTGGTACCTGCTCGAGCAGACTCCGTTCGGCCGTCACCTGCGGTCGATCGGGTCGAACGCCGGCGCGGCCCAGCTGCTCGGGATCCGCACCCGGTCGCTCACCCTCTCGACCTTCGTGGTCTCGGGGCTCCTCGGCGGGCTGACCGGGATCCTCATCACCGCGCAGAGCGGCTCGGCTGATCCGGCGGTGGCGGCCGGCGGCGACCTGCTGTCCGCCCTCGCGGCGGCCTTCCTCGGGGCCAGCGTCTTCCTGCCGGGGCTTTTCAACGTGGCCGGGACGGTCCTCGCCATCTTCTTCGTCGCGGTGCTGGTCGACGGGCTCCAGTTCCTCGGCGCGCAGGACTGGACCAGCCCGGTGATCGACGGCGCGGTGCTGATCGGCGCGATCGCGGTCAGCTCGATGCTGCGCCGAGAGCGAATCCGGCGATGACCGCGCAGGAGTCGATGACGGCCGGCCGGCTGGCCGACCGGACCGCGATCACCGACGTGCTCGCGCGGTACTGCCACGCGGTTGATCATCTCGACTGGGATGAGCTCGCGTCCGTCTACCACGAGGACGCGACCGACCGCCACGGTGCCTACCGCGGTTCGGCGGCAGGCTTCCTGGAATGGGTGAAACCGCAGTTCACGGGACGGTTCGCCGGAACCATGCACGCGATCAGCAACGTGCTGATCGACTTCGACGGCGATCGGGCGCGGGTTCGCTGCCAGGTGCGCGCCGATCACCTGATCAAGGAGGAGCTCGGCGGCGGCATCTTCCAGTTCTGGGGCGACTACGTCGACGTCTTCGAGCAGCGGGGCGGGCAGTGGCGGATTCTGCACCGGGCGGTGGTCCGCCGCTTCGGCAACGTCGTGCCGAAGGCCGTGAACAACGGGGGCGGCTTCACGCTCTCGGCCGGGCCGGGATACGCGGAGTACGCCCGCAGCGGCGACGACCCGACCTACTGGGACCAGCGGCGGATCGCCGACGAGTGCTGATCGCCCGCCGTCATCGCGATCGCGACCGCGCGGTTCCGCTCGCGCATTTCTCAGCCACGGAGGTAGTGCCATGCGCATCCAAGCGCCGGTTGTCCAGATCGCCTACATCGTGCCCGACGTCCGGGCGGCCGCCCGGGAATGGGCCGACCGGGTCGGGGCGGGCCCGTTCTTCGTCTTCGATCACTTCGAGCTCACCGCGACCCATGACGGCCGGCCCGCCGTCCTCGACCACTCGCCCGCCTTCGGGCAGTGGGGCGAGGTCCAGGTCGAGCTCATCCAGCTGCACGCACTGGAGCCCGCGCCGTTCCGCACCGCGTTCGGCGACGCCACGATCGGCCTGCACCACATGACCTGGTTCCCGGACGACCTGGCGGCCGAGGGGGCCCGGCTCGAGGCGCTCGGCTGGCCCTGCGTGCTCGACATGACCGGGCACACCGGCACCCGGGCGCTGTTCCACGACGCGCGGCCCGAGCTCGGCCACTTCATCGAGCTGTACGTGGGCACCCCGCAGATCCGCCGCCACTACCAGTCCGTGGCCCGGGCGGCGCGCGGCTGGGACGGCTCCGATCCGGTCAGGGAGTACCGAGAGCTCGCGTCCCTGTGAGCAGGATCGCGCCCGCCTCAGCGCCCGCCGCTGGCTCCAGACTGAACCTGAATGTAGAATCAGATTGTGATTGCGCTCCCGTGAGCGTCGACCGTGTGATGTGGAGGCAGCAGGTCTCGTGGCAATGAAAACTCGGTCCGACTACGTCGCGTCGCTCGACGACGGCCGTCGGATGTACGCAGACGGTCAGCTGGTGAGCGACCTCACCGCGCACGTGACGTTCCGGACGACGATCGAGCGGATCGGCGACGGCTACGAGCGTTACTACAAGCCCGGTGCCGACGCGGCCGGCCCGTACTACACCATCCCGCGCTCGCGGGAAGAGCTACGCCACCTGATGCACGAGCTGCTCGAGTGGGACATGGTGACGGTCACGACGTCGCAGGGCCTGATGGCCTACCTGACCGCCGCCGCGCGGATCCGGCACGCGCTGCCCGAGTACGCCGAGCGCATCGAGCGCTACTTCGCCTACTGCCGCGACAACGACCTGCGCTGCGTGCAGGCGATCACCGACGCCAAGGGCGACCGGCGGGTCGGGCCGTCCAAGCAGGAGGACCCGGACGTCTACACCCGCATCGTCGAGCGCCGGCCCGACGGGATCG
>PMST01000623.1 GCA_003168295.1 Actinomycetota bacterium
CCGGAGGTGTACTGGACCTGGATCATGTCCGTCGGCGTCACCTGCGGCAGCTCTCGTCCGGGGTCGGCGCTGGCCAGGAACTTGTCCCAGGTCGCCAGCGGCACGATCTCCCGCAGCCCGGGCAAGCCGGGCCGGATGGCCTCGGCCATGCCCAGCATGTCGAAGCCCCGGTAGGCGTCGGCGCAGAATAGGCCGGCGGCCCCGGACTGCTTGAGCACGAACTGCATCTCGCGGGTTCGGTAGGCGGGGTTGAGCGCGACGAGCACCATGCCGGCCAGGCTGATGCCCTGCTGCAGGATCACCCACTCGGCACTGTTTGGCGCCCAGATCGCGATCCGCTCGCCGGGCGAGAATCTCGCCAGCAACGCCCGCGTCACCTGCTCGGCGGCCGCCACGAACTCGGCGTACGTCCACTGACGTCGGGCCCCGGCATCCGGCACGCAGTCAACCAGGGCCAGCCGGTCCGGTACCGTGGCCGCCGCGTGGTAGAGCGTCTCGCAGACCGTGATGTCGCGGACCTCGCCGGCTTCCGCCGGCCAGTAAGAAGTCTTCAGAAGCGCCCTGCCGACCATGGCTGCCCCCTACCGATCAGGGGGACGATGATAATAGTCTAGTACTCAAAGGTTATGGTTTAGAGCAGTCCTTGTAAACGGTCTGGCTGAATATTCGCACCTCCCGACATGCGACAATGTCATCCACTGAGTTTCAGNNGCCGTCGTCATCGCCGGGGGCACCTCCGGGGTCGGCCTGGCCAGCGCCTTCCGCTTCGCCGACGCCGGCGTGCGGCGACTGGCCCTGCTAGCCCGCGACAAGGAGCGCGGAGAAGCCGCCCGGCGGGCGGTCGCGAAGCACTGTCCCGGAGCGCGGGTGGAATTCATCGCGGCCGACGCCGGCGACGCCGGCCAGGTCCAGGCCGCCATCGCCAAGGCCCACCGCGCGCTCGGCACGATCGATGTCCTGGTCAGCTCCGTGACCGGGACTTACCGGCCAGAACTGCTGCACCGGACCGCGATGGCCGACATCGCGGGCATCCTGCTCGGCCAGGCGCTGCCGCCGATGCACCTGACCCGCGCGGTGCTGCCGATCATGACCGAACAGGGCGGCGGAAGCATCGTCAACATCGCCTCGGACGCCGCCAAGGTGGCCACGCCCGGGGAGAGCGTGCTCGGCGGCGCCATGGCCGCGATCGTCATGTTCTCCCGGGTGGCCGCCATTGAGGCCAAGCGCAACGGGATCAGGGTCAACGTCATCACGCCGTCCCTGATCGCGGGCACCCTGACGGCCGACAACGTGCTCAGGGACGGCTTCAGCAAGAGCCTCTTCGAAAAGGCCGCATCGCTGGCCCACCTGGGCGTCGCCGAGCCAGACGATCTCGCCTCGCTGGTGGTGTTCCTGGGCGGCCCAGGCTCCGCGCGCCTCACCGGCCAGGCGATCAGCGTGAACGGCGGCATATCCGCGGCCTGACGACGTATTCTCCGGCCGGCGGGAAAGCACCCCGGTCTACACTTAGAGTGACTTAGTAACAGTATCCGTCGACCGTAACGAGGTGGAAGAGCGATGCCGACGCAGAGCGGTGCCGCGACAGGCTCTGCCCTCCTGAAGCCGGACGGCGCATCCCTCGCGCCCGGGAGTGCCCGGTCCCTGCTCATGACCATTCTCGGCGAACTGGTCTGGCCGACCGGGCAGCCGGCCTGGACGTCAGCGCTGGTGTACGTGCTCAGGGGACTCGGCGTGGAGGAGCAGGCCGCCCGGCAAGCCATCGCGCGCGCGGCGGCGTCGGACTGGATGGCTCCCGAACGACGAGGGCGCGAAGTCTGCTGGTCGCTGGGGCCCAGGATGATCAAGATCATCGAGTCCGGCGCGCCGCGGGTCTTCTCCCTGAGCGATCCCTTCAGCAGCTGGGACGGTCGCTGGCTGGTCATCCTGGTGACGATCCCGCAGTCCCACAGCAGGACCCGCCGGCCGCTGTACTCCGGCCTGACCTGGGCCGGGCTCGGCAACCCCGTGCCCGGCGTCTGGCTCGGCCCGCACGTCGAACGTGCGGCGGAGGTCGGCATGCTGATCGACGGGCTCGGGCTGCGCGAGCAGGCGATCTCCTTCGTCGGCACGGTCGACGACATCGGGATGTCCCAGGCCGACATCGTCGCGCAGGGCTGGGACCTCGGCGCGCTGCACGAGCATTACCAGCAGGTGTGGGAAGCGGTCGCCGGCCTCTCCCCCAAAGGCGGGGACGAGATCCTGTTCGCCCACGTGCGGATGATCAGCGAGTGGCAAGAGCTGCCCCGGACCGATCCACAGCTGCCCGAGGTGCTGCTGCCCGACTGGATCGGGCGCCGGGTAGCCCGGCGGATCGAGGCCCTCCGGGCTCAGTGGACTCCAGCGGTCCGGCAGCGGTTCGCCGAGATCAACGCCGACGGAATGCGATAGGAACACCGCGAGGAGCCGTGGCCGACGAGGGCTGGGGGCAGAACTCCTTCCGCTCGCGCCGTACCCGTCATGGGATCTAACTCACCTGACGGCCAGGGAGACGACGACGAACGCCGCGAACAGCCCGGCCGAGTACCAGGGAGGCTTTCCTGGCGGTGCGGTGCTTCTCCAGCGGCCCGTGGGGCATCAGGCTGTACCGGCCCGGCACGGGGCTGTATCTGTATTCCTCGGTGCCGAAATCCGGGACTGACTGTGCGGTCATGATGACCTCCCGCGGTTGTTATTACCTCCAAACTCGTGCTCTCCGGTAGCCACGCGGTTTCCCGGCCCGGTGCAGGGCGGTCGCGGCAAAGATCTGCACGCTCAGGCGGAACGGAGGGCGGGGGCGATCTCCGTGGCGTAGCGGGCGATGGATTCCTCCACCAGTCCTGACGGGAGCCCACCCCAGTCGACCTGGGCGAAGATGCGGTCCAGGCCGAGGGCCTTGACCGCGTCAAGCAGCTTGCCGGTGATCTCTTCAGATGATCCGACCATGATCGCCCCGTGGCGGCCGGTGCCGGCCTCGAACGCGTCGAGGCCGACGACGAAGCCGCGCCCGCCGGGTCTCTTGGGACGCAGGTACTCGCGGTAGTAGGGGTAGACGGCGCGGGCCTTCGCCGGGTCGGCGCCGGCGTGGAAGTGGGTAGAGATGGCCACCTTGAGCGCGTCGGAGTGTCCGGCGCGCTCACCGGCGGCGCGGTAATGGTCCACCAGCGGCCGCAGATGGCCGAGCCCGCCGCCGATGTAGCCGAGGACCATCGGCAAGCCCAGGCGGCCGGCCCGGTCGGCGCTCTCCGGCGAGCCGCCGACGCCGACCCACACAGGCAGCGGCTGCTGCACCGCGCGCGGCATCACGGCGGCCGCGGTCAGCGGCGGGCGGAACCGGCCCGTCCAGGTGACCTCCTGGCGGGCACGGATGTCGAGCAGCAGGCCGAGTTTCTCGGCGAACAGCGCGTCGTAGTCGGCAGTGTCGTAGCCGAACAGCGCGAACGGCTCGACGAACGCGCTGCGGCCGACGATGGTCTCAGCCCGGCCACGGCTGATCAGGTCCAGGCTGGCGAAGTCCTCGTAGACGCGCACCGGATCGGCCACCCCGAGCAGGGTGGTCGCGCTGGTGAGCCGGATCACCGTGGTCCTGGCCGCGGCCGCGGCCAGGACCACGGCGGGCGAGGAGGTGAGGAAATCGGCACTGTGGTGCTCGCCGAGCGCGAAGACGTCCAGGCCGAGCTGGTCGGCGAGCACGGCGTAGCCGAGGATCTCAGCCATCCGGTCCACTGGACGGTGCAGCCGGCCGGTGCGCTGATCGCGCTGCAGGTCGCCGAGCGACAGGATGCCAAGCTCCACTGCTAAAGGCCGGCGATGTCGGCGATGGCCGCGCGGTGCGCGTGCGGGCCGCCGGCCAGGCGCTCGGCCGACCACGCGCGCCGGTAGTACAGGTGGGCGTCATGCTCCCAGGTGAACCCGATACCGCCGAAGAGGTGGATGGCGGATTCGGTCACGCCGCGGTAGGCCTCGCCGGCCCGCAGCGCGGCGACGCGGGCCGCCATCGGGGCCTCGGCCGCGCCGTCCGCGCTGGCCACCGCGGCGTACCTGGCGGCCGCCGAGACGGACTGCAGGTCCGCGAGCATGTCGACGCAGGAGTGCGCGACGGCCTGGAAAGAGCCGATCGGGCGCCCGAACTGCTCGCGGTCCTTCACGTATGCGATCGTCGCGTCCAGGCACCAGCCGATGCCGCCGGCCGCCTCTGCGGCGGTCGCGAGCAGGAGCTCGCGTTCGGCCCGGTCCAGGATGGCGGCCGCGTTCGGGCCCTCGCTGAGCAGGTAGGCCGGGGTCGTGTCGAAGGTGATGACACAGACGCGGCGGGTCAGGTCGATGCCCAGCTGGCGGGATACCGAGAATCCTGGGGCGCCCGATTCCACCAGGAACACCGCTGGTCCCGCATCGGTGATCGCCGGCACCACGACGATGCCCGCCACGTGGCCTGCGATGACGTACCACCGGCTGCCGCGCAGGTACCACCCCTGGGCCGACCGCCCGGCCTCCACGCTGTCGGATCCGGGCGTCCAGCGACCGTCCTCGCCCGCGGCGGCCACCGTCCCGGTCACCGACCCGTCGGCCAGCCGCGGCAGCCAGTACTGCGCCGCCGTCTGGTCACCGGCCTCGAGGAGCGCGCCGGCGGCCAGGCATCCGGCCAGGAACGGACCCGGGTACAGCGCACGGCCAAGTTCGGTGTGGACCACGCCCGCCTCAGCCTGGGACATGCTGAGCCCGCCGAACTCCTCGGGAATCGTCAGCCCGGCCAGGCCGAGCTCCGTCGTCAGCCGGGCGTGCAGCGCAGCGTCGTATCCGGTGTCGGTGTCCAGCGAGCTTCGCAGCGCGGCGGAGGAAAGCTGATCGGCGAGGAAGCCGCGCAGGGTGTCCTGCAGGGCGCGGGAGTCCTCGTCGAGGGCTAGGGAGTCGCGGATGGCCATGAAGCTGCTCCTCAAGAGGGGCGCGGGAGGCCGAGGACCCGCTGTGCGATGGCGTTTTTCAGGACCTCATCGGTGCCGCCGCCCAGCCGGTACCCCGGCGCGCCGAGCACCACCGAAGTCCACGCGTAGGTACCCCAGGCGCCGGTATCGGCGATCAGGGCTGGTCCGAGAACTGCGGCGACGAACTCGGCCAGGCGTTTCATGTTATTGGACAAAGTGATCTTATTCAGGGCAATCTCCGGACCTGGGGCCTCGCCGGCCCTGGCCTGCGCGGCCAGCATGTCCTGGGTGTACCGGGCCGCGCGCAGCTGGGAGAGCAGCTCGCCGAATTCCTGCCTGATGACCGGATCGGCCTGCCGGCCCGTCGCGCGGACGAGGCCGATCAGCCGCTCCGTCGACAAGATCCCCGCACCGCCGAACGCGGAGTGGCCCATCGCGTTGCGCTCGTGGCCCAGCGTGGTGAGCGCGACCTTCCAGCCGTTCCCCTCCTCATCGAGGCGGCGGGAATCCGGCACGGTCACATCGTCGAGGAAGACCTCGTTGAAACTCGCCCCGCCGGTCATCTGGCGCAGCGGCCGAACGGTCACGCCGTCGGCGCGCATGTCCATCAGGAAGGCCGTCAGATTGTGGTGGCGGGGCCCGTCCGCGGTCCGGCAGATGATCTCGCCGATGTCGGCCAGGTGGGCGCCGGACGTCCAGACTTTCTGGCCGCTGATGCGCCAGCCGTCGCCATGGCGGACGGCCTGAGTGCGGACCGCGGCCAGGTCCGAGCCCGCATCCGGCTCGCTGAACAGCTGGCAGGCGATCTGCTGGCCGCTGTAGAGGCGGGGCAGCCAGTGCTGCTTCTGCTCCGGGCGGCCGTGCCGCGAGATCGTGGGCGCGACCATGCCCAGGCTAATGGTCAGGGCCGCGTCGCCCGGTACCCGGTACTTGCGGGTAAGCCGCTCGAAGGCCCGCGCGTAGGCGACAGGCAGCCCGGCGCCGCCGAATTCGGCCGGTCCCGATATCCAGCCGTAGCCGTGATCCCAGAGGTCCTGGCGCCACCGCCTGATGGCGGGCAGCGCGCCGCCCTCCTGCTCAGGATCGGGCTCCTGGAAGACCCGGACCTCGTCATCGCCTTCCCCCCAGACGAACCGGCGCTCGGCTGTGTCGCTCGCCCGGGGGTAGCGCTCGGCCAGCCAGCTCTCGGCCCGCTCGACGAACTCATCGAGCGCCGGGGCGGTCACGGCTGGTTCCCGGCCTGGTGGGT
>PMST01000646.1 GCA_003168295.1 Actinomycetota bacterium
CCGTATAACGCCGAATCGGTGCGGCTGATGCCCGGGGAGCCGCAGCACGGTGCCAGTACGCATATCTTCCAGTTCTGTACGGATCTCGTCGTCGAGCGCGCAGTCGGGATCGCGCAGATGCGCGCACCCGAGCCCCCTTCACCGGGATCGACCGCGGAAGCCTTCGCAGCGTTCAGGTGTGGCGTGGGCGGTCGATCCTGGGCTGGGCTTCACGTGAGGTCTTGGGGGTGCAGCACGATTCGCCCGTGGGCCTTGCGGCTGGCGAGGGCCCGGTAGGCATCCTGCACGGCTGTGAGTGGGTAGGTTCCGGCGATGGGGATGTGAAGATCGCCGGAAGCGGCGAGGTCAGCCAACCCGGACAGCGCGGGAAGGCCTCCGGCATCGGTCGTCCCGAGCGCCTTGATGCCCTTGTCCTGCGCGCCGCGGTAGTCGACGACGGTGTCGATCCGCTCTCGCGGCACGTTCAATGCGAGTGCGAGATCGATGTAACCGCGGCCGACCGCGTCGATGAGCGCATGAACCCGGTGCTGCCCGGCTGCGGCGCGGATGCGCTCCTCCTCGCCTTCGCCGTACTGAACGGGCTCGATGCCGTACCGCCGGAGCAGGTCGAAGTGGCCGGCGCTGGTCAGGCCGATCACGGTGGCGCCGGCACGCACGGCGAGCTGCGCGGCGGTGAAGCCGACACCGCCCGATGCGCCGGAGATCACCACGGTCTCGCCCGGCCGGGGCTCCACCGCCTTGATGGCGCCCAGACCGGCCATCGGTGTGGTGTAGAGCGATCCGCCCACGTCCCATGAGAGGCCTTCCGGCTTCTTCGCGAGCTGGGTTGCGGGAATGGCGACGAGCTGAGCGTGTGCCTCCCAGCTCTGCAGCCACCCGAGTACCGCGTCGCCGGCGGCGACGCTGAGTACGCCCTCGCCCACCGCGACGACCTCGCCGGCGAGGTCACGTCCCGGCGTGTATGAACTGCCGTCGAGCGCCGGCAGTGCCCCGGGATTGAGCGCTCCGGCTTCGACCCTCACGAGCACCTCGCCCGGGCCCGGCGCAGGCTCGGGCACGTCGGCGACGTAGAGCTGCTCGATGCCGCCGAAACGGTCGTAGCGAACTGCTTTCATCAGGTCTCCCGCATCGTGGATGGAGTGCCGGCCGGACCTTGCCGGCGACGGTGCGCTTACGGCCGCAGGCTCCGGNNCGCATCATCGACGTCGCGGCGCAGCTGCTCCGTGACGAGGGGCCGACGGCGGTCACGACGCGAGGGGTCGCCGAACAGGCCGGTGTCCAGGCGCCGATGATCTACCGCCTGTTCGGCGACAAGGACGGCCTGCTGGAGGCCGTCGCCGAACACGTGATGGCCGCTTACGTCGCGGCCAAGACCGAGATCGCCGAAGCGGCACCGGCGGCGGGCATCGATCCGCTGACTGACCTGCGTGCGGCATGGCAAACGCAGATCGACTTCGGCGTCGCTAACCCATCGCTGTTCCGGCTCCTGAGTGACCCGGACCGGGTCCGGCAGTCACCCGCGGCCCGCGCCGGCAGGGAGGTTCTGCAAACGCGGATCCACCGGGTCGCCGCCACCGGCCGGCTCCGGGTCAGCGAGCAGCGCGCCACCAGCCTCCTCCAGGCAGCCGCGATCGGCGCCATCCAGACACTGCTGGCGACAGCGCCCGAAGATCGCGATCCCGGCCTTGCCGAGAGCATGCGCGACGCCGTTCTCGGGCAGATCATCACCGACCCGCCGGCACCCGCGCCCGCGGACGGCGACACGACCGCGACGGCGGTCACTCTCCGGGCCATGGCACCACGACTCGATGCGCTGACCCGAGCCGAGCGGCAGATGCTGGGCGAGTGGCTCGACCGCGTGATCGACCATGACGCCAAGGATCGATCCAGGGCAGCTGCGACGCTGCAGTGACGGCCGCTCTCCCCGATCTGATTGAGCACCTGACCGGTATCCCGGCGAAGACTCGCCGGCCGCTGTCCCTGATCGGATATCCGCTCATCGGCATGACCGGACGTTCACGGCGTGTCGGCGAAAACGTCGCGCCAGATCAGCCCGTTCTGTACGGCTCTGCTGGCAGCCGCCAAGCGTGGGCGCCACCGCGCATAGCAGCGGATATTTCGCGCTGCCTGATCGGGCGGTCTTGTCAGGCGTGCGACGGAACCGCTGGCAGGGCAGCCGTCTTTTCGAGTGGCATGCCCGCCTGCGTGCCGTTGAGCGCGGCGAGGTGTGCGCGTACCCGCTGGGCACGTGGCTGCCCCGCATGCAGTCGGGCGCGGATCACCGCACCGACGGCACGCGCCCGGCCGCAAGCTCGGCCATCAGCGTGCACCCTGCAAGCGGATGCCCTCCCAGCACCCGAACCTCGCACGGCAAAACCGCGCGAAGATGGCGCAGTCTGCAACCTTCCCTACCAGCGCAACCGCCGCCCACGCGGCCACCAGCGCACCAATCGGGCCGTGCCTGAGACGATGAGCGACATTCGCCGCAAGCGTCGCCGTGATGCCCAGACCGAGCAGACACCGCGCCAGCGCAGGGCCCCGGCACCTT
>PMST01000351.1:0-73452 GCA_003168295.1 Actinomycetota bacterium
GCCCGGCCTGGGTCAGGGTCTCGACCAGCCGGCGGTACTTGGGCAGCATGCCGGCATGGTGGACGCCGAGGCCGTGCCGGACCAGCCGGGACAGGGTCTTGCCGAAGCCGGGCGAGAACCGGAAGTCACCGATCAGCTCGGCGATGGCGTCCTTCTCCGCGCGGGTGCAGACATTGATGCTCATCAGAGCCTGCGCCTGCTCCAGGGCAGCGGCCTGGGTGAAGTGCACCACGTAGATGGGCGCCTGGCCGGTGCTGAGCAGCTCTTTCAGCGTCTCGTGCAACGGCTCCAGGACGAATGAGAAGACCAGCGGCACCGGACGCTCGGTGGATTGGATCACCGCGGTCGGCCGGCCGGTCCGCCTGGTCAGGTCCGCCTCGAACCGGCTGACGTCCCCGAGGGTCGCCGACATCAGGACGAATTGCGCCCGCGGCAGTTCAAGCAGAGGTACCTGCCAGGCCCAGCCGCGATCGGGGTCCGCGTAGAAATGGAACTCATCCATCACCACCTGGCCCACGTCCGCGTCGGCTCCGTCCCGCAGCGCGACGTTGGCCAGCACCTCCGCGGTGCAGCAGATGATNNGCGTTGACGCTGCCGTCCCCGGTCATCATGCCGACCTGGGACGGGCCGAAGGCGTCACACAGGTCGAAGAACTTCTCCGACACCAGCGCCTTGATCGGCGCGGTGTAGAACGACCGCTGCCCGGCCGCGAGGGCGGCGAAGTGAGCTCCCGCGGCGACCAGGCTCTTGCCCGACCCGGTCGGGGTGGACAAGATGACGTTCGCGCCCGACACGACCTCGATGAGGGCTTCTTCCTGGTGCGGGTACAGCGCCAGCCCGCGCTGCTTCGACCACCCGGCGAAGGCGTCGTAGACGGCATCGGGGTCGGGCGTCGCGGGCAGCAGGTCAGTAAGCGTCATAGTCATTTCCATGGTGCCTTGCCCGGATGACTACCTGGGTCATCTCGGTCCCTACGGCTGGCCGTGTGTCCGGAACAGGGTCTCCACGGTGAACGGCAGCACGAAAAGAGAGTGGCAAAGATAATCAGCAGCAGAAAGAGCCACCGTATTCCAACCAGAGCCTCATGGCTGCCGCCGGTCGTGGGAAGCGTGGATGGCATGCTGGGAGGCTGGCGATCAGAAGGAGGATCAGCGATGACTCACCCTCCCGGCACGGAGTCCGCGTACCAGCGCACGCCTCTCAGCGCGGAGGAGAAGACCCGGGCCGAGGCGAACTTCGTCCCCTACGTCGTCCAGATGCTTGCCGCCAGCGGCCGGTTCAGGGTCAGCGCCGACACGCCGGACCAGGTGGAGCTGTTTCAGGGGGTCGCCCGCAGGGTGACCGCGATGCTGCAGCAGCCCGTAGTCAGCTATGCCAACGGCAGGGAAATCGTGATCACGTTCGGCCAGGAAGAGGCCCCCGGCCTCGCTGGCCGAGGCACCCTGGAAGCACCGGAGTAACTGCCAGGTTCCCCTTTGAGCGACCAGGCGGGTCTGCGCTGACCGCGGCGGTAGTGCCCGGCCATGGCGCTGCTCGTGCCTGGAGTAGAGCATCTGGGCCATGGTGACGAACGCCGCCGTAAAAACGGTTACCACGGCCACGTAGGTCAGCCGGTCGTTGCCGATGAGCACTGCGCCCACCAGGAGGACAGCCGCGATGACCACGCCGGCGCTCCACGCGTCGGCCTGCTTCGACGCCCGGCCGGTTCTACGCCGCGGTTCACCGGCGGCCCGACCGGCGACCAGGTCGGCGGGGATGTCGGCCGTGATCAAGGCGAGTCCCGCGTAGGTCCGCGAGGCGAACGTCTGGCCGACTCGGGCATCGAATTCGTCCTTGGTCAGCCGGCCCTGCACGAAGGCGGCTTTGAGTACCTCGATGACCTGCTCACGGTCGGCGTGCGACGCCCTGAGGTGGCCTCGGTCCTGTGATGTCACCGGCGCCTCCCCGCGAATGCAAACAAGAAAAGCGTAACCCGGCGACCCGGGATGGCTACACCCGGCCCGTGCCCTCTCAGGGCCGGCGCACGCCGCTCTGAGGACCGGGCGCTTCGGTCTGCCTGGCGGTTTAAGGCACAGCCGAAAGGCTTTGCGGCCCGGGTCCGCCGCTGGCGATGCTGGTAGCGGAAACCACAGCCGGTGGTCCACTCCGGACCTGGCGCGGGAGCGCCTGAAGGAGGCACTCCGTGCCAGGTCGCGGGGCCGATGCGGCGGGCTGGCCATGGTCCAGGCTGAGCATGGCCAGCCCGTTACCCGCCGTCCCTATCCGGCCTGGAGCAGCTCCGTGCCAAGCGGAGTGAGCAGGTGCAGGACCGCGCCGCCTTGGCGCCGGGTGACGATGAGGCCGGCGCCGCGAAGGACCGACGCGTGCTGGCTGGCTGCGGCGACCGAGATACCCGCCCGGTCGGCAAGTTCGCTGGTGGTGCATCCGTCCGCGATGCTGGCCAGGACCGCGGCCCGGTTCCGGCCCACCAGCGCGGCCAGGGCGGCGCCCCCGGGCCGCGGGCCACCCCACAGGCGGGCGTGACCGGTTCCCTCGTCGGCCGGGGGCAGCACCAGCCAGGGCGCGGCCTTGCTGTCGTTGAGGTGTTCGTGCAGGCTAGGGCGCTGGCCGACGAATACCGAAGGGATCAGCGCGATGCCCCGGCCCGCCAGGTACATCTCGGTCCGGCCGGCCATGAGCACCTCGAGGACCGGCGGGCGCCAGCGGATCCACTGGTTCTGCAGCGAGGCCAGCAGCCGGTCGCCGCCCTCGTAGGCCAGCGTCCGGCTGCGAGCCATTTGCTCAGCGTGCAGGCAGGCGTGGATGCGGGCCCAGTACGGCTGGACCAGCGCCTGGTAGGCGGCCTGAGTCGCGTCGGCCAGCGGCTCCCGGGCGCCGGGGTCGGCCATCGCCCACGCGGCCGCGGGCAGCCGCCGATGGCGGTCGGCGAATTCCATCTCCGCGAGCAGATGCTCGCGCGGCACGGTCAGCAGGGCCTGGACACCGCCCCCGATCGTCGGCGCCTCTCCGGTGAGCGCGCACAGGTCCACTCCTTTGGAACCGGCCGGGATCATGGCCATCAGCGCTTTCATCTGCGGCGTGACCTTGCCCTGGACCTGAGTGCGCCACTCGCTGAACAAGGCCCGGGGCTGCAGCGGGCACCTGAGCAGCGACAGCGCCATCACGGTCTCGGCCAGCGGGCCCAGGGTCGGGCTGACCCGGATCCTGCTGAGATCACCGGCCGTGAAATGAATCCGCCAGACCATGCCCTTCAGCGTCGCCCACGACCTGGTCACGGATCAAGCCCAAGGCATCGCTGACCCCCGCCGTTTGCCGCCAAACGTGGGGGGAAGTGTGGAAAGAGCAGGTCATGCTCACTAGAGGGACTAGAGGGAAAGAACTATGGCTCGTAAGGCACTTAGCTTGCTGCTTCCCGCCTCCGTGGCCGTGCTGGCCGCCAGTCAGTGGCGGGAGCTAAGCCGTTACTTCAAGCTCAGGCAGATGTCATCCGGCGGCGGCCACCCGGAGAACGTGCCGGTCGAGGGACACCATTCCTACCCGAAGGGCCCGGGCAGCGGCGTGCCGGACGGCACTGGTGATTTCGACTCGCCCAGTCGCGGCGGCGGCCCGGTGTCCGAATGATTCGACCTGCCGACCCTAACGGACCCTAACGGAACAGCGCGCTGTACGCGTTCAGCGCGGGCTGGCCGCCGAGATGGGCGTAGAGCACGGTGGAGTCCCTGGCGATCTGGCCGGTCCGGATGAGGTCAATGAGCCCGGCCATCGATTTGCCCTCGTATACCGGGTCGATGATCATGCCCTCGAGCCTGCCGGTCAGCCGGATCGCGTCCAGCGTNNNCCGGCGATCATCCCGGCCTGGGTGGAGCCGGTGACGCTGCAGACGACGATGGTGTCGAAGAAGACTCCGAGCTGCTGTTCCTGCTGCTGGACCTCATAAGCCCAGTTGGCGAAGCCCAGCCCGCCCAGGCGGTGGTCGGAGGCCCCGGCCGGGATGGCGTACGGCTTCCCGCCTGCCGAGCGGACGTCGTCCAGCGCCTGCTCCCAGCTGGTCTTGACGCCGATGCCGAAGCCCTCATCGACCAGCCGGACGTCGGCGCCCATGATCCGGGAGAGCAGGATGTTGCCCACCCGGTCGTTCACCGCATCAGGCCAGTTGACCCAGCTTTCCTGAACGAGCCTGGCCCCCAGCCCTAGCTTGGCCGCGACCGCGGCGACCTGTCGCGTGTGGTTGGACTGCACGCCGCCGATGGAAACGAGCGTGTCCGCGCCCTGCGCCAGCGCGTCGGGCACCAGGTATTCCAGCTTGCGGGTCTTGTTCCCGCCGAAAGCCAGTCCGGAGTTGCAGTCTTCCCGCTTGGCCCAGATCTTGGCTCCGCCCAGATGGGCGGAAAGGCGTTCGAGCGGGTGCACCGGGCTCGGGCCGAACATCAACGGATAGCGCGGGAAATCACTCAGCGACATCAGACCTCCTCCGGGGCGGCAGGCGGGCCGGCCGCCCTCAGCGGCCGGGAAGGGTGCGGGCGCGCTGATCCACGCCCAGCTCACCATAGGGGTAGTCGCTGACGTGCGGGTCGCTGGCGGCATCGAGCGCGGCCCTCTCCGCCTCGGTCAGGTGCAGCTGGGCCGCGCGGAGGTTCGTCTCGAGCTGGCCCATGGTCCGCGCGCCCAGGATGGACGAGGTGACGGCCGGGCGGTCGGTCACCCACGCCAGCGCGACCTCGGCCATGGACACGCCCCGGTCTTCTGCGACCTTCTGCACCGCGTCGATGACGTTCCAGGTGCGGTCGGTGCCACGCCGGTCGTAGGCTTCCATGCCGCGGTTCGGGTCATCGCCCAGCCGGGTGTCGCCGGTCGGGCGCTGGTCCCGCTGGTACTTGCCGGACAGCCAGCCGCCGCCGAGCGGGCTCCAGGGCAGCAGCCCCATTCCGGCGTCGAGCACCGCGGGCACGATCTCCCACTCGATCTCCCGCGCCAGCAGGCTGTACTGCGGCTGGAGCGTCACCGGCTCGGCGATGTTCATGGCGCGGGCCAGCCACACGGCCTTGGTCAGCTGCCAGCCGGTGAAGTTGGACAGCCCGTAGTAGCGGATCTTGCCCGCGCGGATGAACCCCTCGAGCGTGCGCAGCGTCTCTTCCAGCGGCGTCAGCGGGTCGAAGGCGTGGACCTGGTACAGGTCGATCGAATCGAGTCCGAGCCGGGCCAGCGAAGCATCGAGCGCGCGAGTCAGGTGGCGAGCCGACAGCCCGGCGCCGTTCGGCGAGTCGTCCATCGCGAAGCGGCCCTTGGTGGCCAGCACCACCGGCTCGGTGACGTCGGCCGGGCGGCTGGCGAACCAGCGGCCGATGATCTGTTCCGATACGCCGTGGCTGTACACGTCGGCCGTGTCGACCAGCGTGCCGCCCGCCTCGACGAAACGGTCCAGCTGTGCGTGCGCGCCATCGGAGTCGGTCTCGGCGCCGAACGTCATGGTGCCCAGGGCCAGGCTCGAAACCGCGCAGCCGCTGCCTCCCAGAGTGCGATATTCCATGACGTCAGGCTACCGAACCGGGCCGCGGCGAAACGTTCAGAACAAAACGTAGAGCTTGCGGATGGTCTCGTGGATCTGCCAGGTGCCGGCCCAGCCGCGCGGGAAGACCGCGGTGTCACCCGGGCCGATGTCGGTCGGCTCGCCGCCGTCCGGCGTCACGGTCATCCGGCCGGACAAGATGTGCACGAACTCGTTGGCCTCCAGGCTCCACCGGGACGGGCCCGCTGTGCATTCCCAGACCCCGGTCTCCTGGTCACCCTCGCCGGACCACAGCGTCGTGCCCGAGGTCTGCATCGGCTCGCCGGTGGCTTCCGCCAGCGGCCCCCAGTCCTCCAGCTTCGCGTCGGCGGCGTCGGCCAGGTACGGGGTGAGCGGGATGGCGGTGGTCATGGCGTGGAGATCCTCTCCGGGAAGGGCAGGGCGATGGGATCGGTAGCGAGGCGGCTGTGGCCGCGTTCGTCGAAACGGTCGAGACCAAGCGGGGACACGTCGAGTACGTCGGAGGACCCGGTGAGCGCGACGTCGGCCGCGGCTTTCGCGACGCCAGGTCCCCACATCATGCCCGCGCCGGCCGCGGAGGCCACGGTGACCCCGGAAAGGCCAGGAGCGGGACCGATGATGGGCAGGTGGTCCGGGGTGTAGTCGATCGTCGCGGCCCAGATGCGGCGCAGCCCGAGCCCGCCGGTAACCGGGACCAGCTGGGCCAGCCGGGCCCGCATCTTGGCCAGGTAACCCTCGTCGACCTCGCGGTTGTCGCCGGGCGGCTCGTCCGGGTTGCTCATCCCGAACAGCAGCCCGCCTTCTTCTGGCCGCCAGTAAAGTCCGGCGGCCAGGTCGAAGACCATCGGCACCCGGGAGGGAGCCAGGTCCCGATGCCGCTCGGTCACCGCGACCTGGTGCCGGGCGCCGCCCGCCGGGATCGCGATGCCGGCCCGAGCGCCGACGGCGGCGAGCTTAGGCCCGCCGGTGAGGACGACCAGGCCCGCGTCGATCGGGCCCTGGCTCGTCAGCACCTCGGTACCCGAGCCGCCGCGGCCGGAGGTCAAACCCTGGAACGCGACGTGCTCGGCGACCTCGACGCCGCTGCGGTTCAGCGCCACGGTNNGATGTACCCGTCCTGGGCGCAGAACGTGCCGCCGAGCGTCTGCCCGGGGGCCAGCGTCGGGTTGACCGCCTCCACCTCACCCGGATCGAGCCAGCGCACCGGAACGCCCAGGGCGGACTGCATCGCCATCCGCTCGCGTGCTGCGGTGACGTCGCCTGGCGTGAAACAGGGCAGCAGGTAGCCCTGCTCGGTGAACCCGGAGTCGGTGCCGAGTTCGTCCCGCTGGCTCAGGTAGAACCGCCGGGACCACTGGCCGAGCCGGACCGCTTCCGGCGTCCCGCCCTGCATCCGGACGACGCCGGCCGCCCGGCTGCTCGCGCCCTGGCCGAGGAAGCCCTTCTCCAGCAGCACGACCCGGGCCAGCCCGGCCCGGCGCAGGAAGTAAGCGCACCACGCGCCCACCGTCCCGCCGCCGACCACCACCGCGTCCGCGGGGCCTTCAACGCTGCTCATCGACCCACCGTCCTCATTGGCACACCGTCGATGCTGGCATAGACTGAACATTCAGTCAACACGCTAGCCCCCCGGGACCTGGAGGTTCCACGCGATGTACGGGTTGTCGGAACAGGACCGTCAGATCCAGGCTCGGGCCCGCGAATTCGCTGACGAGTTGATCCCCTTTGAAGATGAGGCCGAACGATCCGGCGGTCAGCTTCCCGCCGATCTGATCGCCGCCCACGCCAAACGAGCCCGTGAGCTGGGCCTGCACTCGACGAACATGCCGAAGGAGCTGGGTGGCGGCGGCTGCTCCGCCCTGCAGCAGGTGCTCGTGCAGGAGCAGATGGGCCGGGTGACCAACGCGCTCGGCTGGGTGGCCGCCACCCCGCCGTCCTGGCTGCCGGCCGTGGCCACCGCCGACCAGATCGAGCGCTACGTCAGGCCCTCGATCAACGGCGAGCGGGAGGAGTGCTACGCGATCACCGAGGAGAGCGCGGGGTCTGACGTCGACGCCATCGAGGCGACCGCCCGCCGAGCCGGAGATCAGTACCTGCTCAACGGCGTTAAGTGGCACGTCACCTCGTTCAACACGGCCGACTATGCGTTCTTCCAGGCCCGGCTGGCCGGCGGACCGCACGACGGTGAGCACGCAATGTTCCTGGTGGACCTGCCCAGCCCCGGGGTGCGGGTGGTCCGGACTCCGGCTTACACGCACACGATCAGCCACCACCATCCCATCGTCGCGTTCGAAGACGTGCGCGTCCCGGCCGTCAACCTGGTCGGGGCCGAGGGCGACGGGATGGCCTTCGCCTATGAGTGGTTCAGGTTCGAGCGGCTGATGGTGGCGGCCCGCTGTGTCGGCGCGGCCGAGCGGCTCACCGCGGAGATGGCCGCGTTCGCCACCGCGCGGCGGGCCGGCGGCCAGCCGATCAGCGAGTACGGCCTGGTGGCCGGGATGCTCGCCGACAGCCTCACCGAACTGTTCATGGCTCGGGCGGGGACGTATGAGACGGCCCGCGGCATCGACCGGGGTACCGAGGTGAAGGTGTCGCACGCGCAGTGCTCGATGGCCAAGCTTTACGCCTCCGAGATGGCCGGCCGGGTCGCCGACCGCGCCGTCCAGGTCTTCGGCGGCCGCGGCTNNTCCAGCGCATGATCATCGCCCGTCAGCTAACCAAACGCGGCCCCGCCCTCCTAACCTAAGCCCCAACCCAACCCCCCGCCCACGCGTAGCCCATGATCGTGGCCAGTTTCTGTCGTATATGACCAAAATCTGGCCACGATCATGAAACGCCTCCGCTTTAGCCGAGGAAGTAGCCGGCGGGGAGGTTGGCCTCGATGACGGCGAGGACCTCGGGGTCGTCGGGAGCGGTCCGGGGGCGGAACCGGGCGGCTACCGTTCCGTCCGGACGGACCAGGAACTTCTCGAAGTTCCACTGGATGTCGCCGGCCTCGCCATTCGCGTCGGGCACATCCGTCAGCGCGGTGTAGATCGGGTGCCGGTCGGACCCGTTCACCTCGATCTTCTCGAACATCGGGAAGGTGACCCCGTACGTCGCTGAACAGAACTCGGCGATCTCCTCGGCCGTACCGGGCTCCTGCCCGCCGAACTGGTTGCACGGGAACCCGGCGACCGCGAACCCCCGAGAGGCGAACTGCTCGTGCAGCTTCTCCAGCGCGGTGTACTGCGGCGTCAGCCCGCACTTGGAGGCGACGTTCACCACCAGCAGCGTCTTGCCCTCTAGCGCGCCGAGCGAGGAGTCCTGGCCGGTCAGGGTCTTCACCGGAATGTCAAGAATGGTCACGGACCTACGTTATCGGTCCAGGCTGACTACCGGCTCCAGAGGGATCGGCCCAGGTAGCCCCGGGCGATGCTGGTGACGTAGGAGTACACCGCGTCCTCGGCGGGCGACAGCGGCCCCGGGGAGGCGTGCGGCGAGGAAAGCCCGCGCTGCACGGACTCGCACGCCGCCCAGTCCTGCCGGTTGGTGATGTCCCAGAACTCCACCGCGTAGCCCGGATCGAAGTCNNGCGGCGACCGGGGTCAGCCGGTGCGTCATCACGTAGTCCGGATGCAGGCTCAGCAGCACGTTCGGGAAGATGTTGACGTAGATGACGGTGCGCAGCCCCTGCGCGTCGAGCCCGCGCAGCGGTACCCCGCGGCTGGTCCCGTCCAGGGACATCGTCGTCATGCCCTCGCGCAGGTCCATCCAGCCGCCGATCCAGGCGCCGTCGGCGGCGTAGTTCTCGCCGCTCTTCGGCGGGCTGACCCGGCACAATTCGGGGTGGATGGAAGGGCAGTGGTAGCACTCGTGGTAATTCTCGGTGAGGATCTTCCAGTTCGCCGCCGAGTCGTAGCTGTGCTGGCCCGCGGTCACCAGGCGTTCCGGCTCGTACGGCGCGACCAGCTCGTCCAGCTTGGCCAGCGCCTCGTCCAGGGAGCCCGAGCTCCCGCCCGAGGAGTCCACGAAGACCAGGCCGTGCCACTCGGTCACCGGCAGCTGCGGCAGGCCCCACTGGCCGAAGTCGAAGCCGGACTGCCGCCGGAAGCCCGCGGCCGCGTGCAGGTCGCCCTCCAGCGAGTACGTCCACGCGTGGTACGGGCAGATGATGGCATTGCCCTGCGCGGACTCGCCGCACGGGAGCAGCTCGTGGCCCCGGTGCCGGCAGCTGTTCGCGAACGCCCTCAGCACGCCGTCTTCGCCGCGGACCATCAGCACGCCGCCCTGCCCGGTGGCCTCGGCCCGCTGGTCGCCCGGCCGGGGCAGTTGGTCGCTGCGCGCCACGCAGATCCAGCCGCCGCCGAAGAAATTCCGCTGCTCCCACCCGAACACCGCGGGGTCGACGTACGCGGCCCGCGGCAGCATCCGGCTCTCCCCGAACGGCCGGAGCGCCTGCTCCAGCTCACCCCGCTCCACCGGAGCAGGAGCATACGCCGCACGAAAGTCTTGACTGACCATACAGTCAGATTAAGCCGACCGTCTCGCCCTGTCCAGCGGCCGGCTGTACCTGGAGCTTGCGGATCACCTGCCGCGGTACGGATACTGCTGAATATGGGCGACCGTAATGTGCTCGGCGGCGAGCTTGAGCCATGTGGGACCGATCCGCTGACTGGTTTCTACCGGGACGGCTGCTGCACCACCGGGCCTGAAGACCTGGGCAGCCACACCATCTGCGCGGTGGTGACCACCGAGTTCCTCGAGCACCAGCGCCGCATCGGCAACGACCTCAGCACGCCCATGCCGCAGTTCAGGTTTCCCGGTCTGGTGCCGGGGGACCGGTGGTGCGTGACGGCCGCCAACTGGCTGCAGGCCCACCGCGACGGTGCTGCCGCGCCCGTGGTGCTCGCCTCGACCCATCAGCGCGCGCTCGAGATCGTCCCGCTCGAAATCCTGCGGCCCTATTCCGTCGACGTCCCCGCCGACCTCGGCGCCCTCGAGGAATAATCAGCCGTCCTGAGCTCCTGCCACGCGGCGTTCCGCCACCACGACTAGGCCGTCATCGACGCCGCCCCACCCGCCCCCACTCGCCCCGCCTAGCTTCGCCAGACTTCTCCGCTGGCTGCGTCTACCCCTCCCCGCTCCGCCGCGCTATCTTGGGATACCGGCCGGTAAGAAGCTCCGGCCCCAGTGAGGGAGCAGACAAGTGGCGAAACACACTGGGGCACGGAGGCGGGAGGGCGGCTTCAAGCGATTCCTGCGCCGGCTCTTTTCGGTTCGTACCGGTGGCACCTTGGGCCCGGCTGCCTCGGCTGCCGAACCGCTGCACGTCGAGTCCGGCCCGAGCCGGCACCACCGGACCTCCGCCCGGAAGTAACTCCGCGTGCGGTACCGGGCACCCCGGGGGGAAGGTGCCCAGCTGGGCCACGTCGTAGCCCTGCGGATAGCTGCGGATGTTAGGCAGCTGGCGCGCGTAAAGCGGCTCTTTGCGCGCGGGCAGGAATCGCACCGTCAACGCGCGCAGCCGCAGTGCTCCCGTGGCCAGGCCCCGTTCCCAGCGGGCCGGCCGGCGGTATCCGAAGGCGTCGAGCAGCGGGTCATCCATCAGGGCCTTGGCGAATCTGTCCATCACGGCTCTGGGGGCAAGACGGTTGAGCGGGAACGTCGCCATCAGCCGCAGCGTCGCCTCAGACACCGCCAGCGCGCCTTCGTCGAAGCCGAAATGCTCACGCTCGTAGGAGTCCAGGAAGGCCGCGAACTGCTGGTCGGTAGCCGGGATGTCCTTGATGCCCATGTGCCGGCCGAGCTCACGGTAGTAGTTGGCGCTGGCGGTGCGCTCAGCCGGGGTCAGGCGTCGCCAGCCGTATTTGTCGATCCAGCGGATCGGCATGACCACGAAGGCACACAGCACGTAGAGCTTGTCGGCGTTGGAGATGTCATACGCGCCGTGCATCTGGTTCATGCGCCGCACGGCGGTGCGGCCGCGCGGGCTGGCCAGCCCGTGTTCGAGGATGGTGTCGAGGATCAGCGCGGTGTCGTCGTACCGCTTCTGCGTCCGCCGGGTGAACTCGCCGGTCTCGGACAGCAAGCGGCCGATGCTCGGGACGGCATAAGTCCGGTAGAGCGCGAAGGACAGGGACTGGTTCATGTCCCACGGGAACTCATGGGTGGCCAGGATCCGGTAGATCTGCTCGTAGTCGCGGGCCGGATCGAGCTGGCTAATGCGCCGTGACCAGTGACGACGATCCATGGTCCGCTCCGCTATGAGATCGGTTGTCCGTAACCCGGACTCTACGCCCGACAGGCCGGACCCGGAACCGCCTACTTCCCGCGAGCCCGGCGCCGGCGTATTATCATCGGCCGTCACCTGACGGCCGGAACTGACGAGGGAGATAGCTCATGGCGTTCACCGAGGATGAGGTTGCCTACCTGAAGTCACAGCCGCTGGCCAGGATCGCCACCGTCGGCGCGGACGACCAGCCGGACGTCGCCCCGGTGGGCTTCGAGTTCGACGGGACCTACCTCTGGGTCGGGGGTCGTGCGCCCGAGCGGACCAGGAAGTTCCTCAACGTCCAGGCCGGCCACTCCAAGGTCGCCCTGGTCATCGACGACCTCGTGTCCACCAGCCCGTGGACGCCGCGGTTCCTGCGGGTCTACGGGACNNCCTTCGGGGATGACGCGCAGCAGGCCGGCCCGCGGCGGACCGTCCACCGCGGCTAGCCGCGGGGCATCGGAACCTCGGCAACGGCGTCGGCAGCAGAAGAACCCGGAAGAACGGGACGTCTCGTTCCTTCGAGCTGGTCGCCGACATCGCCCGCGCCTCCCATCCGGCCGCCTCAAGCATCGCCCCCTGACCCGCGCCGCTTGCCCGCTCATCCGTACCGGCGCAGCTCGTGGAAGAACTCGTCGATGACGTGCAGCTCGCCGGAGCGGGCGACCTCGTCGTAGACGTACTTGCCCACCGCCAGGTCGAGCACGCCGAGGCCGAACGGCGAGAATACCGCCGGGCGGTCCGCCGGGATCCGCACCCGCCCGGCCATCACGTCGTCCAGGGTGCCAGCCAGGAAGTCCCGGCTGCCGGTGAGCTGTTCGGCCAGATGCGGCGACGTCTCGGCCTTCAGGCAGTGCTCGACGTCGTCGACGATGTTGGTCGAGGCGAGCAGGATCTGCGGCGCGAGGTCGCGCAGTGACACGTGCAGGACCAGCGGGTTGTGCGCGAACCAGGCCAGGTCGCTGACGTGCGGCTGGCCGGCGACGGTGGCGAAGACCACCAGGTCGCTGGCGCGGAGCAGTTGCCCGGCGCTTTCGTGCACGGTGATCCGGCCGGCGGTCCCCGACTGCTCCAGGTACCCGCGGAAGCCGGCCGCGCTGGCGGCGGACAGGTCGTGCACGCCGATCTCGTCGAACGACCAGCCCGTGCCGGCCAGGAAGGCGTGAATGTAGCGGGCGATCAGGCCCGTTCCGAAGAATCCCACCCGAGCCGGCCGTGGGCGGTCACGGCTCAGCCAGTCAGCCGCCGACACCGCCAGCGCGGCCGTCCTGGTGGCGCTGATGATCGAGCTCTCCAGGCAGGCGAACGGATAGCCGGTGTCGTGGTCGTTGAGGATCAGCACGGCCGAGGCCCTCGGGATGCCGGCCGCCACGTTCTCGGGAAAGCTGGAAATCCACTTCAGGCCGTCCACCCGGAGCGGCCCGCCGATGGAGGCGGGCAGCGCGATGATCCGGGCCGACGGGCGGTCCGGGAAGCGAAGGAAGTAGGACGGCGGATTCACCGAGTCGCCGGCGCTGTGCCGCCGGTAGGTGGCCTCGACCAGCTCCACGATCTGCCTCTGGTGCCCCTGCAGCGTCCGCTGGACCTGGGCGCCGGGAATCACCGCGAACGGCGGCACCGGCGAAGGCGTGGNNCGGCGAGCAGTCCGCCAGGCGCACCGGGTCGGCCATCGCGACGAGCACCTCGCGCGGTCCCTCGTACGGCTCCCGGCTGTGCGCGGTCCTGACGTTGTCCACGAGCAGCAGGTCGCCGGCCTGCCACGGCTCGCGGACGGTGCTGGCCTCGTAGGTCTCGTTGAGCAACCGCACGACGTCGTCGCCGAGCGGGTCGCCATTGCCGAAGCACGTGTTGAACGGCAGCCCGTCCTCGCCGTAGACGTCCACCAGGTACTCGCGTATCTCAGGGTCGAGCGTCCGCTCGTTGAGAAAGGCGATCTGGTTGAACCAGCAGCGCTGCCCGGTCAGCGGGTGGCGCACCACGGCGCTGCGGAGCTGCCTGGTGCGCAGTCCGCCATCGGGCTGCCACTCGAACTCGGTCGCGTTGGCGCGGCAGTAGCTCTCGACGGCACCGCGGTCGCCGGTGCCGAACGCCTCGGCGACCGACGCCCCGATGTCTTCGTTGTAGTTGCGGGTGAGTACCCAGCCCTCCCGCTCGAACCGGCTGACCAGCTCGGCGGGCAGGGCGCGGAGCACGGTCAGCGCGTCGGCCACCGCGGTCGCGCCACCACTGGCGGGGGCGGTGAGGCACGCGAACAGCATCAGGCCGGGGAACTCAAGGGTGTAGCTCAGCTCGTGGTGCATGCACATCTGCTGGTTGGCCGGCCACTTCGATGAGGAGTACAGGCCGTCGGGATAGGCCTGCCGGGCCGCGAACGCCTCCCGCTCGGTCATCAGCCCGGTGGCCAGCTGCCGGAAGACGGCCCCGGTCCCGGCCGCGTCCTGCAGCCCGAGGCCGCGGACCAGGACGCAACCGTGCTCGGCGACGAGCGCCCGCAGCGCGTCCCGGTGCTCCGCGGCCCAGTCCGGCGTGTCCCCGGCGGCCTCGACCCGGCAGGCCCGCAGGACAGCGGGCTTGCCGGGTTGCAGGTTCACGTCGAGCAGGGATGCCGAAGATGAGTGCGACATATGAATTGTCCTTTCCTAAGAAGAAGCCGCCGGCTTCCCGTCCGCCAGCCCGGCCATGTCGGCGAGGACCGGGTGACAGGTGAGTTCCTTCAGGGAAACCGTGCGGTCGAGGGCGATGGCCAGCTTGACGGCCGACAGCGACGTGCCGCCCAGGTCGAAGAAGTTGTCGTGCCTGCCGATCTGGTCCGGCGCAATGCCCAGCACGTTGGCCCAGGCGGCCGCCAGCTGCTGCTCGGTGGGCGTATTCGGGGCCAGGTAGTCCGTCTCCGCCGTCCCGAGTTCGTCGGCGAGCGCGGTCAGCGCCTTAGAGTCGATCTTGCTGTTGGCGGTCAGCGGCAGGCTTTCGCGCCAGTGGAAGGCCGCCGGGACCATGTACTCGGGCAGCGACTCCGCCAGCCGGTCCCGCAAAACCACGGCCGGAAGTGCCCGTGGCCCCGAGTAGAAGGCCACCAGGCGCTGGCCCGGCCCGGCCCGGCCGGCGACCACCACCGCGCCGTCGCGGACATCTGGCACCCGCAGCAGGGTGTTCTCGATCTCGCCGATCTCGATCCGGAAGCCGCTGATCTTGACCTGGCTGTCCCGGCGGCCGAGGAACTCGAGCTTGCCGTCTGGCTGCCAGCGGCCGTAGTCGCCGCCTAGGTAGAGCCGCTGGCCCTCGCGGTGCGGATCGGCCAGGTAAGCCAGCCGGGTGCGCTCGGGGTCGTTGATGTACCCCCGGCCGACGCAGACCCCGGAGAAGGCGATAAGGCCGGCCGCGCCGAGCGGCACGGCAGACAGGTGCTCGTCGACCACGTAGATCCGCACGTTGCCGACGGGACGGCCGAGCGGGACCCGTTCGCCCGCGGGTGCCCGGTCCATGACCTCGTGGTTGGTGTCGTCCGAGGTCTCGGTCAGCCCGTAGGCGTTGACTAGCTTGATCCCGGGCTTGGCCGCGAACCAGCGCCGCGCGAGTCCGGCCTTCAGCGCCTCGCCGGTGACGGACACGTACCGCAGGTCCGGCAGTTCCCGGGGATGGGTGTCCAGGTAGGAAAGCACCACTTCGAGATACGACGGCACGACCTGAAGGACGCTGACCCGGCCGTCGGCGATCTTATCGACGAAGCGCCCGGCGTCCAGGATCACCTCCTGCTCGACCAGCAGGGTCCGGCCGCCGGCCAGGAGCGGGGAAACCAGCTGCCACAGCGAGATGTCAAAGCACTGGGGCGCGGTCTGGGCGACCACCTGTCCCTCGCTGATCATCAGGTCGTCGATCTTGGCGTAGAGATGGTTGAGCAGGCCGGCGTGCTCGCACATCGCGCCCTTCGGCTCACCGGTGGAGCCTGAGGTGAAGTAGATGTAGGCGAGCTGGTCAGCCGCGACGTCGATGCCAAGGTCAGTGTCGGCGTGGTTCTCCTGGTAGGCCGTCTCGACGAAGAGCGTCCGGACTCCGGACAGGGAGTCAAGGGCCGGGTCGAGTGTGGCGGTGCTGCCTGGTTCGGTCAGCACGAGTTTGCATCCGGCCCGGGACAGCGTGATAGCGATGCGATCGGCCGGGAAGTGCGGCTCGATGGGCAGGTACACGCCGCCGGCTTTGAAGATCGCCAGGACGGCGGCCATCCAGTCCAGGTTGCGCTCGGTCACCACCGCGACCACGCCTTCGCGCCGCAGCCCCCGCGCCAGCAGGGCTCGTCCCAGCTGGTTCGCCCGGGCGTTGAGCTCGGCGTAGGTCCACTGCCTGTCGCCGCGGACGGCGGCGACGGCGTCGGGGTGGGCCCGCACCCGCTGCTCGAATAGCTCGTGCATCCGGCGGTCGGGCAGCTTCCTGTCTGGTCCTGCCAGCCCTTCGAGCTGGAAGCGGAGCTCCTCGGCGGACAGCAGGGACTGCTGGTCGTGCGAGGCCTGCGGGTCGGCGGCGATCATGGTCAGCGCGGTGAGGTGGTAGCCGGCGATCCTGGCGGCGTAGTCCTCGTCAAGCGCGTCGGTCCGGTACCGCAGCCGTAGCACGAGCCGGCTGCGGTGCGGCCGGATTCCCACCCAGAGCACGGTGTCCCCGGCCAGCGTGCCTTCGTCGCCGACCGAATCAAACACCGTCTCGAAGGCTGGCCCGGTCAGGCCGAGCTCACCCCGGAGATCGCCGACTCCGAAGTCCTGGTGCGCCAGCAGTTCCCACTCGGCCTGGTGGGTGTCAAGCAGGAGGGTCCGCCACGAGCCGGGTCCGGTCGCCAGGCGGCAGGGCAGCGGCAGGCCACCGGGCGCGGCGAGATAGCCGGTCACGACTTCGGACTCGCCGGATAGCGCGGCGAGCACCCTGGCGTGCGCGGCCAGGAGCATCGAACTGAGCGGCACGCCGAGCTCGGCGGCCCGTTCGCGCAATCCCGCCACCAGGTTGCCGGGGATCATCGCCTCGTGCGCGGCGACGCCGGGCACCGGGTCGAGGGTCCACCGCGGGATCGCGGTGAACCCGCCGGCCAGCAGCAGGCCGCGCCAGAACTCGCGGGCCGAATCAACGGTAACGTCAGGCAGGCTGATAGTCGTCATCTCACATCTCCCTCGCCGGGTTTCCGCCCCACCGCGCGTGCTGCGGGATTTCCTCGCCCTTCATCAGGAAGGAGTCGGGCAACAGCATCGAGCGGTCACCCATCGTCACGCCGTAATGGACCATCGCCCCGACCCCGATCGTGCAGCCGGAACCGATCGTGGTCCGGTCGGACTTGAAGGTGCCGTCCTCCTGCGAGTGGCACTGGACCTTGCTTCCCGCGTTGAGCATGACGTCGTCGCCGATGGTGGTCAGCGTCCGCTCGGTCAGGTAGCAGCCGTCGTCGAAGACCCGCTTGCCGATCTTGACCCCGAGGCCCCGCCAGATCAGGTTCTTGAACGGGGTGCCGTCGAACATCTTCAGGTACGCCTCTCCGGGTACCTTCCACAGCCGTTCGTGCCGCCAGAAGTACGGGTCGTAGATCGAGCAGTACTTCGGCTCAAGGCGGCGGAACCCTCGCATACCGCGCTCCACGAGCACGAAGTAGACCGGGGTGATCAGGATGCTCAGCGCGAACAACGCGCCCATCTCGATCTGTCCGTATCCGCCGTAGGCATCGAAGGCGGCCAGCGCGAGCACGGTGACGAGAAAAATGTGCAGCCATCGTCCGAGCAGGAAGACGCCCATGGTCCGCAGGTTGTACCAGTTCTTCGCCCGCAGCCGGCGGCGCAGTTCGTCCCCGGTGCTGAGGTGGTCGAACCGGCTGTCGCGCTCGACCGATCGCGGGATCTCGAACGGCGGGGAGCCGAGCAGGCCCACCCCTTCGCGGATCTTCCCGTCAAGCGGGATCATCACCTTGGTCGCGAGCAGGCAGTTCTCGCCCGTCCGGCCGCCGGCCGGATATGCGATGTTGTTGCCGAGAAAGTTGTGCCCCCCGATCGACACCGGGGACACCCGGAAGGATGTGCTCGAGAAGTCGGCGTTCATCAGGGACAGCCCGTCGGCGACCATCGTCCCGCTGCCGATCGTGCTCAGGTACGGGGTCTCGTGCCCTACCTCGGTGCCGAAGTTAGACCCCGTCTGCTCGACCTCGCATAGGTCGTAACCGATCCAGCGCAGGTAGTAGACGATAAAGGAGCTGTCACCGAACAGGTGGGTGAAGAACTTCACGCCGGTCATCCGCGCGACCGCCCGGTGGATCCGGTCACGGAATCCGTACAGGGGATAGACCGTGGATGGCTTGATGAAAAGGTTGAGCAGGCGGGGGACGGTGGCCACGACGATCAGGCCCGCCAGCAGGAGGCCGAAAACTCCCGCGAAGGAGAGATCGAGCGCATCGGTGTAGAGCCTGCGTGACGTGATCGCGTCCATGTTCGGGTCAAGGACCTTGCCGAACGCGGGCACCGCGGTCAGCAGCAGGAACGCGCCCCCTTCGACCAGCGGCAGGTACAGGAAGAAAATGCAGAACAAGGTGACGGCGCTGAACCTGAACCGGCGCAGCGTGCCGCGGCGTCGCGCCGACGTGACCCTGGCGTAGTTCAGCTCCGTGCGCTGGGCGGGGGACCCGTGCCAGCGCTCGCCGACCGGCACCCGCTGGCCGCTGTGCAGCGAGGAGGCGTGACCGAGCTGCGTCACCTCGCCCATCGACGTGTTGATGTCAAGCACGCTCTTCTCGCCGATGAATACCTTCCGGCCGAGGGTGACCGGGCCAGTCTGGATCCAGCCGTTCTGCGCCCGGTAGCAGCCGAAGAACGCGTCCTTGCGGATCACCGAGTCCGCACCGATGGTGAGCAGGTCGGTGCACACGGGCACGTTGTGCGAGAAGATCACCGTGCCGGGCCCGATCTTGGCGCCAAGCGCCCTCAGGTAGAGCACGTAGAGCGGCGAGCCCGTGGTCAGGAAGACCAGCGGGTTCGACCGGACCAGCGTCCTGACGATCCAGAAGCGGAGGTAGGCCAGGCTCCAGATGCGGATCTGCCGCGGCTTCCACCGCCCGATCAGCAGCCACTTGGCCAGGATCGGGATGGTGCACACCACGGTGAAGCCCACGCCGCCGAACAACACCGACCGAAGGTAGATATCGCGCAGGCCTGACCCGGCCGAGATCCATCCATAAGCCCGCGCGCCTACCAGCGCGGCCACCCAGGCGTAGCCGAGAAAGAACAGGAGCTGGAGCGCTCCGCACACGATGTACTCTCGCGTCCTCGCCGGCGCTGCCGCCTCGGCCGGCGCCGCAAGCTTAGCCAGGACCACCGTCGGCATCTCGGCCGCGCCGACCCTGCCCTCCGCGGCGGACGAGGCCGGCGCAGCGCCGACGGCAGGCCCGGCGCCGACGGCAGGCTCAGCGGACGCGAGGGCCGCCGCCAGGCTCCTGAGCGTCGGATTCCGGTAGATGTCCCTCATCGATACCGAAGGCAGGTCCGGCCGCTTCCTGACCCGGGCGCAGAAGTGGGCCATCACCAGTGAGTCCGCACCAAGATCATCGAAGAAGTGGCCATCGACCGGCACCTGCTCGACGTGGACGAGGTCAGCCAGCACCTCGGCGAAGATCATCTCGGTGCCGGTCACCGGATCGGCGGTCAGCGCCCCGGCCGAATCGGCCGCCACCGTCAGATTCATGATCGCAACGCAATCTGCTGACAAGCTTCGATCGGCGCGTCAAGGTCGTGCCGCTGGCCGTTTCGCGGACCCGGGTCAGGCGGGGCACCGGCGGATAGCCCGTCCGCGCCGAGCACGTTCTGGCCGTAGATCGCCTGCAGCCAGTTGGTCTGGTAAATGGTGTCGAGGTAACGCTCGCCGAGGTCGGGGGCGATGGCCACCGCGGTCAGATCACTCGCGTCATGCTGGCCGAGCCAGCTCATCGCGCCGCTGACCACCGTGCCGGTAGAGCCGCCGAACAGGAATCCGCGGCGGGCCAGCCGATGGCAGGCCCGGATGGTGTCTGCCTCCTCGACGCGTACCACCTCGTCCACGTAGGCCTCGTCGAGCAGCGGCGGCCGGATGCTGGCGCCCAGGCCCGGGATCATCCGCCGCCCGGGGGCGCCCCCGAACGCCACCGAGCCGACGCTGTCCACCGCGACGATCCGCACCGGCCGGTGCCGCTCCCGGAAGTAACGGGCACAGCCCATCAGGGTCCCGGTGGTGCCAGCCCCGACGAACAGCACGTCTAGCCGCGGAAACTGGCGGGCGATGGCCGGTGCGGTGGTGCGGTAGTGCGCCGTCCAGTTGGCCGGGTTGGTGTACTGGTTGAGCCATACATACCGGTCGTCTGAAGCGCACAGGGCCCGAACGTAATTTATCCGCGCGCCCAGGAAGCCATCAGCGGCATCCGGCTCGGCGATGATGTGTACCTGGCTGCCCAGCGCCTCCATCAGCAGCCGGGCGGAAAGGTTGCAGCGGGAGTCGGTCACGCACAGGAACTGGTAGCCCTTGCTCGCCGCGATCACGCTCAGGGCCACGCCCAGGTTTCCTGACGAGGACTCGACCAGCACCGCTCCCGGCCTCAGGACCCCGTCCCGGCCGGCCGCCTCGACCATCTCGTTGGCCGCTTTCAGCTTGACCGAGCCGGCGAAGTTGAAACCTTCGCACTTCAGGAACAGCGAAGGCCCGAAGATCGGCCGCAGATCTACGTACAGGTCGTCTTCGTTGAAGGCCTGCGGGTCGGAAATGACTGACACGATGCCCCTCCCCATCGTTAGCAGAACGATCAGCACTGAGTCGTTCACCAAGGGGGCCGGGATGGCCGAACAAACAGTCCTCGCGCAGCTGTTCCAAGCCAGAACGGCTCGAACCGCCATCCCCCGTCCGGGTCAGCAGACATCCGCCCGGGCAGCCGTGTGATTGCAGGCCGGATTCGTCGGCAAATACCACGTAATGCTCCCCACTCCCACCCTTTACACGGCCCCGGGTCCGGTCGGGTTCAAACACGTTTCGTCGCGAAGCCGCACAATCTTCGAAATCCGAGAACGGGAGTCTTCGAGTTCGGGGGAGAGTTTTTGCGCCTGGTAAGCGCCGCGCGGTCGCCTTGTCGCGCCCGTAACCCGACGTCAGGACGGGTTACGTCAGTTTTTGATGGCGGCCTTCCCCGGGCTGCCCGGGACCCTTCTGCGCCAGCGTTCGGCCCGCCGGTCGGCGAGGATCTGCTTGACCACGTTGCGCCCGGGGATGCCGGTGACCCCGCCGCCGCCGTGGGTGGCCGAGCCCGCCTGGTACAGGCCGTGCACCGGCGTGCGCAGGTCGGCGTAGCCCGCGGCGGGCCTGGCGTGGAACATCTGCCCGAGCGACAGTTCCCCGTGGAAGATGTTCCCGCCGATCAGCCCGTACTCTTCCTGCATCTGGTGCGGCCCGATGACCTGCCGGTGCAGCACCGAGTCGGTGAACCCGGGCGCCACCTTCTCCATCCGGGCCAGCACCCGGTCCGCGTATGCCTGCAGCTCGCCGTCATGAGGCGCGTCGGCGTAGCCGCAGGGCACCCACTGGGTGAACATCGACATGATGTGCTTCCCGGCCGGCGCCAGCGAGTCGTCGAACACGCTGGGGATGCAGATGTCGGCGAACGGCAAGCTGGCCGGGGTGCCCGAGACCGCCTGCTGGAACGCACCCTCGATGTCGTCGAGCGACTCAGCCAGCACGATCGTGCCGCCGTAGACCGACGGGTCGGGTTCCGGGTGACTGGCGAACACCGGCAGCCGGTCTAGCGCCAGGTTGATCTTCACGGTGCCGCTGCGGCTGCGCCAGCCGCGGATGTCGGCGACGAAATCGGCCGGCAGGTCCGCCGGGTCCAGCAACTGCAGGAAGGAGATCTGCGGATGCGCGGTGGTGACCACCACCGGGGCATCGATGGATTCCCCCCCGGCCAGCGTGACCCCGGTGACCTGGCCGTTGCGGGTGCGGATCTGCGTTATCTCGGCGTCGGTCCTGATCTGCGCCCCGAACATCCGGGCGGCACGGCCCAGTGCCGACGACACGCCGCCCATGCCGCCGCGCGGGAATCCCCAGGCGCCAGACTGGCCTTCGGTCTCGCCTATGTGATGGTGCAGCATCACGTACGCCGTCCCGGCCGACCGCGGCCCGGCCCACGTCCCGATGACACCGGACACCGACAGCAGCCCCAGCAGGGCGTCGCTGGAGAAGTAGTCCTCGAGCAGGTCCGCGATGCTCCCGGTGAGCAGCCGGGTTATGTCGACCGCGCCGCGTTCGTCGACTCCCCGCAGCTGGGTCAGCAACCGCGCCTGCCGAAGCAGGTCATGCGGCCGCCGCGACCCGAGCCGGGGCGGGATCTGGTGCAGCAGCGGTCCGAGAATCCGGCCGATGCCGGCCAGGTGCTCTTCGTACCGGGGGTAGGCGTCGGCGTCGGCGGCCGAGAACTTGGCGATCTCGGCATGCCGTTGCGCCGGGTCGTCGGGCAAGCGCAGATACCGGCCGTCCGTTCGGGGCGCGAAGTAGGGGCCCTGCGGGTACACGTGATAGCCGTGCTGTTCCAGCCGGAGGTCACGGACCAGATCCGGCGGCAGCAGGGAGACCACGTACGACAGCGACGTCACCGTGAAGTCCGGGCCGAAGGGATGCTCGCTGACCGCCGCGCCGCCGGTGACGCCGCGCCGCTCGCACACCACCGTCTTCAGCCCCGCGCGCGCCAGGTAGGCCGCCGCGACCAGCCCGTTGTGCCCGCCGCCCACCACCACGACATCCGCCTGTCCCGTCACCGGCCGCCCTTCCTTCTCCCGCCGACTTTTTCGTAAGCCGTCTCCGCTGACGGTACGGGACACTGATGCTGTTTACATAGTTGTGTCGCCGCCGACGAACGGAGCACGTAAAAGTGGACAGATCGCAGGACGGTCCCGGCCCCACGGTGATCGCGGTGGCGCAGCTCGCGATCACCGTGGGTGAGCCCGACGCCAACCGGCAGGCGGCCGCCGGCGCGGTGGCCGAGGCGGCGGCCGCGGGCGCCCGGCTCGTGGTGCTGCCGGAACTGAGCGATTCCGGCTACGTCTTCGGCGACGTCGCCGTGCAGGCGGCGGCCGAAGCTCTCGGCCTGGCGTCACGCGCCGCCGACAGCGTCACCTTGCGTCACTGGCGCTCCCTGGCCGACGCGCATCAGCTGGTGATCGTGGGCGGGTTCTGCGAGCTCGGCGCCGACGGCCGCCTCTACAACAGCGCAGCCGTCATCGATGCGTCCGGGACTCTGGCGGTCTACCGCAAGGCGCACCTGTGGGATAAGGAAAAGCTCGTTTTCACCCCCGGCGACGCGCCGCCGCCCGTGGTGGACCTCGCGTTCGGCCGGGTCGCCCTGATGATCTGCTACGACCTGGAATTTCCCGAATGGGTGCGGCTGGCCGCGCTGGACGGCGCCGACGTGATCGCCGCGCCGGTGAACTGGCCCGCGTATAGCTGGCCGGCCGGGGAGCGCCCCGCCGAGGTGATCAAGGCTCAGGCCGCGGCCGCCACCAACGGGGTCTTCGTCGCGGTGGCTGACCGGTGCCAGATCGAGCGGGGCGTGTCCTGGATCAGCGGTTCGGTCATCGTCGGACCCGACGGCTACCCGCTGGACGGGCCCGTTCTCGCCGACCGCCCCGCCGTGCTCACCGCCGCCTGTGACCTGACCCGCGCCCGGGACAAGCACCTGGCCGGTGACAACGACCTGCTGGCCGACCGCCGCCCCGATCTGTACCAGAAGGTATTCCGTCATCTCGGGTAGTGGATACTGCACTGGCTGCCGACTACGGAGGTTCCGACGATGATCGTTGACTGTGCTCACTACCAGGATGGCCGCAGGCTCGATGAGGGCCCGGTCTCGCTGGCGGACGCGGCGGGCCGGTGCCAGCAGGGCGGCTTCGTCTGGCTGGGCCTGTTCGAGCCGGGGGAAGCGGAACTGGCCCAGGTCCGGGACGCCTTCGGTCTGCACGAACTGGCGGTGGAGGACGCGCAGAACTTTCACATGCGGCCGAAGATCGAAAGCTACGAGCAGGAGGTGCGGCTGGTCATCTTGCGCACGGCGCGTTACGACGATGAGGCTGAGGAGGTCGAGTTCGGCGAGATCAGCGTCTTCCTCGCGCCGACCTTCGTGATCACGGTCCGGCAGGGCATCGGGAGCGAGCTGCGCGCGGCCCGGCGGCGCCTTGAGCAGCGGCCGGAGTTGCTCGCCGAGGGCACCACGTCTGCGCTGTGGGCGATCCTGGATGAGGTAGTGGACGGGTACGCGCCGGTCGTCGCTGGGCTGGAACGTGATATTGACCAGGTCGAGGCCACGGTGTTCTCAGGTTCGGTCGCGCCGACGGAACGGATCTACTCGCTGCGCCGCGAGGCCACTGACTTCTACCGGGCCGTCCACCCGCTGCTCGCCGTGGTCACCACGGTGGAGCGCGCCAACGGGCCCTCGAAGCTGCAGCCGTACCTGAATGACGTCCAGGACCACCTGCTTCTGGTCAACGAGGAGGTCGCCGCCCAGCGTGACCTGCTCGGCACGGTGCTGGAGGCCAACATGGCCGTGATCTCGGTCGAGCAGACCAAGGTCAGCGTCCGGCAGAACTCCACCATCGAGCAGCTCACGATCCTGGCCACGGTCTTCCTGCCGCTGACGTTCGTCACCGGGTTCTTTGGCCAGAATTTCGGCTGGCTGGTCCAGCATATCGACGGATTCGCCGCCTTCGCGATCTACGGCATGGGTGGCCTGGCCCTGCCCATGGCGCTGCTGTTCTGGTGGCTCAGATTCCGCACGACTCGCACTAACACCGCCATCGCGACGCGTGACAACTGAGAAGCCTGAAGGCCGCGGCAGCTACGGCCGTCTGCGCCGCCAGTGCGGCTTGCGCTTGTCCAGGAACGCCCGCATTCCCTCTCGCGCGTCGGGGAGCTGGCTGGTCGCGGCCATGACTTCGACGGCGTAGGCGTAGGCCTTGGGCTGATCCAGGTCGATCTGCGCGTACAGCGCCTGCTTGCCGATGCCCTTGCTGTCCGCCGATCCGCGGGTGACCCGGTCCAGCAGGTCGTGCACGGCGGAGTCGAGCTGCGCCTCGGGCACCACCCGGTTGACCAGCCCCCAGTCCAGCGCGGTGCGTGCGTCGATGACGTCGCCGGACATCGCCATTTCCGCCGCCCGCTTGCGGCCGATGTTCCTGGCCACGGCCACCATCGGGGTGTGACAGAACCAGCCGCCCTTCCCGCCCGGCGCGGCGAAGCCGGCCTGGTCGCTGGCCACGGCCAGGTCGGCGCTGGCCACCAGCTGGCATCCGGCCGCTGTGGCCAGCCCGTGCACCCGCGCCACCACCGGCTGGGGCACCTGCTGGATCAGGGTCATCAGCTCGGTGCAGGTCATCAGCAGCGAGCGGACCTCCGGCAGGTCAGCGTCCGCGACGTCGGCGAAGTCGTGCCCGGCGCAGAACACCGGTCCGTTACCGGCCAGCACGATGCCCAGCGCATCGCTGTTCCCGAGATCACGGAACGCTGTGATCAGCTCGTGCATGTGCTCCCGCGACAAGGCGTTACGGCGCTGGGGCCGGTTCATGGTGACGGTGGCGAACGCGCCGGAACGCTCCACCAGGATGTGATCGAAGCCCATGACACCAGTTAAGCCCAGTCAGAGCCCGGCGGCCATCCCCCCGGTCAGGCTGGCGGCTCATCCAGCCGGAAACCGACCTTCAAAGTGACCTGGAAGTGAGTGAGCCCGTCGTTCTCGATCCGGCCCCGCATATTGGTGACCTCGAACCAGTCGAGGTTATGCAGGGTCTTTGAGGCACGAGCAACGGCTCCCCTGATGGCGTCGTCGATGCCGTCGGTAGAGGAGCCGACGATCTCGCTGACCGAGTAGATGCTGTCCGCCATGGCTGATCCTTCGCAGTAGGCCCGTTCGGTTTCGTACTCCGAAACTCCGCCTACCCCGATGTCACACCGGATAAGCCAAGACCAGGGTGTTCGGCCGCGAGCCTGGCCACCGTCATCCCGGCCGCCGAACCTGGCCCGTTCATCGCGGCCAGTGCCTGGCCGACATCCTCAAGCCCGATCACCTGTCCGACCACCGCGCCGGGCCGCAGCCTGCCGTCCGCGACCATGGCCATCATGGCTGGGTAGTCGCGGGCGGCCATGCCGTGCGAGCCGTAGATCTCCAGCTCTCGCCCGATGACCAGGTCCATCGGGAGCGGGGGAGCCGAAGCCGGGCCAAGCAGCAGGCCAACCTGCACGTGCCGGCCCCGGCGGCGCAGGCAGCGGACCGAGTTGGCGGCGGCGGCCGGTGCCCCGAGCGCGTCGATCGAGACGTGCGCCCCGCCGCCGGTGAGCTCCTGGACCGCGGCGACGGTATCCGGGCCGGCCGCGACGGTGTATTCCGCGCCGAGCTCACGGGCCCGGTCCAGCGCCGCCGCGGCGACGTCCACGGCGACTACCCGGGCGCCGAGGGATGAGCCGATCATCACCGCCGACAGCCCCACGCCGCCGCAGCCGTGTACGGCCAGCCAGTCGCCGGCCCGCACCCGGCCGTGCGCGGTCACCGCGCGGAAGGCGGTGGCGAACCGGCAGCCCAGGCTCGCGGCCGTGACGAAGTCGACAGCAGCGGGCAGCGATACCAGGTTCGCGTCAGCCGCGTGGACCGCCACCAGCTCGGCGAAGGACCCCGGCCCGGTAAATCCCGGCTGGGTCTGCTTCGGGCACACCTGCGCCTGGCCGGCCAGGCAGTACTCGCAACGGCCGCAGCCGCAGGCGAACGGCACCGTCACCCGGTCCCCGGCTCGCCACCTGGTCACCGAAGGTCCGCATCCCGCGACCACCCCGGCTAGCTCGTGCCCGCCGATGTGCGGCAGCCTGACCGGGTCGTGTCCCTGCCAGGCGTGCCAGTCCGACCGGCACACGCCGGTNNCCGGAGTAGACGACCGCTCTCACGAACCCGGCCCAAGCACCGAACCGACGCCGGGGCCCTGGGCCGCACCGAGCAAGGCCAGGCCCAGCTGGGACGTCTGGTAAAGCACCGTCCGTCCGCTGCGCTGCCGGTCCACCAGCCCGCCGCGGTGCAGCACGGCCAGGTGCTGGGAGATCGCGCTCGGCGTGACTCCGAACCGCCGGGCCAGCGCGCTGGTGGTAGCAGGCAACCGCAGCGCGCTGAGCATCCTGGCCCGCGGCGCGCCGAGCAGCGACTCGACAGCCTCCAGATCATCACCCGTCCGGCCGGGCGCGACCCCAAAGGCCCCGAAGGCTCCGAAGACGGCCGTGCCCGAGCCGCCTTCCCACACGGTGGCTGCGCCCCGCGCCGGGTACATCAGCGTGGTCTGCGTGCTCGTCGCCCTCTTAATCGACCATTGCGGCCCGATGAACACGCTCGGCAGCAGCACGAGGCCATCGGGGCCCAGCGTTATCTCGGCGTCAACGTCTAGCTCGGCGTCGGCCAGGAACAGCTTGCCCTTCGACCAGCGCAGGTCGGGATGCAGGTCGCCGAACAGCGACCGGGCGCCCCCGCCGGCCAGCAGCCCGGCGTGGTAGGCGATGTCGGCCTCCAGCACCGGCCGGATCCGCTCCCAGTGCGGGACGATGAGGCGGTGGTGGCACTCGGCGAGTTCGGCGGCGATCTCTGCCAGCGATTCGCGCGGCCGCTCGAACAAGTCCGTCGCGCTGCCCGGCCACGGGCCGTCGCCGAACACGCGGCGCAGGCTGGCCCGCACCGGCTCCTCCGGCGTGGCGCAGAGCCGGGTCAACTCCATGTCGAAACCTGGTGACTTGCCGGCAGGTGCCGGGACAAGAAACTCGGGCCAGTAGGGCAGGCCGGCCGCGACCAGCGGCCACAGCCTCGCGAGCCGCAGCGACCGCCCGTCAAGCACCGTTCGCGCCCAGCGCACCCAGGGCCGGTTCATGGCGGGCGGGTTCGGGTTGCTCAGCGCATGGACGGCTTGGAGCGTTTCGTACAGCGGCGAGATCGCGAACCTGGTCCCGGCGAGGTCGGTCACGTCAAGCTCGAGCACCAGCAGCATGCCCCTAGCATCGCCCGGCCCGGCGCCAACGCGCCAGGGTTTAGCCCCAGACTTAAACGTCGCCCGCGATGTAAGCGGCTGACACGCTGGCCAGCATGACGCAGGCACCGAGAACCGCAGACCAGAAGCCGGAAAGCAAGCGACCGCCGAAACTGGGGCGGAACTACTGGCGGCTGTGGTGGGCGAACGCGGTCAGCAGCACCGGCGACGGCGCCTTCGTGGCCGCGCTGCCGCTGCTGGCTGTCACGATCACCCGGGATCCGCGGCTGGTCTCGGTCGTGACCGCCGCCACCTACCTGCCCTGGATGGTGCTGTCCCTGCCGGCCGGCGCCCTGGTCGACCGCTATGACCGGGCCACGCTCATGTGGCGGGCCCAGGCGGTCCAGGCGGCCGTGGTCGCGGTGGTGACGGTCCTGGTCATCGCGCGCGAGGCGAATATCGCGGTGCTCGGCGTGGCCGGGTTGCTCCTGGGCAGCGCCGAGGTCATCTTCAGCAACGCCGCGCAGTCGGTGCTGCCCGACCTGGTGCCAACCGAACTGCTGGCCAAGGCCAACGGCAGCCAGCAGATCAGCCTGACCGTGGGCGAATCCTTTCTCGGGCCGCCAGCCGGCAGCCTGCTGTTCGCCGCGGCGGCGGCCCTGCCCTTCGGGCTGGACGCCGTCTCTTTCGCCGGCTCAGCGGCGCTGCTATCCCGATTGCCGAAGCACCAGCAAGCCAGGGACGCAGCCACCCCCGGAATCAGGGCCCAGATCGCGGCGGGCCTGCGCTGGCTGGTCCGTCATCGCCTGCTCCGGGTGGTCGCCGTCCTGCTCGGCGTCGTCAACTTCGCCAACCAGATGGGCCAGGCCATCCTGGTGCTGCTGGCCACCGAGACGCTGCACGTCAGCGTGCGCGGTTACGGGCTGCTGCTGGCGGCCAGCGCCGTCGGCAGCGTTGTCGGCGGGCTGGTGAATCCGGTGCTGACGCGCCGGCTCGGCATGCTGGCCTCGCTGATCATCGGGGGAGCGGTTATTGCCGCCGTCTTCGTCGGCATCGGGCTCGCGCCGGACCCGGCCGTGGCGGCCGTGATGCTGGCCGGCCAGGGGTTCGCCGTCACCATGTGGAACATCGTCACCGTCAGCCTGCGCCAGCAGATCGTGCCCTCGGCCCTGCTCGGCCGGGTCAACAGCGTCTACCGGATGCTGGGCTGGGGCCTGATGCCGCTCGGCGCGCTGGCCGGCGGCTTCGTCGCGCACACCGAAGGCCTACGTGCCCCTTACATCGTCGCCGGTGTCATCTGCGGCCTCGCCCTGCTGATCAGCATTCCGTTCCTGCTCGCCGCGGACCGTACCCTCCAGCCTCATCATCCGCCGTCCTGAGCTGCGAATTTCTCCTTACCTGGCGTGTGATTGAAGCTGCCCCGCTGGGTAGAACTAGGAAGCTGAGCAATAACCAACTAATCTAGTCGAAATTATCCGATGTAGCAGTATTCTCCCCTTGGAGGCCCCTGTGGCCATGCCTGACTTCCTGGTGATCGGCGCCCCGAAGTCGGGGACCACGGCGCTGAACGCCGCGCTCGCCCAGCATCCCGGACTGTACATGTCGGCCATCAAAGAGCCGAAGTTCTTCCTCTCCGACGGCCCGCCCCCGACCAAGGGCGGGCCCGGGGACGCGCTGACCTACCGGGAGCACGTGTGGCGCAGGCCGGACTACGAGGCCCTGTTCGACCCGGCCCCGGCCGGGACGCTGCGCGGTGAGTCGACTCCGCTCTACCTGTACGACCGCGCCGCCGTGACCCGGATCCACGACACGCTGCCCGGCGCCCGGCTGATCGTGATCGTCCGCGACCCGGTGGAACGGGCGCACTCCAACTGGACCCACCTGTGGTCGGCGGGCCTGGAACCCATCGGCGACTTCGTCCGGGCCTGCGGCGAGGAAGAGCGCCGGATCGAGGCCGGCTGGGCCAGCTTCTGGCACTACATCGGGCTCGGCCGTTACGGAGAGCAGCTCGAGTACCTCTTCACGCTCTTCCCGCGCGAGCAGGTCCTGGTTATCCGCTACCGGCTGCTCGTCGACGAGCCCGCGCAGACCCTGGACCGGATCTGCGCGTTCCTCGGCGTCCAGACGGGGGTGCTCACCGAGATACCGCGGCACAACGTCACGTCGCACCCGGAGTCGACGCTGTCCCACAGCGCGGTGGCGCTCGCGCAGCGGACGGCCACCGCGGTGGGCACCCTGATTCCCGGCCTGACCGCGGCCACCCTGAACGGCCCGTTCGAACGCTTCCTGCAGCGTCACAGCCGCGAGCGCCAGCCGCTGGACTGGGACCAGCGCCAGGAGCTCCTGCCGCGGTTCGAGACCGACATCAAGCTCCTGGAGGACATCCTCGGGGAGAGTTTTGCCGACTGGAGCAAGCCCAGGGAGCGCTCGGGCGGCATGGTCGGCGGCCGGCCCGCCGGCCAGAGCCAGGCCAAGAACGGCCGCCGGATCGTGACCAAGCCCCAGCCGTTAGCGCAGCTCGGTGAGCAGCGCGTGTGATCCGTCCGGCCTGGTCATCTCGTAGTAGAGCCGGTGCCGGCCGTCAGGCAGCGGCACGATGTCCAGGTAGCGAAGGCCGCCGCCGTGATAAGGCGACGCGAGCGGCCCGCCGCCGATGGAGGTCAGCGCCGCCGCGTCGGTGCCGGTCGCGACCCCGGTCCGCTCCTCGTAGTTCTCCGCGGCCGTCGCGCGCCCGTCATAGTAGGCCGTCACCGTGTCCTGCTCGAAGTGCACCGCGCTGACCCGCGTGCCCCTGGCGTCCCACTCGCCGGGTGTCCCGCTCAGCGCGGTGCCGTGCCAGGTCCAGCTCAGGCCGTCGGTGCTCGTGGCGTACTCGGTGGTCATCTGGTCCGTCTGCAGCGGGTCGTCCAGCGGGTGGCACGACGCCCACAGATGCCACTGGCCGCGATGGTGGACGATGACCGGATCCTTCACGCCGGTCTTGGCGTCACCGGGCAGCACCGTCTCCCGGTACCTGACGTTGAACTCTGACGGGTGCGCGGCCTCGGTCATTTCCACCCGCCAGTGCTTGGTGCCAGGAGTTGCGCAGCTCAGGTACAGGCGCCAGCGTCCTGACGGCGTGCGGACCAGGGCGGGCCGTTCCAGCGACTCGGTGGCCAGCTCCTGTTTGCCGATGGTCAGCAGCGTGGAGAACCGTATCCCGTCCGTCGAACGCGCCACCGCCACCGCGTAGCCACGGCCCTGGCCGATGGGCCGCCTGAGCCGGTAGGCGAGAATGATCTCGCCGTCACCCGCGACCGCGGACGGGGCGCCCGACCAGTATCCCGGGCCGGCGCCGGGTGGTTCGGCGGCGACGACGCCGTGTTCAGGACGGGGCAGCAGCATCACAGGGTCCTCTTCTCCTTTATTCACATCGGAATAATGGACAACTGTAGTCTTCCCACGTCCTAGACGTGCAATTGGCTTATCATAAGGCGAATCCGTTACCGTGGCTCACGATCTATTCTGGCCCAGGTACGAAACCCTCAGGCCCAGAACTACTGTGCGTCCGACGCCACTGTGGCGTTTCCTCACGGCACGAGCTCCAGATATGAGATGCCGGGCATCGGCAGGTCAAAGGTGAACTCCGGCGTCGCCCGCGCGGACACCCGCTCCGGGGCGCACAGTTCGTCGAGCGTATTCAGGGCGCGCAGGGCCTGCCACTGACCCTCGTCCGGCCAGGCGGCGCCGTCCCGCAGCCAGGTCCAGGCCGCCGTGATGTTGGAGTGCTCCGCGTCGACGCGGTAATGCCGGACGGTGTACGACCGGCCGGGCGTCACCTCCACGCGCACCCGGACCCGGCGGTCAAGCTCCGCGTCCCCGGCGGTCTTGCTCTGGTCCAGCGTACCGTTCCAGACCAGGATCCCGATGCACCCGTCATCGTGGCGGGCCGCCAGCGCCTCCACCAGCCCGCCCGCCCCGTCGCCAGTGACCGACGTCCGTAGCTGGTGCCGTCCCATCCCGGCTAGCAGCGAAAGCGCCCAGTACCTCGGCTTGCGCAGGTTCCCCACCGACAGCAGGCCGAACCCGCCGTGGAACAGCTCGGCCGGCGGCCCGAGTTCGGTGAAGTGGTCGGAGGCCACCCAGTGCGACAGCGCCTGGATCCGGCCGAGCGCGGAGGCCATGCCGCGGAGCAGGAACGCCGCGGCGAAGACGGTGTCGCCGACCCGGTTGAAGTGCGCCGGGGTGGGACCCCACTCGGTCCACCAGGCGGGCGTTCCGTCGCGGCCCGCCGCCGCGAGCGCCGGCCGCAGGTCGAGCGGCACGTTGCCGTAGACGTGCGTGGACAGGAAATCCAGCGGCGAGCCTGAGGCGTCCAGGTGGGCCAGCAGCTCGCGGGTCCAGCCCGTCGCTGCCGAAGCCGGCCCGCCGACCCGCAGCCCCGGGTGCACCGACTTGATCGCGGCGGCGGAGCAGTCGTAAAGCCGGAAGTACTCGGCTTGCGTGCCCGACCAGAACACGTCCAGGTTCGGCTCGTTCCACACCTCGAACGCCCAGTGGCCGGTGACCTCGTCCGCGCCGTAGCGCTGGATCAGGTGGTCGGCCAGGGCGCCGGTCAGGTCGGCCCAGCGGTCCCAGTCCCGGGGCGGCGAGATGACCGCGCGGTAGCTGAAGACGGTCTTGTCCGGGTCGCGGGCTAGGTCACGCGGCATGAACGAGAGCTCCACGACCGGCCGCAGCCCGAGGTTCATCAGCTCGTCGTACACCCGGTCGATCTCGCCGAAGTCGTACCCGGCCCGGTCCTGGCGGTATACGCCGAGATCATCGGACAAGATGCCGTGGGCGCGGACGGCCCGCACGCCGAGCTCGTCGTGCGCGATCCGCAGCGCCTCGCGCAGTTCCGCGCCGATGACCCGGCCCCCGGTCCGGTCCGGGCGCAGCAGGTAGCTCAGGTGCTCCGAGCCGATCATCGGCTCCCATGGCCGGGCCAGCTCACCGGTGACCGCATTGGAGACCTCGACCTCGACCGCCGCCGACCCCGACCCCGCCGCGGCCAGGAGCGGTGCGGCCGCGACCGCCCCGGAAAGCGGCCCGGCCGACTCCCCGTCCGCCACGGCCGCCACCGCGTAGTACCTGACCTGCCCGGCGGACCCCGTGCTATCGGCGTACGGCCCGGCCGGCACCGCGAGGACGTCCCCGCCGCCGTGATCCAGCGGCTTGAACGGCCCTCCGGCTGCGGCGGCCCGGTACACCAGGTACCCGGCCGCGCCGGGTACCGGCTCCCAGTCCAGCATCACGTGCCCGCGCCCTGGGATCGCGCCCAGCCCGGACGGCGCCGGCAGGCGGGCCGCCGCGTCCTCGTCCAGGCCCGGACCCCGACGCCGCCCGACCCGCTGGTCCCAGTCCGCGCGGGCCTGACCAGACTGGTCGAGGGCCGCCATGTGGTTCTCCTGTAAGACCTTGTCCCGGAACGGCAGTGGTGCTTGCGACCATCATGCCGTTAGCGGCCCCTGGCGGTCCCGCCTTATGGCATCGATGCTGATGAAATCGACATCGTCTCCATCGATAGGTACGTGTGCGCGGCCCAGGAGACCGGATCGCGGGCGAAGTCGCGCTGCAGCGCCCGGTTGTTCAGCGCGTTGTCCAGCGATGCCATGATGATCGACTGGTCGAGCACCAGGTCGCGGTGGCCGATCGCGCCGGTGACCGGGTTCACGGCGTCGAAGAAGCCAACCGGCCCGTACACGCCGGGATACAGCGTGCGCAGCGCTTGGATGTTCGCGTAGGCCTGCTGTGGCGCCACGTCCAGCGCGAGGAAGGACGCGTGCGGCGTGACGACATCCTCGGTGGCGCAGCCGTGGCACTGGGAGAGCCCGTCGTTCGGGTGGCTCGCGTCGGCGCCCGTCCCGTAGTAAGGGAACGCCAGGCCCTCGACCCCGTAGCCGCCGTAATCGCCGGTGTCGTCCGCCGTGCTCGATGGCGACATCCCCCACACCGGGTCGTGCAGCTGCTGGGTGGCGTACTTGATCTGGACCTGCGCGGTGCGGGCGTCGGCGAGCCCGAAGCTGCGCGGGCCCCAGCTGGTCTCCGGCACGATCTCGTTCGGCATCAGCCCCTCGAACATGCCGCCCGAGTAGGTCGGGATGAAGGTGAGGTTGGTGCCCGGGTAGGTGTAGTGCCCTTCCCAGACCGGGAATTTCTGCCCGGACTGCGGATCGGTGTAGGTCTGCCAGTAGCCGGCCATCGGCCACTGTCCCTGCCAGGAGAAGTCGGGGTCGGTGCTCTGGCAGTCGGCGAACGGGGCCGGCGGCGGCAGCTCCCGCCAGCTGCGCCACCACACGTTGCCCGGCATCTGGTGCAGGCCCATGCCGATGTAGGCGGAGATCCGCGGGTCGCTGTACAGCGCGCCGTTGTGGTAATAGTTCGTGTAGTTGGTGCCCTGATCGGGCGGCAGCCCGACGTAGTACCCGCCGTACATCTGCCCGGTCGGCTGGTTCCCGGTGATCGCCGGGTTGGTGTTGCAGTGCGTCTCGGCTCGGTCATCGTAGAAGATGCCGAAGTTCATCGGCGCGATCAGGCTGTCCGCCAGGGGGGCCAGTTCCGGCACGGCCTGCCGGACCACGATGAGCCCCGAGGCGTACCAGCCGTTGTCCACGTTGGAGACGAAGAAGCAGTTGGTGAACGCGGGCGCCGCCCCGGCCGGACAGGCCGCCTCGCCCGGGTTGCTGAGCACGTCACCGTTGGTGGTGTCGTACCACTGGTACAGGAAACCGTCGTAGCGCTGCAGGTGCTGCACCTCGGTCAGGGTGGCCTCGAGCCGGGCCCGGGCCTGCGCCTCGCTGATCAGGCCGAGGTCCCGGGCCGAGACCACGGCCCATAGGTACACCCCGATGTTGGCCGCCGAGGTGTACCGGCCGTACGTGGTGGGGGTGGCCGAGCCGCCGGCGAAGGTGAGGTTGTCCATCGGCAGGTTCGTGGCCGGATCCACGTCCAGACCGTAGAACTTCCAGGTATCGCGGGCGATGGACAGCAGGCTCGCGCGCTGCGCCTGGCTCAGCCCGCTGTAGCCGGTCACTGGGGACGCCGCACTGCCGGCGTGGGCCTGCTGCAGCGGCGCCAGCAGCGCCACGGTGACCACCGCGGCGACGACCCACCCGTACCTGCCGAGCCTCATTGCTCTGAACATGATCGGTCCCTGCCTGTCGGTCGGTACCCACAAATACCCGCAAATCCAAACGTTCAGGCAAACACAGGACCCGGCCGGCGTCAAGACCCCGCGGCTACACGTCGCGGCGGAGCAGCACCACCGCGGTGACGCCGATGAGGAGGGCGGCCAAAGCGGCGAAGATACCGAACTCGATGCCCTGGAACGCCCAGTAGCGACTGGCGGGCTGGTAGGTGATGAACCCGTGAAACCCGGCCAGGACCTGTCGGCAGGACGCCGGAGGGCGCAAGACGCGACCGACCGTCGTCGCGCAGGAAGCCGGGAGGAAGCCGAGAGGAACGCCGTCGATGGCGGCCCCGTTCGGAGCCGGGATGAGCTGGCCCGCCGGGTTGCGGACGCCCTGCCCGAACTGCCAGTACGACCCGGTAGGACTGAACGGGCTGAGCAGCTTGTAGGTGACCGTGATCGCGCTCATGTAGTGCGGGCGGAGCCAGAGCGTGACCACCGCGCGCACGGCGATGAACCCGGCCAGGGTGACGGCCATCGCGGGCAGCGTGCGGCGCAGCAGGGCGCCCGCGCACAGGCCGAGCGCCATCGCGAACAGCGCGTAGCCCACCGGGACGATGCCCATGATGTCGAACCGGCCGGGTTTGAACTGGTCGAGCTGCAGCGCGTTGTCCGGGCCGGACCACCAGGTCACCAGCGCCGAGACGGCACCGCCCCAGGCGGCCGCGGCCAGCAGCATCCACCCGGCCGTGACCGCGAGCCAGCGCTTGCGGGTGACGCTCTGCATCCAGGCGAACTGGCCGGTCCCGGTCTCGAGTTCGGCGGCCACCAGCGGCGCGCCCCAGAACAACCCGAGGACGGCCGGCACCCCCAGCGTCATGATGACCAGGAAGCCGACCGCATGGCTGCCGAGGAATAGCGTGCTGCCGAGGGTGCCGCAGCTGTGGCTCGCGCCGCAGGCGGCGAGCGCGGAGTGGTACTGCGACGCCATCTGCAGGCCGGTGACCAGCAGCAGGACGGTGAGCGCGGCGAGCAGTGCGGCGGCGATGTACAGCTGCGTGCGGTGCAGCCGCCAGATGAGCCAGCTCATTGGTCGTCTCCGATCGAGGTCAGCTGCGCCAGGGCCGACGGTGCGTCCTGACCCATGTAGGCGAGCACGAGTTCTTCCAGGCCGACGTCGCTGGTCTGGAAGGCGGGGTCGATGACCGGGCCGTTCAGCCGGACGAGCATCGTGACCTGCCGCGGCGTGCGGGTGATCTGGACCACGCGATGGTCCCGCTCGATCGCCGAGGTGTCCTTGCGGCGGCCGACCAGGATCTGGTGCTCGGCCAGTACCGTGTCGATGTCGCCGCACAGCTGGACCCGGGACGCGGCCAGCATGATGATGTGGTCACAGACCCGTTCCAGGTCGGCGACCAGGTGGGAGGACAGCACCACGGTCAGGCCGCCCGCGGCGACCGCGTCGGCCAGGATGGCCAGGAAGTTCCGCCGGGCCAGCGGGTCAAGTGCGGCCACCGGCTCGTCCAGCAGCAGCAGCCGGGGCCGCTTGGCCAGCGTCAGCGCCAGCGCGACCTGAGAACGCTGGCCCCCGGACAGCGTGCCCACCGCGCGGTCGAGGGGAATCGTCAGTGTCGTCAGCCGCTCGCGCACCGACTCGCCGTCCCAGCACGGGTTCAGGTGCGCGCCGGCCCGGATGTGGTCCTCGGCGGATAGCCGCCGGTACAGCGGGATCTCCTGGGCCAGGAAGCCGATGCTGGCCAGGAAGGCCGGGTCCTGACGCGGGATGCCGCCGTTCACGGTCATCTCGCCTGTAGTCGGCTGGGTCAGTCCGGCCAGCAAGCGCAGCAGCGTGGTCTTGCCGGCCCCGTTCGGGCCGATCAGCGCGGATATCCGGCCCTCAGGAACGGTGATCGTGCAATCGCTCAGGGCGTAGACCCGCCGGTAGCGCTTGGACAGCCCGCTCGTCCGGATCGCCGTAGCCACCTCGGGAACTGCCTGCACTGCGATCATGCGATCTCCTCCTCGGTCTCCGCCTGCAGGGCCACCCGCAGCAGCGACTCCATCGATTCGTCGTCGAGCCCGGCCGCGCGCGCTTCCGCGACCCACCGGACCAGGCTGCGGCCCAGCCGTGAATGAGTCCCCGGTGGCGGGCCCGGCAGCCGGCGGCGTACGAACGTGCCGTGCCCGGCCCGGGCCTCGACCAGGCCGTCGCGCTCCAGGTCGCGGTAGGCCTTCAGCACGGTGTTGGGGTTGATCGCGGTGGCCGCGACGACTTCGCGCACGGTGGGGAGCTTGTCGCCCACGTCCAGCACGCCCATCTGCAGCGCCTGCTTGACCTGCTGGACGATCTGCAGGTACGGCGGCGCCACCGACCGCCCGTCCATCCGGAAGCTGATCACCCGACCGCCCGTCCTTCAAAGTACTAGTTAACTAAGACTTTAGGCCCAGACCCACCCCGCTGTCAACGGCAACCCACCCCGCGCATGTCCCCGTAACCACCGCAATGGACCATTGATAGCGTAATAGCAACACCAATGGTCCGTCCTTATCGTTTGCATCTGGACCGACACAAGCGCATGGGATAGGCTCATAATCTATTCGCGAAATACGAGCGCTCTCGGCCGAGATTTCCCCTTTAGTCAGAAAATGTGAGGAGCCGAAATGACAGGCAACGGTGAGCACGGCCAGCCGGCGAGAAAACGGGTGGAGCAGACGGCGGCCGAATCCGCGCGTCCCGCATGGGCTAAACCTGTGATCCGCCGGTTCTCGCTGGCCAGGACGCTGGCCGGTAGCGGTGTCTTCAATGATGGGGGAGCCGTTCATCAACCGACGCCGACCTAACGGCTCCGCATGCACGGGCCGCTGCAGACACACCGAGACCCATAACAAACGTATGGGACAGGCTCGCCAACACGGCGAGTAGCCTAGTCGCAGAATACTAGTGCCCTCGGCTGCAATTCCCTTAAGTCAGGATATGTGAGGGTTGAAATGGCAGACGACGGTGAGAAGGGCTGGCCGGGGGAAGGCGGGAGGAGCGGCGCTGAGAGCCATCGCCACTACGATCGGAGCCGGTAGTGAGCGCGATCTTCGGGCTGGTGCGCGTCGACGGCGACCGGCTCCCCAGCCAGGCGCTCGAGGGAATGAGGTCTGCCCTGGCGGACCACGGCGGTGACGGGGGCGGCATCTGGGCGCTTGCCGGGGCGGGCCTTGGCCAGCAGTTGAAGTTCGTGACGCCCGAGGACCGGTTCGAGCGCCAGCCGCTCGTCAGCCCGGATGGTCTTCGCGTGCTGGTGAGCGACGGGCGCATCGACAACCGCCCGGAGCTGTCTGGTGAGTTGAGCCTTCCAGCGCGGGCTGGCCCGGATTCGGCGTTTATCCTGGCCGCGTACGAGCGCTGGGGTACCGATTGCGGTAAGCATCTGGTCGGCTCGTTCTCGTTCGCCATCTGGGACGCCGGCCTGAAGCGGCTGCTGCTCGCCCGGTCGCCGTTCGGTGCGAAGCCGACCTTCTTCCATCAGTTCGCAGGCTTCTTCGCGTTTGCCACCATGCCTAGGGCGCTCTTCACGCTCCCCGGCGTACCGCGCCGGTTGTGCCTGGAAAACGTCGCGGACGGCCTGATCCTGGTACCGCCGGAGCCGGGGACCAGCCTGTTCCAAGATATCCGCAGTCTTGAGCCAGGTCATGTGCTCACCGTGGACCGCCGAGGCCGCCAGGAGCGGGCGTTCTGGAGACCCGAGCTGCGGCATGAGCTGCGGCTGCGTCGCGATGAGGAGTATGTGGAGGCGTTCACGGAGCGGTTTGACCGGGTGGTCGCGGACCACCTGCGGAGCCTGAGCCCGGTCGGCGTGCTGATGAGCGGCGGACTGGATTCGACCTCGGTGGCGGCCACGGCGGCTCCGCAGCTCGCCCGGCGTGGGGAGCGCCTGGCTGCCTTCACGGCTGCGCCCCGGGATGGTTACCGGGAGCCCGGCGCGCCGGACTGGCTGGTCGATGAGGCGCCGCTGGCAAGCACGGTCGCGGCCAGATACGAGAACATCGATCTGTCCGTCATCCGCGCCGAGGGGCTGTTCTTCCTCGATGGGCTCGACCGGTTCTTCGATGCCGCCGAGATGCCATATGAGTCGCCGGCCGGCCGGGTCTGGTACGAGGGCATCATGGCCGAGGCACAGCGCCGGGGCATCCGCGTGCTGCTGTCCGGGAAGTGCGGAAACTGGACCGTAAGCTGGAACGGCGCCGGTCTGATCCGATCGCTCGTCGGTACCGGGAGATGGGCTGCCGCGTGGCGCGAGACTCGTGTCCTAGCATCGACAAGCCGGGTCCGGCCCGCCGCCGGTGCCCTGGTCCGCGGGGGACTGATCTCGCAACTGCCATTTCGGGTCCAGCTCGCGATCGCGCGCCGCCGCAACGGCGACGATCCGCTGCTCGCCTCCGACGCATGGTGGGCGCCGTTGTCCCCGATCCATCCCGAGTTCGCCCGGGCCCAGGGCGTAGCCGAGCGCAGCCGCGCCCGGGCGTGCGATCACTGGTTCCGCCGCCGGCTCGACACGCCTGAGCGCCGCTGCGACCAGCTGGTGCACGTGCAGCGGCTGGCCGGCATCAACGGCGCCTGCCAGGCTCTGTACGCCACGGATATCCGCGACCCCACTGCGGACACGCGGGTCGCCGAGTACTGCCTGTCGCTGCCGGAGGAGCAGTATCGCCGTGCGGGTGTGTCACGCTGGCTGATCAGGCGCGCGATGGCCGGCCGCCTGCCGGCCGAGATCCTGGCCAGTCCCCGGCGTGGCATCGATACCGCGGACTGGTTCGAACGGCTGTCTGGCGCCCGGGTCCGGGTGTTCGACACGCTCCACCTGCTGGAGCAGAGCCAGACCGCCAGCGCGGTCCTTGACCTGCCCCGGATGCGACGGCTCGCCGAGCAGATGGACCAGCCGGCGTCAGATCCGGTGCAAAAGATGATGGACTACCGTCACGTCCTGGAAAGGGGCCTGATGATGGGGAGGTTTCTCTGCTGGTTCGAAGGCAGCCGTGACTCATAGCGCCAGCCGGTTCAGCTCTCGGCTCCGTCCTCGACGATGTCGGCGAGTTCGCCGGCTGTCCACCGGCCGCGTGGCCGGATGAGTCGGCGGATCGGGATACCAGAGCCGGCGACAGCGCCGGCGACGGTCAGGTAACTGGTCCGGTCAAGCAACGCGCTGGCGATGCGCCGGTTATACGCCATCGCTCCGAGAGCCTCAAACCGCGAGACGCCCTCGACGCCGTGAACCTCGATCGGGTCGAAGCCGTGGACACCGAGCCACCAGATCGCCCTGACCGGCCGTGCGTCATCGACAAACCTGGCCTCCAAGCCGACGGCCCGCCGCGACCCCGCCGGGCCGAACTCCGTGGCGTCGGCCCCGTCAGCAACCGACGTCGCGCCTCGGACCGCGTCGGGCCACAGGATCATCTCCGGCCATGTCGCCACCGCGACCGCCACGCCCGCGTCATCGACGGTCAGCGGCGCGAGATCGTCGGCCAGCAGCCCCCATCCCCGTTGCACCAGCGCGGCGAGCAGGACGGACTTGCCGGCGCTCGAATTGCCGGCCAGCACGATCGCATGCCCGGCCGGGTCGGCTGCGACCGCGGCGTGCAGCACCGGGATGCCGCGCTGCAGGTACAGCGCGGCCGTCGGGGTCATCCGAAGAAAGCGCCGCACCTCCCCGGCCCCGGCGCCCCCGTACGGCTCGATCTCCACCAGCTTTCCCTCCGAGACGAGATAGCGAGCCACGTCGGGGACCTCGAGCAGCAAACGTCCGGGGCCGGCACGCCACAACACTCCCGAGTGCGGCGCGGCCGCCAAGTCTCCGACCGAAGCCGGGCACCGGATGACGCAGCCGTCAAGACCCATAGCCGAACCGCTCCATCGTCTCGTGATGCGCTGCCGTCAGGCGCTCGGCCAGATGGCCCGGCAGCTCATCGCGCCATGAGCCGACCTCACCCCGGCGGAAGAACCCGCCCGGCGCCGCCGTCGACCGTTCCCCGAAGCCGGCCGATCCCTCCTGACGCTGCAGCTCGGCAAACGACGAGAACGCCACCGCCTTCTCGACCCCGTCCTCGTCGTAGTCGAGACCACAAGACCTGACCACGCCCCCGAATACACGGCAAGGGTCGACGCTCAGGTCCTCGTACCGGACCACGTGAACCGGCCCGCCCGAGTCATCGACCCAGGACCGGACATGGAGGCTCCACGACCCGACCTGCTGGCGGAGCTGGCCCGGCAGACCGGACAGGCGCTCAGCGGAGCCGCCGCACATCCGGTCGACCGCCGCCTCTATCGGCGTACCCCAGTGGTGAGCACACGACCCGGCCACGTCGAGCGGGTTTCGGATGATGTAGACAACGCCCAGCGTGACGTCCGCGGGAAACATCGGCTCGCCGGTGTCGATCCGCGCCCACGCGTCGTGCACCTTCATGAACAATGTGTCGTCCGCATCCCGGGCCGCGCAGCGGTATACCTGCGGACGAAGCCGGTCGACGACGTTCGCATCGAGCGCGGATCCTTCGATCCCTGCCCACTGGTCGAAGCACTCACGGGAGCTCGCGCCCGGGGCGCCGAGGAGATTGTTGATGTCCGCCGGCTCGCCGGTGTCCCTGACGTAGTTGGTGAGCAGCACGCGCAGCCACGTATTGCCCGATTTCGGATACGACGCCAGCCAGACGATGCCGCTCATAGGACCAGCTCAGGCACGCTGCCGAAGATCGCGTCGCCCACCTCGCCGATCGACCACCGCCCGGCCGGCCGTTCCAGCCAGAAGAACGGCACGGTGTTCACGACCGTCGACATCAGGGGAAACAGCGCCGGGTGCTCCTCGGTGAACATCGGACCGTACATGCACTCCTGCAACGCATGGAACTTGTCACCCCCGCTGACCTGAGTCAGCACGACGTCATCGGCACGCGACAGCCGAAGTACGTACAACGCCCGGAGCCGGCCTGCCCGCCAGGCCATGCCGTCATGGGTGAGGATCGCGGCCTTCATCCGCCGCCACGGCTGCAGCTGCGCCGGATCGACCGTGTAGCCGAGACCCTCGGCGGCGTCCTCGGCGAGGTGAGTCTGCGCCACGCCGGGCAGGACCTCCACCGACCTGGGCGCACCACCGGGCCGCAGCGCGGTCACGTCGTCGGAGAGCATCCGGCCGCCGCGATCGCGCAACGCGGCCAGGGTCGTCGATTTCCCGGCCCCAGACTCACCGCCGATCACGATCACGCCACCAGGCACCTCGACCGCGTTGGCATGCAGGACGAGCAGGCCGCGGTGCCGCAACAACGCGGCCAGCACCTGGTCGGTAAAGTGCCGGGCGAGGATGGCGTCCTCGCACCCGGGGTTCCGCTCGAACGTCACGGCGTCCGCTTCAACCAGGAATCGCCCGGCCCGCCGGCCGCCGCGCAGCAGGAACAGTCCCGGAGCGGCATCCCACGACGCCTCGCTGGCCTGCGGCGCGCGCAGCCGCCGTGGCACCAGGCCCTCACCCACGACGACATCGGCGCCAGTGACATCTACGCCAGGCGCAACGCAGCCGGTGTCGACCGGGGTCAGCGCCGGGCAGGCGAACGGCACCCGGATCGTCAGCCCGTAGGCGTGGTAGGTGTAGCTCATCCGCGCAGGCCGGCCGATGGCCGATAGGCGGCGATGACGGAATACCGGTGCTGGCTGCCACCTCCGGTGACGAGGCCGTCACCGCACCGCAACCAGCTGTGAGCGATGAGCTCGCCTCCGGCGTCCTTAGCGACGCCTAGGTACACGACGCTCGGGACATCATGTCGGCGGAGCATCACGTAACCGGCCAGCGACTGGACCAGGCAGGTGCTGAGCCACGGCGTGCGGGCGGCCACACCTTGCACCGCCCACCCGATCGCCTCGGCCCGGGCCCGGTGGCCTGCGCAGGATGAGAGCGAGACGTCCGAAGGGTCGGACTGCGTCAGCCCCAGCAGCGATGCCAGCCGCCGGTACGGCAGCACCAGGACGGCGACCCGCAGTAGCCCCAGCCACCCGATCGCCTCGATGAGCAGGCGCCGCTCCGTCGGCGAAAGGCCCCGGGCGCGGACCAGATCACGGCCCAACGACACGCGCGATCCCTTCGCAGGTCAGCTCGGCCAGGAACGGCAGCACGTCGGCCGCGACCTGATCCGGCGTGGTGTCGAAGTCCTGGCTCAGCTTCCGGCAGAGCTCGGCCACCTCGTGGGGTTGCTCGATGAGATCCCACACGGCGCGGCCGATCGCGTCGAGTCCGACGTAGTTGTCACGATCCGGGTTCAAGATCACGATCTCGTCGTCGACGGCCGTGCTGAGCAGTCCGGCGGTCCGGACGACGACCGTGCCAGGCTCGATAGTCATGAAAGGTCCAATCAGTCAGGAGGGGCGTCCGGCGAGGACATCGTGACGGCGGGCCGGGACGACCCGGCCGTCGGCCACCGTGATCACCTGGTCGGCGTCGCGAAGGGAGGAGCGCTGATGCGCGATGACAAGAATGGTCATGCTGCCGTGCAGCATCGCCAGCGCGTCGAGGATGGCGGTCTCGTTCCCGGCGTCGAGCGAGCTGGTCGCCTCGTCAAGCACGAGCAGCGTCGGCTCGCGGAGCAGCGCACGAGCCAGGGCGATGCGCTGACGTTCTCCGCCGGAGAGCCTCGCCCCTCGGTCGCCGACGACGGTATCGAGACCGTCGGGCAGCTGACGCACGAGTGCTTCGGCTGACGCCAGCGCCAGCGCCCGCCACAGTTCGCCCTCGCTCGCGCCAGGCTGGGCCCACAGCAAGTTGGCCCGGATGCTCTCATGGAACAAGAAGACGTCCTGGGGCACCATCGCCACCTCCTCGCGCCACCGCGGGATGAGCTCGCCGGCCAGCGCCGCGCCGTCAATCAGCACCCGGCCCGACGTCGGTACCAGCAGTCCCACGGCCAGGTCGGCGATGGTGGTCTTCCCTGCTCCTGACGGACCGACCAGCGCGGTGGTCGCGCGGGCGGGCACCTCAAGGGTCACCCCGTGCAGCACTTCGACCGGCTGGCTGTCCGGCCGCCGGTAGGAAAAGCAGACACTGTCGAGGCACAGTCGATCCGAGAGGACCGGACGGCGCTCGGAGAGGGCGAGAGGGCGATCGGAGAGGATCGGACGGCGCCGGCTGGGAGCAGGCTGAAGTTCCCCTTCGGCGGCGCGGGCGCAGTCATCGATCACGGCGGTGAGCTCGCCGAAGGCGGGCAGCGACTGGGCCAGCGTCTGCACGTTGGACTGGGCCTGGGTGACCTGTGGCACCAGGCGGGTGAAAATGAAGGCAAGCACCAGCAGTTCGGCGAGCGAGACGGCGTGCTGGCCGGCGACGACGTCGATCAGCACCGCCAGGACGACGGCCGTGGCGCTGAACTGCACGGCCCCAGCGGCGGCCTGAGCCTTGGTGAAGTCGATCTGCGAACGCCTGGACCGGGCAATCGCGCTGTCGAAACTCGTGAGGTGCCCGGGCTCAAGCCCGTGGACCTTGGCGAGCTTGAGCCCGTCAAGGAACCCGGTCACCGAGGCGAGCACGCCCCGGTTGAGCTGGACCAGCTCCCGGCCCAGGCGGCGGCTGCGCGCGACCAGCGGCCACATCAGCGCCGCGAGGCCGATGCCGGTCGCCATGGCGAGGCCGGTGACCGCCGGGGAGATGCGCAGGGCCACAGCCACCTGCACGATGATGACGACAACGGCGACGCCGAGATTCAGCACGGCGAGCGTCCCCTGGCCGACCCAGCTGACGTCGATAGTCAGCGCGGTGAGCAGATCGGACTGGCGCAGGCCGAGAAGGTGCCGCCACTCGGCACGGGCGATGGTTCCGTAGAGCCGCTGACGCAGCTCATCGACGAACTCCAGGCGATAGCGCACCAGCAGCACGTTCTGGTAGGCGGTGAGCGCCGCCGCCATGGTGACCACGGCGACGTAGACGACCAGCATGGCGCTGAGGGAGAGCGGAACGCCGAGGGCATGGAAGGCCTCGCGGGCGCGCGCCATCAGCCCTGCTGCGGAGGCTGCCCGGCTGACTCCGGCCAACTCCAGGAGCGGCACCAGCAACAGCAGCCCCGCGCCCTGGATCAGTGCGGCGATCACCTGGACGGTGAGCACCCACGCCAGCCGCCGCGGGTTGCCCGCGGCCAAGGCCGCAAGGAACCTGCCCGCTCCTGCACCCGGATGAGCCCTCACCGGCCGTCGCCCTTGGCGAGCCTTCGGCGGACCCTGACGAAACGCACCGCGGAAACGAAGGCCGGCGCGAGATCCCACCACCACCTCGCATAGGCGAGCAGCAGGGTGCGCCCGTGCGCGTCGGGACGGCGCGACATGTGGCGGACCCAGGCCGGGCTCGGGAGGAGCTTTGAGCGGATCCGCTGCGCCTTAACGCGCAACGTGAGAGCGGACGAGAACTCAGTGAGCGACGCTGAGCCCCGAGGGGCGGAGAGCATCCAAGACCATGGATCGGCCGGTGAGAGATAGGGCAGAGCGAGGCTGTCGGCGATTTCGGCGCCGACCCCATGGTGGCGCAGCCCAAGCCCGAGGATTCCCGCGATGCCCAGTCGTGCCGCCAGGTCGGCGACCGGTCGCCAGTCATCCACGGACATCACCGTGATGGCCCGGCAGAGGTCCTCGCTGGTGTGGGACTGGAACCCGTGCTGCACGGCGTGGACGACCACGTGCAGGGCGAGCGCGGTACGGCCGAGCACACAGACCTGGACGTCGCCGACTCCGATGGTCTCGGTGCCCGCGCTGAACGCCTCCCACAGGATTTCGTCGGGGGTGGGCAGCATGGGCAGGTTGCGGTGCAGGTCAACGCCGTCGTCCGGACCGCGGCCGAGTGCGGGCCTACGGGCGAACTCGATCTCCACCTTCACGCTCTGCTCGAAGGTGTGAAGCCCCTCCACTACCTCGGAAAAGCCGAGCGATTTGAGCATGGTCCGGGCGCGGCCAAATTCGCAGGCGGGAACGAGGATGTCGGTGTCGACGTAGGTGCGGCCACCGGACGGATAAAGCCACCGGGCGATCGACGGTCCCTTGAGCAAGATGCTCGGAATACCGGCATCCTGAAAGGCGCCGACGACCTCGGCGCTGACCCGATCACAGCCCAGTGCGCGCGCCGCGTTGAGCAGCGCTCGACCTGGGACCGCCCCCCGAGCGATAATGCTGACCCCCTCAGCACTTCTGGTCCCAGTACCGAACTCTACTCTCGTGAACCAGCCTCAAGCACCGTGAGCTAGCGTCGGCCAGCAAAGTGGTACCATATCCTGTACTACTACCGGAAGGGTGGCCGTCATGCCGATCACCGCGAGCGAGGCCCGCAAGGAGCTCTTCCCGCTGATCAAGAAGGTCAACGAGGACCACGACGCCATCGAGATCGTCTCCAGGCACGGCAACGCCGTCCTGCTCTGCGCCGAGGACTACGCCGCCCTGCGCGAGGGCGCTTACCTGCTGCGCTCGCCAGCCAACGGCCGCCGGCTGCTCAAGGCCTACGAGAACGCCCTGAACGGCACCCACCTAGCCGAACACGCCCTGATCGATCCCGACGCGGTGGACGCCCGGTAGCGCCGGGTGCGGCTGGTATTCGAGAACCAGGGCTGGGAGGACTACGCGTCCTGGCTCAAGACCGACCGCAAGATGCTCGCGCGGATCAACAAGCTGATCTCCGATGTCCGGCGGGATCCGTTCACCGGCATCGGTAAGCCCGAGCCGCTCAAGTACCACCTGCCCGGGGCCTGGTCGCGGCGCATCGATGACGAGCACCGTCTCGTCTACATCGTCACGGAAGCAGAGATCGTCATCCTCGCCGCCCGCTACCACTACTGACCGCACCACCGCCCACCGGCCGCACCACCACCCCGTCTCAGGGTGCTGGTGTCACAGCCACCTACCTGCCAGGCCCGCCACCAGCCGCCAGCCGAGCAGGAACAGGCCGAGGAACGCCAGCGCCACGCCGATGAACGCGACCGCCGTGCCCTGCCCGGACACCACCCGCAGCACCATGCCGAGCACGACCGTCCCGAGCCAGGCACCCACGCCCGCGGGAAAAAGCCCGAACGGCCGCCGCCAGGCCCGGGCCGCCAGCCAGCCGCCCGCCAGCCCGGCCAGGAACGGCCATGCCGTCGAGGCGATGCCGGCCAGGCTCTCGCCCTTCGCATGGCTAGCCCGCCCGATGATCACGAACAACAGCACGCAGCAGCAGTCGAGAACCAGCGCTCTTTTCATGATCAGCGCTGCGGTTCGATGACGACCTTGAGCCCGGTGCGACGCGCCCCTTCTCCGAACGCCGCTCGTATCTCGCCCAGGCCCATCCGGCTCGTCACCACCGAGGCGAGATCCACCACCCCCCGCTCGGCCAGGCCAATGGCCCTCGGGTACACCTCGTTCATCCGCCGCACCATCGCGATCGTCAGCCCCTTGCGCCGAGCGGCCGAGGCCCCGAACCTGATCGCGTCGTCACCGGGGATGCCGGCCAGCACGACCCGTCCGCCCGGCCGGACCGAGGCGATCGCCAGCCCGACGCTCTCGTCGTTGCCCGCCGCCTCGAACGCCACATCCACCCCGTGGCCGGTCATCTCGCGCATGAGATCGTCCCCGAACGATCCAGGATCGGCCACCAGATCAGCGCCCGCCCGCGCCGCCGCTTCCCGCCGGTGGGCCAGCGGCTCGATGGCGAGCACCGAGCTCGCGCCCGCCGCCTTGAGCAGCTGGATGAGCAGCAGCCCGATCGGCCCGCAGCCCACCACCGAGGCCGAGCCGCCGTACGGCAGGTGTCCCAGGTCGACGGAATGCACCGTCACCCCGAGGGGTTCGAGCATGGCGCCGTCCGCGTCGGACAGCCGGTCGGGCAGCGGGTACAGCTGCGCCGCGGGCCAGGTCATGAACTCGCGCATCATGCCGTCGGTGTCCCCGTGCCCGGAAAACCTGAGGTGGTAGCACAGGTTCCGGTAGCCGTCGCGGCAGGCGCGGCACCGCTCGCACGGAATCGCCGGGTCGATCGCGACCCGCTCACCGCTCCGCGGCCCGTCGGCGATCACCCCGGCCCCCTCGTGCCCGAGCACGAGCGGATGTGTGAGCTTGGCGTCGCCGATCGCGCCCTCGTCCCACCAGTGCAGGTCAGAGCCGCAGATCCCGACCGCCGTAACCCGCACCAGGGCAGTCCCCGGAGCGTCGGCCGACGGCACCGGCTCCTCCGCCACCCGAAGGTCGCCCACCGCGTGGAGTCTCGCTACGCGCACCCGATCTCCTCCCGTCTGTTTCACCCATTCTTAGCCGAACGGCAGTGGCGCGTCCTCCCGGCCAGCTAACCCGACCCAGGTGTCCCGGCAAAACCGGCTCGTCCGGCCTTATCGGCACCGCGCTCGCGGCCAGCCTGCGCGCTAGCGGCCGCGAGGTCATGAAAACGCGGCCGCGCTAGGGAACGCGGCCGCGCGGTAAGTGCAGTGCCGTTGATTTAAGACAGTGCTGTTGAAACGGCGGGACCAGTGATCCCCGGCGGCGGCCGGGGATCACTGGTGCAGGGCCCGCCTTCTCTGACCTCTCTGACCTCTCAGCCCCCTCAGGCTGCGGGGCCTGAGGCCAGGGTCAGGGTCGAGGTGTGCGACTGGCCGGTCCCGTCGACCCAGGTGACCGAGATCGAATCACCCGGGTGGTACTTGACCAGCGCCTGCGAGATGTCCTCGGCCGTAGAGACCGAATGGCCGCCCAGCGCGGTGATCTCGTCGCCTTCGGCTAGGCCGGCCTCGGCGGCCGGAGATCCGGCCAGGGTCCCGCCGAGACTCACGCCGCTCGTGCTGCTCTGGCCGCCCCCGAAGCCGCCGCTGCCGCCGAAGCCTCCGGAGTTGCTGCCCTCGCTTGCGGACTGGATCTCGATGCCGAGGAAGGCGGTGGCGCCGATGTGGATGTCAGTGGTGGTCGTGCCCGCCTCGATCTGCTTGGCGATGGACAGCGCCTCGTTGATCGGGATCGCGTAGGCCTGCTCCGCACCGTTGCTCCCGGTGCTGCCCTGGCCGGTCGGCGACTGGAACGAGTATCCGGTGGAGGCCGCGGTGTCCATCCCGATCACCTGGCCGTAAGAGTTAACCAGCGAACCGCCCGAGTCGCCCGGCTGGATGTCCGCGTTGTCTTCGATCAGCCCGGTCAGCTGCTCGCTGGCTCCGGAGAGCTCGTCCGACGCTGTGATCGACTGGTTGAGGGCGGTGACCGTGCCGGTCGCGACCGACGGGGTGCCGCCCTTGCCCTCGGCGTTCCCGAGGGCGACCACGCTGTTGCCGGTCTGCACGCTCGAGGAGTTTCCGAGGCTGGCGATGGTCAGGTCGGCCGCGTTCTGCAGCTGGATCACCGCGACGTCCTGGCTGGCGTCGTACCCGACGACCTTCGCCGTGTAGGTCTTGCCGTTGCCGATGTCGGTGACCTTGATGGCGGTGGCGCCTTCGATGACGTGGTTGTTGGTCAGGATCTCGCCGTTGGAGGTCAGCACGATGCCGGTGCCGGCCGAGGTCGCCTGCTCGTCGCCGTCGGTGGACACCACGTCAACCAGTCCTGGATCAACCCGGGCGGCAATCTGGCTGGTGGAAAGCATGGTCTTGGAGGTCGCGGTGGCGGTGCCCGACGAGGACGAGCTCGTGCTGCCGATCACCCCGCCCACCGCGGCTCCCGCCAAGAGCGCAGCGGCAGCGGTGATGGCCAGCCCGCGCTTGTGGTTCCGGCGTCGTGGTGGCGGCGGCGGCTCGCTGCCAAACCCAGGTCCACTCCCATATCCCGCGCCCGCACCAGAGCCGCCAGCCCCAGAACCGCCAGGCCCGTAACCGCCAGAGCCGTAGCCGGATTCAGCACCGTAACCCTGACCACCTGGGTAACCCTGTCCGCTCGGGTAACCGTGTCCAGCTGGGTATCCCTGACCGCCCGGATAAGCCTGTCCACCGGGGTTGCTCTGTCCGCTCGGGTATCCCTGCCCGTTCTCCGGGCCGCTGGCGTGCTCAGAATTGTTCGGGTCGTAGGTCTGGCTCATGGCTTTCGCCCCCAACTCAATGCCGCCTCGTCTGGCGGCTTCGTTCTTTCGTTACGTTTAGATAATCGGTCCCGAACCTTCGGGGGAGCCAAGGGGAAGCACCGGCTAAGCCGTAAGTTTCCTGAAGGTCTTCTCTCAGCGTTCAGGTTGGGACGCTTTCGGGGGCTACGTCAGGCTCCGTACCGTTTTCGCCAGCCCGCCATTCTCTTACGGCCAGGGCGGCTAGCGCCGGCACCAGATCCCGGGAGCGTCGGAACAGCCACCCGGTGCCCTTGGTGGCCATCCAGCCGAACTCCGCGAGCCGGGTGGGCGGCGGGCTCGACGGCTCCGGGTCAGGGCCGTCGCCGACCGGGAAACCCGAGGCAGCCAGCAGGCCGTGGAAGCGGCACGCCATGAGGCGGTGGCCGCGCTCGTTAGGGTGCAGCCGGTCCACGCTCCAGTAGCGGCGCTCATAGGTAGCCGGATCGCGGGCGGCGTCCAGGTGCACGGTCCCGTAATGCAGTGCCACCTGATCGACGGCCGCGTTGACCGCTCGCATCCGGCGGGCCAGCGGCCGGGCGAGCGCCCCCGGCAGCCCGAACATCTGTCCCGGGTCGGGCAGCCGCGTGGTGAGCACCTCCGCGCCAGCGGCCCGCAGCGCCGCCACAGTGCGGCCGACCGAGGCGCCGGTGCGTTCCGGGTCGAAGTCGCCGCGCAGCGTGTCGTTGATCCCCACGATCACGCTGGCGACGTCGGGCGCCAGAGCCAGGGCAACCGGCAGCTGATCGCGCTCGACGTTCACCGATAGCGCACCCAGGTTAGCCAGGTTGTGCAGCTCGGGCTGGTCCAGGGTGTCGGCCAGCAAGGCCGCCCACCCGCGCCACCCTCCTCCCGGCACCGGGTCACCCATGCCGACCGTAATCGAGTCCCCCAGGGCGGCAAACACCGTCATTCCGGTAGTCCCGCCTGCGAGCAAGCACGATGCACAGCCAGGAACCCCTCCACGGCGGCGGGCCAGCCGTAGTGTTCGGCGCGGGTCCGGGCCGCTTCCCGGCGGCTGGCTTCAGGCCTGGCCAGCACGGCGTGCACGCCCTGGGCCAGGTCCTCACCCGCCACGCTGGCCCCAGCCTCGCCGACAACCTCAGGCAACGCGGACTCCGCGCTCACCACCACCGGAGTACCGCAGGCTAGTGCCTCAAGCGCGGCGAGTCCGAAGGTCTCCGCCGGACCCGGGGCGATGGCGACATCGGCGCCGCTGAGCAGCGCGGCCAGCTCCGCTCGGCCCGGCAGGAACCCAGCGAACCTGACGGGGAGCCCGTCGCGCGCGGCCCGGCGCTCGAGGCGCAGGCGCAGCGGGCCGTCCCCGGCCACCACCAGGCGGGCCGGCACGCCGTCCGCGCGCAAGCTGGCCAGCGTGTTCAGCGAACGTTGCGGCTTCTTCTCCGCGGACAGTCGGCCGCAGTGCACGAGCAGCACCTCACCTGCGGCCGGGTCGCGCGGCCCTACTTTGAACGTAGTCAGGTCGACACCGAGCGGGACACGGACCAAGTTGCGGACGCCGATCCGATCGAACTCGACGGCGGCCCAGTTGGTAGTGCAGATGATCCGCTGGTATCCGTGCGCCGTGCGCCGGTTGAGCCAGTCGGCCGCGCGCCGGGAAAGTCCCCGGCCGAGTGGCACCAGCCGGAACAAGGCCACCAGGCTTTCGTGGGACACCATGACGGCGGGCACGCCGTGCGTGCGAGCCCATCGGCCGGTCCAGCGCAGCGTGGCCCGGTCGGAAACCTCGAGGGAATCCGGTTGCAGCTGGCTGAGCAGAGCGGCCACCGGCCGGCGGCGCCACAGCACCCGGTATCCGCCGGTGAACGGCACCCGTAGCCCGCGCAGCGTGATCACCCGGCCCTGGGCGCTCTGCTGGTCGCTGTGGCGGCGTCCGGGAATGATCAGCACCGGCTCGTGTCCCGCGGCCAGGTAACCCGCGCCAAGTTCGCCGAGCGAGGTGCGAAGGCCACCCGACCGGGGCGCGACGAAGTTGGCCAGCCTGACGATCCTCAAATCGCCACCTTGGCCTTCTTGGCGCGTCCGAGCACTGCGGCGTAATGTCCGACCAGTTCCCCGGTCAGGACAGGCCAGCTCCGGCCGAGGACCTTTTGCCGTCCCGCCGCGCCGAACGCGGCCCGCATGGCCGGATCGGCGGCCAGCCGCGCAACGGCGGACGTGAGCGCGTCCGGGTCCGCGGGCGGGACCAGGTATCCGGTCACTCCGTCCTCGACCAGGTCAAGCGGGCCGCCCGCGGCCGGCGCCACCACCGGCAGTCCGCTCGCGGCGGCCTCCTGCAGCGTCTGCCCGAACGTCTCGTAGGGCCCGCTGTGCACGAACACGTCGAGGCTGGCGTAGATGGTGGCCAGCTCATCACCGCGGCGCTCACCGAGGAAGGTGGCGTCCGGCATGTGCTGGCGGAGCATGGCCTCGGCCGGGCCGGCCCCCACGATGACCAGGCGCACTCCATCCAGCGCGGTGATCCCGGCCAGCCACTCGACGCGTTTCTCCGTGGCCAGCCGCCCCACGTAGCCGACGAGCAGTTCTTTCCCTAGCGTGGCGCGCAGTTCCTGGCTGCGCCGCGCCGGATCGAAGCGTCCAGTGTCCACGCCGCGGCTCCACAGCCAGACGTTGTCGATGCCCTGGGCATGCAGCCCGGTCGCGGTGGCCGTGGACGGGGCCAGCGTTCGCGCGGTGCTGTTGTGGATGCCGCGCAGCCAGCGCCAGGCGAACGCCTCACCGGCCCGGCCGAGCCGGTAGGCGCGGGCGTACGCCGGCAGGTCGGTCTGGTATACGGCGACCGTGGGCAGGCCCAGCCGGCCGGCCACGGCGGCGCCGTGGGCGCCCAGGCAGACCGGGCTGGCCAGGTGCACGACCTCGGTCCGGTGCGTGACCAGCGCTTCGCGTACCCGGGGACTGGGCCGTCCGAGCCGGAAACTCGGGTACCCGGGTAGCGGCACCGCGGGCACGCGGACCACAGGGAAGGGAAACGAGTCCCCTCTGGAGCCCCGTACCGGTTGCGGCGCGATGACGAGTGGATGGTGACCATGTTCGGCGAGGAGTTCGGCGACGCGCAGCACGCTGTGCGCGACGCCATTGACGTCAGGCGGGAACGATTCGGTGATGATCGCAACCCTCATACTCACACGGTGCGACATCAACCGATCGTGCCGTCGCAGCCGCCATGACCAGCAAAAGAAATATCCGTGACTTCTTTGGCTCTGCGACAATCTCCCCCATGGATCCCACCTGGATTGTGCGGCTTGACGCGCCGGGCGATGGGCCGCGGCTCGCGGTCAAGGACTGCATCGATGTCGAGGGCCTGCCCACCACGGTGGGTTGCCAGGTGATCGCGGAGCAGGCGAAACCGGCGGTCAAGGACGCGGCCGTGGTGGCCGCGTCCCGGCGCTCAGGGGCCAGGATCGTCGGCAAGACCAACCTGGCCGAGCTGTGCTGGTCCGCCGCGGGCACGAATGCGTGGTCAGGTACCCCGCCGAACCCGCTGGACTCCCGTCGCTTGCCCGGCGGCTCGTCCAGCGGCTCGGCGGTCGCCGTGGCCACCGGCGAGGCCGACGTCGGCCTCGGGACCGACACCGGCGGCTCGGTGCGGATCCCCGCCGCCTGCTGCGGTGTGGTCGGCTTGAAAACCACCTGGGGGCGGGTGCCGGTCGACGGTGTCTACCCGCTGGCACCCTCGATGGACACGGTGGGCCCGCTCGGTGCGGACGTAGCCGCGGTGGACCTCGGCATGCGCCTGATCGAGCCGGGCTTTACGACCGGATCCTGCGAACTCGCGGTCGGCCGGCTGCGGCCCGAGGTCGCCCCGGAGATCGATGCGGCGGTTGACGCCGCCCTCGCGACCGCCGGCGTGCGGGTCGCCGACGTCACGGGTCTCGACCTCGGCGCCGCGGTTCGCGCCGCGAACGTGATCATCGACGTGGAGGCTTACCAGGCGAACGCGTACCTGCTGGCGCAGCTGGACCGGCTCAGCCCGTCGATCCGGCGCAATATGACCGAGGCGTCCGCGATCACCGAGAATCAGCTCACCGCCGCGAACCGCATCCGGGAGGCGGTCCGCGAGTGGTTCAGCCAGATGCTGGCCCGTCATCCGTTCCTCGCCCTGCCGACGCTGGTGGGCCCGCCTCCGCTGCTCGGCGAGCGCGGTATGTCGCTCATCGTGCTCACCGTCCCGGCCAACCTGGCCGGCCTGCCCGCGCTGTCCCTGCCCGTTCCCGGCGGCCCGGCCGGGCTGCCCGCGTCCCTCCAGCTCATCGGGCCGCCCGGCGGCGAAGAGCAGCTCATCGCCCTCGGCCGCACCGTCGAGGCCGCGATCTCCGGCTAACTTCTCGCCCAGTACCGATGAATTCCTGTAAGCCGGCACGTCCACAACATTGATGCCTGAACGCGCAGGAGGAGACATGCAGACCAGGACGCTGGAAGTACCCGGGGCTTCGCTCTACTACGAGGTGCGCGGCTCGGGCCCGGTGCTGCTGATGATTCCCGGCGGCCCGATGGACGCGGCCGGATTCGCGCCGCTCGCCGACGCCCTGGCCGACCGGTACACGGTCGTGACGTGTGACTGCCGCGGCAATTCGAGGAGCACGGCCGAAGGGCCAAAGGACGATCTGACCGTGGGCGTGTTCGCCGACGACGCGCACCGCCTGCTGGCCGCAGTCACGTCGGAACCCGCTTACGTACTTGGTTCAAGCGGCGGCGCCAGCTACGCCTTGGATCTCGTGGCGCGGTACCCGGAGCAGGTGCGCACGCTGGTGGCACACGAGCCTCCGGCAGCCGCGTTGCTACCGGATGCCGCGCACTGGCGCGCCTTCACCGAGGAGATCCGCGACATCTACCGGCGCGATGGCGTGTTCCCCGCCATGCAGAAGTTCGGCGAGGGCGTGGGCCTGGGCGGCCCTGAGCCCGGTGCCGAGCCGGGCCCGGAGGCCATGCAACGGATGATGGGCAACCTGGAACTGTTCGCCGGGTACACGATCCCGGTGATCACCAACTACTCGCCGGACCTTGAGGCGCTGCGGACCAGCCCGGCCCGGGTGGTCGTGGGCGTCGGCGACGAGTCGACCCCCGATCAGCTCGCCTACCGGTCCGCGGTCGCGCTGGCCGCTGGACTGGGGATCGAGCCGGTGCCGTTCCCCGGTGCTCACGGCGGCTTCGCCAGCCACCCGGAAACCTTCGCCGCCCGGCTCCACGAGGTTCTGAGCAACTCCTAGCGTGTGGTCCGGCCGAACAGGGGCCGGCCGGACCAACTCGCCGGTGAACTCCGTCCGTCCGCTTACCTCGGCGGCCGCCGAAGTCGTGGCCGTGGGTAAGAATGGTGACTTAGAAGTCTCGCGGAGGGAGTCGCTGATGAGCGCGCTCGCTGACATACCTACCTGGTCGGACGCCTCGTTGCGCGGGTTCCTGCACGGGCTGCCCGGGGTCGACCAGGTGGGGGCGCAGGCGCGGGCCGCCATGCTGGCCAGCAGGTCCATCAAGACCACGGCCAAGCAGTGGGCGCTCGACGCGGCCATCTCGATGATCGACCTGACCACGCTCGAAGGCCAGGACACACCGGGTAAGGTGCGCGCGCTGTGCGCCAAGGCCAAGCGCCCGGATCCTGCCGATCCGACCGCGCCGATGGTTGCCGCCGTCTGCGTCTACCCCGACCTGGCCCAGGTCGCGGCGACCGAGCTGAACGGCAGCGGCGTGAAAGTGGCCAGCGTGGCGACCGCGTTCCCCAGCGGCCGGGCCAGCCTCGACGTCAAGCTGGCCGACGTGAAGTACGCGGTTGCGGCCGGCGCCGACGAGGTGGACATGGTGATCGACCGGGGCGCCTTCCTCTCCGCACGCTACCAGGAGGTCTTCGACGAGATCATCGCGGTCAAGCAGGCCTGCGACGGAGCTCATCTCAAGGTGATCCTGGAGACCGGCGAACTAGTCACGCTGGACAACGTGCGGCGCGCTTCGTGGCTGGCCATGCTGGCGGGCGCCGACTTCATCAAGACCTCGACCGGCAAGGTCACCCCGGCCGCCACGCTCCCGGTGACCCTGGTCATGCTGGAGGCCGTCCGCGACTTCCGCGAGGACCACGGCCGCCAGGTCGGCGTCAAGGCCGCCGGCGGTATCCGCACCGCCAAGGACGCCCTGCGCTACCTGGTCCTGGTCAACGAGACGGCGGGGGAGGACTGGCTGGACCCCCGCTGGTTCCGTCTCGGCGCCTCCAGCCTGCTGAACGACCTGCTCATGCAGCGCACCAAGCTAGCCACCGGACGCTACTCCGGCCCCGACTACTTCACCCTGGACTGACATGGGAAAGTTCGAGTACGCACCGGCTCCGGAGTCGCGGGCCGTCGTTTCGCTGCGCGAGTCGTACGGTCTTTTCATCGGCGGCGAGTTCACCCCCGGCGTCGACAGCCGCGCGTTCAAGACCATCTCGCCGGCCACCGAAGAGGTACTGGCCGAGGTGACCGAGGCTGGCCCTGCCGACGTGGACCGGGCGGTAACCGCCGCACGTAAGGCCTACGAGCACACCTGGGCGCTCATGCCAGGGACCGAGCGAGCCAAGTACCTATTCCGTATCGCCAGGCTCGTTCAGGAAAGAGCTCGTGAACTTGCCGTGCTTGAGTCGCTCAACAACGGCAAGCCCATCCGTGAATCACGTGATGTCGACATCCCGCTCGTCGCCGCGCACTTTTTCTACTATGCGGGCTGGGCCGACAAGCTGGAGTACGCGGGATACGGCTCGGCGCCGCGCCCGCTCGGCGTGGCCGGCCAGGTCATCCCGTGGAACTTCCCGCTGCTCATGCTGGCGTGGAAGATCGCCCCCGCGCTGGCCTGCGGCAACACCGTGGTCCTCAAGCCGGCCGAGACGACGCCGCTGACCGCGCTGGCGTTCGCGGAGATCTGCCAGCAAGCCGATCTGCCGCCCGGCGTGGTCAACATCGTCACCGGCGCGGGGGAGACCGGCCGTGCTCTGGTGACCCATTCCGGCATCGACAAGGTGGCGTTTACCGGCTCCACCGAGGTCGGCAAGGAAATCGCCCGGGCCTGCGCCCCTACGCACAAGAAGCTGACCCTCGAGCTAGGCGGCAAGGCCGCCAACATCGTGTTCGAGGACGCGCCCATCGACCAGGCCGTCGAGGGGATCGTGAACGGCATCTTCTTCAACCAGGGCCACGTATGCTGCGCCGGATCCCGGCTGCTGGTGCAGGAATCCGTCTACTCCGAGGTGCTGGCGGCGCTGCGGCGGCGGCTGGGAACCCTGCGGCTGGGCGACCCGCTGGACAAGAACACCGACGTGGGTGCCATCAACTCCGCGGCCCAGCTGGCCAAGATCCGTGAGCTGTCGCAGGTCGGCGAGGCGGAGGGCGCGGAGCGGTGGTCACCGCCGTGCGATCTGCCCGTGAAGGGCTTCTGGTTCCCGCCGACCGTGTTCACCGGGGTGTCGCAGGCGCATCGCATCGCGCGTGAGGAGATCTTCGGGCCGGTACTGTCCGTACTGACGTTCCGGACTCCCGCCGAGGCGGTGGAGAAGGCCAACAACACGCCGTACGGGCTGTCAGCCGGGGTGTGGACGGACAAGGGATCGCTGATCTTGTGGATGACCTCCCGGCTGCGGGCCGGCGTGGTGTGGGCTAACACGTTCAACAAGTTCGATCCGACGTCCCCGTTCGGCGGCTACAAGGAATCCGGTTACGGCCGGGAAGGCGGCCGGCACGGGCTGGAGGCTTATCTCGATGTCTGAGCTGGCCGAGGCACGGATCGCCGTGCGGAAGACCTACAAGCTCTATATCGGCGGGGCTTTCCCCCGTTCGGAAAGCGGAAGGTCCTACGTGGTGACCGACCACAAGGGCGGGTTCGCGGCCAACGCGGCGATGGCCTCGCGCAAGGATGCGCGGGACGCCGTCGCGGCCGCACGCAAGGCGTTCGGCGGCTGGTCCGCGGCGACCGCCTACAACCGGGGCCAGGTGCTCTACCGCGTCGCCGAGCTGCTTGAGGGCAGGCGGGCGCAGTTCGTCGCCGAAGTGCGCGCGGCCGAGGGGCTGGGGCCGCGGCGGGCCGAGGCCCTGGTGGACGCGGCCATTGACCGGTGGGTGTGGTACGCGGGCTGGGCGGACAAGATCGCTCAGGTGCGCGGCGCGACCAATCCGGTGGCCGGCCCCTACTTCAACTTCTCGCTGCCCGAGCCGACGGGCGTGGTGGCGGTGATCGCGCCGGAGGCCTCGAGCCTGCTTGGCTTCGTATCGGTGGTCGCGCCCGCGGTCGTCAGCGGCAACACGGTGGTGGCGCTGGCCAGCGAGCGGTTCCCGCTGCCCGCTGTGTCGCTGTCCGAGGTGCTCGCCACCTCCGATGTCCCCGGCGGCGTGATCAACGTGCTGACCGGCCGCACAGCCGAGGTCGCGCCTTGGCTGGCCTCGCACATGGACGTCAATGCCATAGACCTGTGCGGAGCGCCGGATGAACTGGCCGACGACCTAGCCGTGGCCGCGGCCGAGAACCTCAAGCGTGTCGTCCGGATCGGCGACGAGGACTGGGCTCTGCCTCCTGGCTTGAAGCGCATGTTCGCCTACCTGGAGACCAAGACCGTCTGGCACCCAGCCGGAACCTGAGCCGTCTGGCCCAGGACCCGGGCATCTCCGGGATCACTTTTACCTCACGCGTTTCTTTCAAATTTATGTCCTATTTGGTACTTGCATGGGGCCAATTTACTGATAATCTCTTCTACGAAAAATAATTCGACCTACATCGTTAGGAGACGACCGATGTTCGATTCCCTTACCTGGCGAAGGCAGACGTACGAGCGTCACCTTCTCGGCCTCGACGACGACGGCCTCGACGACGAGGATTTCGACGAGTGGGATGACATCGAGGAGGAGGAACGGTACTACCAGGACCAAATCGATGACGGCGAGTCGGCCTTTGTGTCGATGGCCCGCCTCGCGGCCGACATCGAACGCGGCCGCGCGGAGGTACCGCGAGGCTGGAAGCTCGACCGGCCGAGCCCTGAGGTCTTGGTGTGGACCACTCCGTCCGGACGTCGTTACGCCTCCACCCTGACCGGTGACCCGCTACCGTTGCCGTGACACATATGCATCGTCAGCCGCGCATGGTGAACGCTAAGCCGGGGAAGAAACGAGATTCTGTCTGGTAATCGTCCGCGCGGGTTGCGCCGCGGCGAGGAGGAAGAATGCCGTCCACGCTTCAGCCGGTAATCGTGACCCCGAGCCTGCCGCTGTTGCTCGCCTTCTATAAGGCCCTGTTTGGCGCCGAGGAGGTCTCGCGCGTCCCGGAAGACGGCCCCGCCTTCTACGTTGGCCTCAGGATCGGCAATGCCGAGCTCGGCGTGGTGGCGGACGGAGATGCCCACATCGACGCCCCGCAGCGGATCCTGCTCAACGTGAACATCGCCGACCTAGACGTCGGAGATGTAGACGGCCTGCTTGAGCACGTGGAAGCCCTGGGCGGACGCGTGCTCGGCGCGCCGAACGACATGCCCTGGGGCCAGCGAGTCGCTCACATCCAGGACCCGGACGGCAACACGGTCAACCTCAGCCAGCCCATCTAGCCCGGTCGCCTCTCGTCACGTTCCCTTCGAATGCTGACTCCATGAACTATCCCGGATGTAACTGTCACCGGGAAACCTGTTCGCTTGTTCCGCCGTGTCGTTCCCCTGAAATGTCGTAGCCATCCCCTAGAATCGAACTAGAAAGCTACAAAGACCCCGGCCGCCAGCCAGCCCCCAGGGGAACCACCCGCCCGCGCCGCCCGGAGGGGAGGTGAGCACCGCCATGACCACGCCCGCGCCGCCCGCCAGCACCAGCGAGGCACTGGGGATGCTGACCTCCGCCCTGGCCTACCTGGCCGCCGCCGATGCGACCCAGATGCCGGCCGAGGTCCAGGCCCAGTGCCTTTACACGCTGGAGCGGGCCGACGCGATGGGCACCGCCGCGCGGGCCTCGGTCCTGGCCGCGTTCATCGCCTCCCAGGGCTACTGCGCCGACGGCGACTACAGCGCCCGGTCCTGGCTGATGCACCAGACCCGCGTCACCAAGGGCACCGCGGTCGAGCACACCGGCTGGTCCCGTCGGACCGGCACCAACCCCCGGGTCATCGCCGCGCTGGCGGCCGGGGGCCTGTTCTCACGGTCCTACGCCCGCACCATCTGCCACTGGACCGACAAGCTGCCTGAGGACTGCCGGGACAGCGCGGACGCGATCCTGGTCAGCGCCGCGCTGATGGGGATGGAACTGCCGGACCTGGCCGCGCTGGCCGCCGAGATCGAGGCCCGGTCCCGGCCCGATGTGCCCGATGAGGACGGCCACCGGTTTGAGGACCGCGCGGTCAAGCTGGAGACCACCTTCGGCGGCGCCGGCGTGCTGACCGGCGACCTGAGTCCCGAATGCGCGGCGGTGGTGACCGCGGTGCTGGACGCGCTGTCGGCGCCGCGGGGCGCGGAGGATGACCGCAGTCATGTGCAGCGGTATCACGACGCTTTGGAGGAGGCGTGCCGGCGGCTGGTCGCGGCGGGCCTGCTGCCGGAGCGGGCGGGGCAGCCGGTCCGGGTGACCGGGCATATTCACCTGAAAGACCTAACCGACCTCGACGTCGGCTCCGCCCTGCAAAAGCAGTGGACCGAGGAGGTCCGGGGCGCGTGGGCGGCGGCCCGCGCGGCCGCCTCAGAGGGCGGCAGTGACGGCGGGGTGTGGCTGGAGGACGAGGCCGCGGAGGGGTTCGCGTGCGATGCGTCGGTGACCCCGGTGGTGCTGGGCACCGTGGATCCGGGCGTGCTGGAGGACCTGGTCCGGTTCTGCGTGCGGCTGGCGGGTCACGGCCTCGGCCGCTGCACCCCCGCCCCCGGCCCCCGCCCCTCCACCGACCCGGACCACCCCGCCTCGGACCACAGGGACCCGGACCCGGCCGGCCTGGGGGAGCCGGTGCCGGATCGGCAGCCGCTGCCGCCCGGGCTGAGCCGCGAGTCGCTCGAGCGGGAGATCATCGGCCGGGCCGTCGCCTTGCTCTCGGGCCCCGGCGGGCTCGCGAGCTTCCTGCGCCGCCGCGAGCTCGGGGCCCGGCTCGGCGGTCCCAGCCAGCCGCTCGACATCGGCTACAGCAACGATGTCCCGGCCGGGATCCGCAATGCGGTCAAGGCCCGGGACCGTAAGTGCCAGTGGGCCGGGGGCTGTGACCAGCCCGCCTCAGCCTGCGAGGTGCATCATCTCAAGCACAAGGGGCACGGAGGCGAAACTAGTCTCGATAATTGCATCCTGATCTGCTTCTTCCACCATCAGATCATGATTCACCGGAAGGGCTGGACCCTGGTCCGCAACGCCGACGGGACCACCACCGCGTGGAACCGCGACCGGTCCAAGGTGCTGCGCAGCCACAGNNGTCAAGGGCAGCAGCAGCGCACGAACTGGGCCAGATCCGCGGCCCCCGCAGCTACCCGCCGCCCGGCGAACCGGCCCACCGGAACACCAGCGGAACCAAGCACCGGATGACGCCCGCCCAGGGTCCAGCCCCTGAGGCCCCGGCGTCATCCGGCATGCCGTAGCCAAACTGCGGTGCGGCATCGTGTCAGACTGGCTTTCCCAAAAGGGCTAGCGGCGAGGCTTGTGCCGGGACGCCTCCTCGGCGATCAGCAGGCGGTCGCCGGCCGCGATGACCGGGTCGTTGCCGATGCCGAGGGTGAACTGACCGGCGTGGACCAGGCCAAGCACCAGGCCGGAGCGCTCCTCCCTGACCGCGCTGAGGAGCTTGCCGACGGTGGCCGGATCGGCATCGATCTCGGCCAGGATGTCCCGGCCGGATTCCACCAGCTGCGCGACCATACATGGTGCCCTAGGGGGGCACCGACGCGGACACGCCAGCAGGACGTCAGCCCGGATGATGGCGGCGGTAGTGCTCGGCCAGCACGTCGTCGCCGAAATCATCGGCCGGGTTCCGCCACACCGAGTGAATGTGGTTGCCGTTCGCCTGGGTGTTGTCGTGCTCGATGAGCAGCGTCGGCCCCTGGACGCGGAAGTAATGCCGCTCCCCGGGTTCGGTGCCGCCCGCCCAGGCGAAGGTGAGGTTGTCCAGCCCGGCGCGCTCGAGCTCCCGCATCTGGACCCCGGCTACCTCGTCCGGCAGCCGCCGCGCGAAGGCCCCGACGATGGCGGCGAGCTCGTCAAGCTGGCGCAGGTTCAGCTGGCCGGCGGACAGCCCCTTGGGACTGGCCCGGACGTAGCTGAGGATGTCGCGTTCGTGCTCGCTCAGCCGGTAGTCCGGCTCAGGGCCGAACACAGGGTCAGGCCGCTCAGTGTCCCCGATCCTGGACACGATCCGGGTGGCGAAGTCGGGCGGCGAACGGTGCCAGATGATCGCGGCGGCCCGCTGGGCGGTATCGAGTGAGCGCACCAGGCGGAACCCGAGTTCCTCGTCATCGGCCAGCGGCGCCAGTATCCCGTAACTGGCCGGCTCGGACCCCAGCAGGCACGGGGTGGGCGAGATGTAACGACCGCTGACGACCGTGAAGTTAAGCGACACGTGATGCCCGGCGAACTGCCAGCCCCACTCGTTCTCGCCCGGCGCACCGAACACCTTGAAGCAATACCGTTCCGGGTTGAACAGGTCGGCGGCGGCCGGGGTGAGCGCCCGCAGCACGTGTTCCATGGCCATCACCGAGACGACCTTCGTGTACCCCGGCAGGCTCGTGCCGGTCACGATCAGCTCGTGCGCGAGCCTGCGCTGGCCGTCGTCGAGCGCGCCGATGGGCAGGCCGCCTCGGTCCCGCGCGGGTACGAACGACCAGTCGCGTCGCTCGTCGCCGAAGGCGAAGCAGGCCTGCTCTCGCTGTGCCGCGGTCAGCGCCGCCAGCAAGGCGGTCGCCGCCGCGACCATCCGCGCCGCCGTCTCCGGCACCGCCAGCCGGTCCCCGTCATTCATCCTCAGATCCTCCGCGAACCATTATCTGCCGGCGGGCCCGACCTGCGAGGCTTTTGCAGCAGCGCGACGATGGCTGGTGTCGAGGTGCTGCAAGGCGTTTTTCGGGTCATCCTGGAAAGATGAGGGACCAGCAGCACCCGGCCAGCCACGAACACGGTCACGAACACGAACACGAACACGAACATGACCACGGGCACGAGCACGATCACGGGCACGACCACCGGGGCGGGGGACTGTGGGCGCGCGCCCGGCACGCGGTCGGACTGCATTCGCATTCGCACGACAGCGGGGTGGACGAGGTGCTCGAGGGCTCGGCCGAAGGCATGCGAACGCTGCGGATCTCGCTGACCGTGCTGGGCGCGACGGCATGCGCGCAGGCGGTGGTGGTCGCCCTGTCCGGCTCGGTCGCGCTGCTCGGCGACGCGCTGCATAACTCGGCCGACGCGCTGACCGCGGTGCCTCTCGGTATCGCGTTCCTGCTCGGGCGGCGCCGTCCCACCCGCCGGTACACCTATGGTTACGGGCGGGCCGAGGACCTGGCCGGCATCGGCATCGTCGCGGTGATCGTGCTGTCCTCCGCCGCGGCGGCCTTCGTCGCGGTCAGCCGGCTGCTGCACCCGCACCCGGTGACGCACCTGATCGCGGTCGCGGTCGCGGCTGCGCTCGGCTTCGCAGGCAACGAGGTGGTGGCCCGCTACCGCATCAGGACCGGGCGCCGGATCGGCTCCGCGGCGCTGGTCGCCGACGGCCTGCACGCCCGCACCGACGGGTATACCTCGCTGGCCGTGCTCGTCGGTGCGGGCGGGGTGGCGATCGGCTGGACCTGGGCCGACCCGGTCGTCGGCCTGCTCATCACCGTGGCGATCCTGGCGGTGGGATGGCAGGCGGCCCGCGAGGTCGGCCGCCGGCTCATGGACAGCGTGGACCCGGCCCTGACCGAGAAGGTCGAGGCGATCTTGCGCGCCACTCCCGGCGTGCTGGACGTCGGCCAGGTGCGGCTGCGCTGGATCGGCCACGCGCTCCGGGCCGAGTGCGAGATCGGTGTCGATCCGCACGGCTCGGTTGTCCAGGCCCACGACATCGCGGTCCGGGCCGAACACGCGCTGATCCACGCGGTACCCAGGCTCACGGCCGCGTTGGTGCACGCCGACCCGCTGGACGACACCGATCACCACGCGCCGCTCGCTGACCACGGGCTGGCCGGCCACGCGCTGGCGCGGTTAGACCCGGGGCAGGATCCCGGCCAGCAGCGCGCCCATCCGGCTGGCGGAGGCCTGGCCGGCCTCGATGACCTCGGCGTGGGACAAGCCGTGCCCGGCCAGGCCCGCCGCCAGGTTCGTGACCAGGGAGATGCCCAGCACTTCGGCCCCCATCTGGCGGGCGGCAATCGCCTCCAGACCGGTCGACATGCCGACCAGGTCGGCGCCGAGCCTGGCCAGCATGGTGATCTCGGCGGGGGTCTCGTAGTGCGGACCGGGCAGCATCGCGTAGACCCCCTCGGCCAGGCTCGGGTCGGCGTCGCGGGCCAGCACCCGCAGCCTGGCCGAGTACAGGTCCGTCAGGTCCACGAACCGCTGGCCGACCGGCGGCGCGGGCCCGAACAGCGGCGACTTGCCGGTCAGGTTGAGGTGGTCGCTGATCAGCACCGGCTGCCCGACGCTGAGCCCGGCCCGGATCCCGCCCGCCGCGTTGGTCAGCACCACGGTCCGGCAGCCCGCCGATACCGCCGTGCGCACGCCGTGCACGACGGCGGCCGGCGAAAGCCCCTCGTACATATGCACCCGGCCGAGAAACACCAGGACCCGCAGCGGCCCCGCGACGACCGAGCGCACCGCGGGGGAGTGACCCGGCACCGACAGCCCGGGAAACCCGCCGAGTTCGGCCAGCGGGATCTCCGCCTCCGTGGTGCCGATCGCGTCGGCGGCGGGCGTCCAGCCCGAGCCGAGAACGACCGCGACGTCATGCGGGCCGGTCTGGTCGGTGAGGCGGGCGGCGCTGGTCGCCGCGGCGGCGTACGGGTCATCAGTCACGAAGGCCATCATGGCGCATAACGGCCCGGGCCGGGGAGGCGGAGACAGGTGGCTGCCACCACGGCCCGTTCGGCCAAAAGAAACAAGTAGCCGCGATTCGTTATAACGTGTCTTGGTGGAAGAACAGGCTACGGCCGCGGGGGACGCCGGAGCCGGACCCAAGGTGGAAACCAAAGAGGAGCCGTGGGAGGACCCGCGGATCCCGTGGGCCGGCAAGGCGCGCCGGGCTGACATCTTGTGCTGGGCGGGCATCATGCTCAGCGGGATCTTCTACTACGTGATGCTGCCGTTCCGTGCTTCGCTGCTCGGCACCCATCCGGTGCTGAGCGAGCTGCTGAACGGAAGCACCGAGGCGATCATCGCCGCCGCGGCGTTCGCCCGCGTCGGGCACGGGTCGCTGGTCGTGGCGCTGCTGGCCGCCGTACCCGGGCTGATGAAGTTCGATCCGCTTTACTGGTGGGCGGGCCGGCTGTGGGGCGAGCGCATCATCGCGATGCTGTCCGGCAAGCGGAACCGCGGGGCCAAGTACATGGGCCGGGTAGATCGCTGGGGTCGCAAATTCACCTGGCCCGCCGTCCTGATCAGTCAGTTCCTGCCCATCCCGAACGCGATCATCTATGTCATCGCCGGCTGGGCGGGGATGCGGCTGGTCACGTTCATCATCCTGGACGTGATCGGCTCACTGCTGTGGGCGGGCACGCTGGTCGGCCTCGGCTACGAGCTCGGCCATCGCGCGGTCGTGGTGGCGCAGACCATCTCGCACTACGGCCTGTGGATCTCCATCGGGCTGGTCGTCGTGATCGTCTTCTTCCAGATCCGGTCGCAACGCCGGATGATGCGCGTCTACGTCGAGGGCCGGGCGGTCCGGGCTGACGCTCGGGCCATTGCGGAGGCGGAGGCCCTGGCTGACGCGGAGGCCAGCGCGGTCGAGGAGGCCAGCGCGGACGGGGCGGTTCCCGAAGAGGATCAGGCGGCGACCTGACCCGGCCTCGGACGCCCCGTCAGCGGACGCCGTACAGGTGTTCCAGGGCGAGCTGGTCTAGGTGCTCGTAGGCTAGGCCGCGGGCCGCTAGGGCGTCGATGTCGGCGGTGGCCTCGCGCACGTCGCGCCAGGTCTCGCCGGGTTCGAGCGTCGGGGTGGAGAGCTGGGCGACCCCGGAGGCCCGCAACGCCTCGATCACCTCCGGGTCGGCCCGGAACGCCCGCGCCTTGGCCCGCAGGATCAGGTAGTTGCGCATGCACGCGGCGGCTGACACCCAGACGCCCTCGTCGTCCTCGGTGCGCGGCGGCTTGTAGTCGAAGTGGACCGGCCCGTCGTATCCGCCGGCCAGCAGCGTGTCCACGACCCAGAACGCCCCGCGCACGTCCCCGGCCCCGAACCGCAGGTCCTGGTCGAACCTCGGTCCGTGCTGCCCGTTCAGGTCGATGTGGAACAGCTTGCCGTGCCACATCGCCTGGGCGATTCCGTGCGCGTAGTTCAGCCCGGCCATTTCCTCGTGGCCGATCTCGGGGTTCACGCCCACCATCGAGCCGTGCTCCAGCCCGTTGATGAACGCCAGCGCGTGCCCCACGGTAGGCAGCAGGATGTCACCGCGCGGCTCGTTCGGCTTCGGCTCGATCGCGAAACGGATGTCATAGCCCTGCTCCTGGACGTATTCGCAGAGCAGGTTCAGCCCCTCGGCGTACCGGTCAAGGGCGGCGCGGATGTCCTTGGCGGCGCCCGACTCGGCGCCTTCGCGGCCGCCCCAGAAGACGTAAGTCTTAGCGCCGAGATCCGCCGCCAGGTCCAGGTTGCGCATCACCTTAGCCAGGGCGAAGCGCCGGATTTCCCGCTCGTTGGCGGTGAACGCGCCGTCCTTGAACATCGGGTGGCCGAACAGGTTGGTGGTGGCCGTCGTCACGACGAGCCCGGTCTCGGCCAGCGCCTTGCGGAACGCGCCGATGCGCTCATCGCGTTCCGCGGCCGTGGCGTCGAAGGCGAACACGTCGTTATCGTGGAAGTTCACGCCGTAGGCGCCGAGTTCCGCCAGCTTGTACACGGCGCGTTCGGCGGGCATGGGCGGGCGGACGGCGGTGCCGAAGACGTCGACACCCTGCCATCCAACCGTCCAGATGCCGAACGAGAAGTGGTCCTCGCGCGAGGGAACGTACTCCGTGCTCACGGCCGGTCCTTTCCTGTGGTGCCCCTGGAGTCTGCATGTTTACCAGCTAGCAGTTTTACCAGCTAGCAGTGTCGTCACGAAGCGAGGCGTACCGCTGGCGGACCTCCGGAGCGGGTTCCGCGGTGTACTCGGCGGTTGTCCCCGCTAGCGGCCAGTCCGGGGGCAGGCCGGCGCCGCTCGCGGCCCAGGCGGCCTGCCGGGCGGCGCCGAGCGCCACGTACTCCGCGGGTTCCGGCACGGTCACCGGCACGCCGAAGATCGACGGGGCGATCTGGCGGACGGCCGGCGACCGGGCGGCGCCTCCGATGAGGATCACCCGCTGCGCAGTGATCCCGCAGTCGGCCAGGTTGTCGATGGCGTCCGCGAGGGAGCAGAGCACGGCCTCGACCGCGGCCCGGGCCAGGTTCTCGGGCGTGGTGTTGGTGCTCGTCATCCCGCGCAACACGCCGTGGGCGTCCGGCCGGTTCGGGGAACGCTCACCGTCGAGATAGGGCAGCAGGGTCAGGCCCTGGGCCCCGGGCGGGGCGGCCAGGGCCAGGAGATCCAGGCCCTGCACGTCGGTGCCCAGCATCCTGGCCGTGACGGTCAGCACCCGGGCGGCGTTGATCGTAGCCACCAGCGGCAGGAAGTGCCCGGTGGCATCGGCGAAGCCGGCCACCGCGCCGGTCTCGTCGGCCGCGGCCTGGTCGGCGACCGCGTAGGCGGTGCCCGAGGTGCCGATCGAGACGACGACTTCGCCCGGGTCCAGGCCAAGGCCGAGCGCGGCGCCCATGTTATCCCCGGTTCCCGCGGAAAGCGGCGTGCCGGCCGGGGTGGTGGCCACGACCTCGGCCGGGCCGGCCAGCCTCGGCAGGCCGACCGGCCTGCCGAGTGCGGCCTGCGCCAGCTCGGGTCGCCAGCGGCCGGTGGCGGGGGAGAAGTAGCCGGTGCCTGAGGCGTCGCCGCGATCGGTCGCCGGCTCGGCGGCGCGGCCCGCCAGCCGCCAGGTCAGCCAGTCGTGCGGGAGCAGCACCCGTGCGGTCCTGGCGGCGGCCTCAGGTTCGTGCTCCGCCAGCCAGCGCAGCTTGGTGACCGTGAAGGAGGCGGTCGGGACGCTCCCGGTCTGCCGTGCCCACTGCCGCGGGCCGCCGAGTTCGGTGATGAGCTCCCGGGCCTGCGGCGCGGAGCGGACATCGTTCCAGAGCAGGGCGGGCCGGATCACCTGGCCGGCCTCGTCTATGACCACCATGCCGTGCTGCTGCGCGGCCACCCCGATGGCGTCCGCGCGGTCGAGCAGCCCGACCCCCGCCTTGACCAGGGCATCCCACCACAGCTCCGGATCGCACTCGGTGCCGTCCGGATGCGGGGCGCTGGCCTGCCCGACGATGGTGCCATCGTCGGCCTGGCAGAGCAGCACCTTAGTGGACTGAGTGGATGAATCGACGCCAGCGACAAGCATCAGCGGCTCCCAGCCAGGCCGAGCGGAGGAACAGGGGCAAGCCATGCCCACGATAGTGCCCGGCGAGCGAAGCCGCCGCCGGAGCGCCCCCGACTACTTTAAGTTACCGGTAGCGTGAGTGCCGCTACCGGCTGGGCGTCTCGCCAGGTGAGGCAAATTTTAGCCGGGACGTTTGGCGAAAACTTTTTGACCTGCATCGCTGTGAGCTGCACGTTACAAATGAACGTGCATTTGGTCTTGCATCGATCGCGTAATGTCGGGGAGGATGAGGTTGCGTCAATCAGCCGGGATTGTCGCATTACGCTTCGCGGGGTCGCGATGGGCTTGAGCCAAGTAGGGTTGCCGACACGGACCAAGGTCGATCCTGCCATACGTCGTCCGCTCGACTTGGACGCGAAGTTGTCTTGCGCCCCGGGGCGCCCTCGCGTGGTCCGGATGCCATCCGACTGGTGGGATTCACCCGCGGTGGCGGCCTGCACCCTCAGCGCCGGTGCCCAATCGGGTCGGACCGCCAGGAAATTCACCAGGAACACGCTGAAGGACTGGGGCCTGGCCTCGCTGGCGGACGACGCGGAAGCCATCGTGGGCGAATTCGTGGCCAACGCGGTGTCCCACGCCGCGCGGTGCATCGGATCCGGGCAGCCCCTTGGCCTGCGGTTGCTGCGCAGGACCGGTGAGGTCATGTGCGCGGTGCTCGACCCCTCCGATACCGCCCCGGTGCTCAGGCTGCCGGACCGGAACGAAGAGGCAGGCCGCGGCCTGCAGATGGTGGACGCGCTGAGCGACGTCTGGGGCTGGAGCCCGGTCACCGGCCGCGGCAAGGCCGTCTGGGCCATCTTGTTCTGCGCCTTAGGCGCCCTGAGCTAACCTCAGTCAGCACATACGACGAGGGAGGCCATAACCCGATGCCTTGGACCTGGCGCTACGAGAAGGCGGACGGCACCGCGATCACCACCGATGACCTGCAAGAGGCCATCTTCGCCAGCCAGGGTGACGCGGAGAGCTGGCTGGGCGAGAACTGGCGTGCGCTGCTCGCGTCCGGCGTGGATCAGGTCACGCTTTTCGACGACACCAAGGCCGAGTACGGCCCGATGATCCTCCGGCCCGAAGACTAGGCCGCAAGGCTAGGGCCGCAAGGCTAGGGCCGCAAGGCCGGGCTGGCGGTACGAGCCGGATCGCGCACGATCACCTGGCCGAGGACCTCGTCGATCCTGCTCATCAGGCCGGGTTCTAGCCGTACGCCAGCCGCCTTCACGTTCTCCCGTACCTGCTGCGGCCGGGTGGCGCCGATAAGGGCGGCGGACACGTTCGGATTCTGCAGCACCCAGGCCACCGCGAGCTGGGCCAGCGAAAGGCCGGCTTCGGCAGCCAGCGGCTCGAGTTGCTGCACCGCCTTCAGCGTCTCGTCCGTGAGCCACCGCTTGATGAAGGTCGAACCCGAGGGATCCGTGGCGCGAGACTCCGCCGGCGGCGCGGCCCCCGGCGCGTATTTGCCGGTCAGCACGCCCTGCGCGATCGGCGAGAATACGAGCTGGCCGATGCCTTCCTTCTCGCACAGCGGAACGACCTCGGCCTCGATGACCCGCCACAGCATGTTGTACTGCGGCTGGTTCGACACGATCCGGTCCAGGCCGAGCTCGTCGGCGACCTTGAGCGCGGCGGCGATCTGCTCCGCCCGCCACTCGGACACGCCCACGTACAGGACCTTGCCCGCGCGGACGAGGTCGTCGAAGGCGCGCATGGTCTCCTCGATCGGGGTCTCGGAGTCGTACCTGTGCGCCTGGTACAGGTCGATGTAGTCGGTCTGCAGCCTGCGCAGCGAGGCGTGGGCCGATTCCAAGATGTGCTTGCGCGACAGGCCGCGGTCGTTCCGGCCGTCGCCTGTCGGCCAGTACACCTTGGTGAAAATCTCGAGCGATTCGCGTCGCACGCCGTGCAGCGCCCGGCCGAGGACTTCTTCGGCCCGCCCGCCCGCGTAGACGTCGGCGGTGTCGAACGTGGTGATGCCCTCGTCAAGCGCGGCCCGGACGCACTCGGCCGCGGCCTGCTCTTCTACCTGCGATCCGTGGGTGACCCAGTTCCCGTACGCGATCTCGCTGATGACTAGGCCGCTTTTACCAAGGTGTCGGTATTCCATGATCCCTCACTTTAGAACTTCTGGCCGGGCCGGACCCGCGGGGCCGGCACCCGGAACCGCCGTATCTGCAGCGCCCGCATCGTCGCGTACAAGGTCAGGCCCCTGGTCGACTCGCCTGGCAGCCGCTCGGCGATCAGCCTGGTCAGGCTGCGGCGGATCATGAAGGCGTCGAGGAGGATGACGACAACAAGCACCAGCACCAGGGGGGAGATGATCTCCTGCGCTTTGCTGTTCCGCAGGAACACGGCGGCGAGCAGGATGACCAGCACGTACATGTAGTACTCGCTGATCCGGCGCTTGGAGTCGATGAAGTCGCGGGCGAGCGCGCGGGTGGGACCGCGGTCGCGCGGGTTCAGTGCCCAGGCCTCACCGCGCTTCATCGCGTCGTACTTGGTCGCCCGGCCGGCGCGGGCCTTGGCTTTATCCTCGGGGGTACGCGGAGCGGCCGGCGCGCGCGATCCGGTGATCGGCTGGCGCCGCTTAGCCTCGGCCACGCTGCGCTTGGGGGTGGGCCGTCCCTTGGCCGCCTCGGCGGGGGAGCGGGCTGTCTTATTGTCGGCCGGTGCGTCCGGGCTCGGCGCGCCCGGGGAATCCTGGGCCGTGCCGTCCGTCGCGCCGGCGCTACGGCGTCGGAACACGCGCATAGCTTAGAGCCCAGTACGAAATGGTGCGCGCTGCCGCTACCGGTGGTACCCCCCGCGGGAAGCTTTCCCCGCGGGAAAGGGGAAGAATAAAGAGAACTGCGCGCCCTACGCCTCCCGCGACGTGGTAGCTCGCATGCGGGTGACCGCGTAGGGTGGAATGCGACTAGTCGCACGGGCTCGTCCGCCGTCTAGCCGGGTGCCGGCCACATCGGCCCGGTCGCGCGGCCTGGTGGCGGCCAAAGATGTTAATGAAGGGGACGGCCGCGCGTATGGGCGTGATGAAGCGGGTTCAGCTTGTCTTCAAGGCCAAGGCCAACAAGGCCCTGGACAAGATGGAAGACCCTCGTGAGACCCTTGACTATTCCTACCAGCGGCAGCTGGAGTTGCTGACGAAGGTCCGCCGCGGTGTCGCGGACGTCGCCACCTCGCGCAAGCGCGTCGAGCTGCAGATGAACCAGCTGCAGCAGCAGGCGAACAAGCTGGACGACCAGGCGCGCAAGGCCCTCGGGCTGGGGCGCGAGGACCTGGCCAGGGATGCGCTGACGCGCAAGTCGTCCGCGCAGGGCCAGCTGAACGACTTGCAGGGGCAGTACGCCCAGCTGCAGGCCGAAGAGGAGAAGCTGACCGTTGCCTCGCAGCGCCTGCAGGCCAAGGTTGACGCCTTCCGCACCAGGAAGGAGACCATCAAGGCCACCTACACCGCGGCCGAGGCGCAGACCAGGATCAACGAGGCGTTCTCCGGCATCTCCGAGGAGATGGGCGACGTCGGCATGGCGATCCAGCGCGCCGAGGACAAGACTGCCCAGATGCAGGCCCGGGCCGGCGCGATCGACGAACTGATGGCCTCGGGCGCGCTGGACGACGTGGGCGGCCGGCGCGACGACATTCAGGCCGAGCTGGATCAGCTGAGCGCGAACAGCGACGTCGAAAGCGAGCTGCGCAGGCTCAGGGGCGAGATCGCCGCCAGCGCGCCGAAGCAGCTCGAGGGTTCTGGCCCCAACGGCGACGGCCAGGCGGCCAACGGCGGCCAGGGGCAGGCTCAGTCGGCCCCGTACGCTCCGCCCGCCCCGACCCAGAATCCCCAGCAAGCCGCGCCCCAGCAGGCCGCCCAGCCCGCCGGGATCCCGGTGTCGGATCTGCCCAGCGCGAACGATCAGCCGCAGGACGGTGAGGGATCGTGATCGTCAGGATCCTCGGCGAAGGGCAGTTCAGGGTCGACGAAACCGCCACGATCGAGCTGAATCACCTGGATAACGCGCTTGAGACCGCCGTCGAGCGCGGTGATGAGCCGGCTTTCCAGAGCGCGCTGACGGACCTGCTGACCGAGGTTCGCGCGCAAGGTTCACCGCTGCCCCCGGATACCCTGGAGCCGTCCGACCTGATCCTTCCGCACCAGGACTCGAGCATGGATGAGGTGCGCAAGCTGCTCACGGACGAGGGCCTCATTCCGGGCTGAAGGCTCGGGGCGGAGGGGCTGAGGGGCTGGAGCATACTTGCGGGTAACGTTCGGCTCGGGTTCAGCGTTGTACGTATAGATTTCAGCTACATAATGCTGCTGGCTCCGGCCTGGTAACACCAGCCGTGGGCCGAACGGAGGTGGCGCCATGGCGGCGCGTACCAGATATGCACCCGACCGGGGACTGACGGTGCGGATGACCGCGACCATGTTCCTGCTCGGGCTGGTGTTTGTCGCATTTATCGCCGCGATCATCGGCATCGGGACCGCGTATCACGCGTCTGACGCCGCGATCGTGCTTTTCGCGGTGGTCCTCGGCGGCGGTTTCGCCATCGGATCGCTGTTCTACTCAGACAAGATCGCGCTGCGGACCGCCGGGGCCCGCGAGGTCACCCCGCAAGAGGCACCTGAGCTGCACGGCATCGTGGACCGGCTCTGCGCGCTGGCGGACATGCCGAAGCCCCGGGTGGCCATCGCCAACTCGAATATCCCGAACGCCTTCGCGACCGGCCGCAACTCCGAGCACGCGGTGCTCTGCGTGACTACCGGCCTAATGGCCAAGCTGAACCCCGAGGAGCTCGAGGGCGTCATCGCGCACGAGATGTCGCACGTCGCGCACAAGGACGTCCAGGTCATGACGGCCGCCTCGTTCCTGGCCATCATCGCCGCGCTGCTGATCAGGGTCGCCTTCT
>PMST01000351.1:73487-74360 GCA_003168295.1 Actinomycetota bacterium
GCTTCGTGCTGATCCGCATGCTCTCCAGGTACCGCGAGTTGTCTGCGGACCGCAGCGGCGCGCTGCTCACTGGCCAGCCGAGCGCGCTGAAGAGCGCGCTGGTCAAGGTCAGCGGGGACATGGCTAGGATCCCGACTCAGGATCTGCGTACTGCGCAGCCCATGAACGCGTTCTTCTTCGCGCCCGCGATGCACCTGGCCCCCAAGGGGAGCCTGGCCAGCATCTTCTCCACCCACCCGTCGCTCGAGCGCAGGCTGGCCGAGCTTGACAAGGTCCAGCAGCAGCTCAACCGCCGGGCCGGGTAAGGGCGGCTCGTGGGCTTTCTCGACACTCTGCTTGGCCGGACCAAACCGGTCCAGCCCAAGCTGGATGACCTGTTCGCGCTGCCGTCGGCGGCGGTCACGCTCGATGCCGGAGCCGGTTTCAAGCCCACCGGTTCCGGCTCGGTGTGCTTCCGCCCGGTCGAGGGCAGATCCTTTTCCGACGTGCAAAAGGATGTGACCGAGCTGCTCGACGTGAGCTCGGGCGCCGAAGGCGGCCTGCCCGTCGAGGTCACCAAGGACTCCTACGGGTTCAACTGGCTGGTCAGCTCGCGTATGTCGGACGAGCTCGACGCGCTGGTCACCGACCTGCACGCGGTCAACTCCTCGCTGGTGGACAACGGCTTCGGCCCCCAGCTGCTCTGCACCCTGGTCGCCTTCAAAGACGATTCCGAGCGCAGGCTGGCGCTGGTCTACCTGTTCAAGCGCGGCACGTTCTACCCGTTCGCGCCGATCTCCGGCGAACGCCGGGACAACGCCCTTGAGCTGCAGGTCAAGGGCGTGATCGGCGACGACCTGAAGTTCGAGCCAGACCTGGCCCGCTGGTTCCCCG
>PMST01000132.1 GCA_003168295.1 Actinomycetota bacterium
CGAAGCGGGGCGGCTGAGGCGGCGCGGGCGGCGCGGGCGGCGCGGGCGGCGGGGCCTGGCGCTGGCGGGCGAAGGCTTGGAAATACTCGCGCATCCGCCGCTGCTCTTCGAGCACCTGCGGGAGCAGGCCGCGGCGGTAGAGGGCCTCGATGGGTGGCACGTTGAGGGAGCCTGCCTTGACGGTCTGGTCCATCTCGGCCAGGCGCTCGAGGACGAGGACGCTCGCTCCGCCGAGGCGCAGCTCGCAGGCCAGCATCAGGCCGACCGGACCTCCCCCGGCCACGACCACGTCGACGTCGGTGGCTGCGTCGTGGTCATTCCCGAACGATGTTAGAGTCACGATCATCACGGTACTCTAACAGCGTTAGAGAATTCAGCTGGAGGAGGGTTAGTGGCCGTCACCAGGGATGGCATCGTCGCCGCGGGGCTGGAGCTGCTTGATGAGGGCGGACTGGAGGGGCTGACGCTGCGGCGGCTGGCCGAGCGGCTCGGCATCCGGGCGCCGACGCTGTACTGGCACGTGCGGGACAAGCGCGAGCTGCTCGACNNCGGGCGCTTCGCGCCGGGCTGCTGGCGCACCGCGACGGCGCGCTGATGCTGGCCGGCAACCGGCCGACCCAGCCGGCCCTGCCGGGCATCGAGCGCCAGCTCGCGGCGTTGGTCGAAGCGGGGTTCAGGCCTCCCGAGGCGCTGCTCACGCTGCTGGCGCTGAACGCTTACGTGATCGGCGAGGCGCTGGACACCCAGGGCGAGAGCGGGCGGCCCGACCAGACGGCCGAGCCGGGCGTCGACACTCCTGGGGCTGATGCTCCGGCGGGCGGCGGCCCTGCGGCCGACGGGACGCAAGCAGGCCGAGCGGGGCTCGGCGGGGATTTTCCGCTGATCGGTGCTGCGGTCAGTGGGCTGGAAGCGTTCGGCTCATCGGATCAGCGGTTCGAGCACGGGCTGGCGCTGATGATCACTGGGCTGCGGGCGCAGCACGACCCAGACCGGGCCGGGCCGGGGACGGCTGAGCCGACGCCGGCTGAGCCGGGAGCGGCTGGGCCGGCGGCGGCGGGGGGCTAGCGTGCACCTGCGCCGCGACCCCGTCCAGCAGGACATCCAGGCCGAACTCGAACCGCTCGTCCCTGGTCGCCGGGTCGTCCGGGTCGATGCCGGATTCCATCAGGCGCGCGATCTGCGGGTACTGGCCGGAGGCCCGGAACCAGTCCCGGTAGCGCTCTTGCTCGGCGTCCCGCATCTCCTGGGTCATCGCGGCCTCGGCCTGTTCCTGCTCGCGCTGGCCGCGGATCTCCTGCCCGTCCCGGATGACCGCGCCCACCACGTAGGTGGCGATCGCGCCCAGCAGGTCCATGGTCGGCCGGGCGTCCAGGTCCAGCCCGGCCAGGATGCCGAGCAGTCGCTCGAGGTTGCGGGCGTCGTTCGGCCCGGCTGGGGGGCGGCTGCCGATGAACTCCAGCGCCCACGGGTGCCGGTTCATCACCTCGCGCATCTGGTTGGCAAATACCCGCAGGTCAGCCCGCCAGTCGCCGGTCGGCTCGGGCGCCTCGACCTCGGCCTCGAGCGTCTCGAGCATCAGGTTGAGCAGTTCCTCCTTGGACCCCACGTACCAGTAGAGCGACATTGGCCCCGCGCGCAGCTCCCGCGCGATCCGCCGCATGCTGATCGCCTCCGGACCCTCGGCATCGGCCACGGCAATGGCGGTGCGGACGATCTCGTCGCGGGACAAGCCGCGGTCGCGGGGCGGCCGGGCGCCGCGCTCCTTGTGCCGCTGGATGTGCTCGGCGATGCGCTGCTCGTGCTTTTCGTCGCGCACGGCCCGGCCGGGAGGCGGGAACGCATACCGCGGCCGGCCGAACGGCCACGACTCCTGGCCGGGGCCGGTGCGCTCGGGCACACTGCGCTGGCCGGGCTTCGGACGCGCGGCGGCCGGGACATGCTCGGCGCGGTCACCGCGCTGGCCGGATGCGTCCATGCCTGTTCCTCCTGCCGCCCACGAATGCGAGTACCCCATGATGGCGCGGGAGACCCCCGCCCGTTCGGGAAACTATGTTGCTCTCTCGTACACCGTACTGCTATGGTACATCGTACTAGAGACGTACAGCGTACGAGAAGACGACAACGGGGAGTGACCATGAGCGAAACGCCCGCCATCGCGGCGGAGGGCCTGGTCAGGAACTACGGCAAAACCAAGGCGCTGACCGGGTTCGACCTGGCCGTACCGCCCGGCACGGTCTACGGCCTGCTCGGGCCGAACGGCGCGGGCAAGACCACCGCGGTCCGCGTGTTCGCCACGCTCCTGCGCCCGGACGGGGGCCGGGCGCAGGTCCTGGGTTACGACGTAGCGACCCAGGCCGGCGAGGTGCGGCGGCGGATCGGCCTGACCGGGCAGTACGCGGCGCTGGATGAGTACCTCACCGGGCGCGCCAACCTGGTCATGATCGGGCAGCTGAGCCGGCTCACGCCGGGCGCGGCCCGGCGGAGGGCGGACGAGATGCTCGAGCGCTTCGACCTCACCGAGGCGGCCACCCGGGCGGTCAAGACCTACTCCGGCGGCATGCGGCGCCGGCTGGACCTGGCCGCCAGCCTGATCGGCTACCCGTCGGTGCTGTTCCTGGACGAGCCCACCACCGGCCTGGACCCGAACGCCCGCGCCATGACCTGGGACATCGTCCGGGGGCTGGCCGCCGAGGGGACCACGCTGCTGCTCACCACGCAGTACCTGGAGGAGGCCGACCAGCTGGCCGAGCGGGTAGCGGTGATCGACGGCGGCCGGGTCATCGCCGAGGGCACGCCGGACCAGCTCAAGGCGTCGGTCGGCGGCGCGCACCTGGACGTCGTACTGGCCGCGGGCTCCGACCTCGAGGCGGCGATCGTGGCGATCAAGCCGTATGCCACCGGCAGCGTCCAGCCGGACGACGCCGGGCTGCGCCTGTCCGTGCCGGTAGCGGCCTCCGAGGGGCTGACCACGCTGGTGGTGCGGGCCCTGGACGTGGCCGGGGTGCGGGTGAACGACGTGACCATCCAGCGGGCCTCGCTGGACGACGTGTTCCTCGCCCTCACCGGACACCCCAGCAGCGAAGACGACGACACCGAAGGGAGTGATGCGGCATGAGCGCGATCACCGCGGACCTCGTGCCCCAGCAGGACGTGACCTACGGGCGCAGCCCGGCCGTCCACTTCGTCACCGACGTGTGGGTGCTGACCAAGCGCAGCCTCGCGCGGATCAGGCGCGAGCCGGAAACCCTGGCCGACGTCACGATCCAGCCGGTCCTGTTCATCTTGATGTTCGCCTACGTGTTCGGCGGCGCGATCGGGCTGCCGGGCCACGGCAGCTACCACGAGTACCTGATCGGCGGCATGCTCGGCATGGGCCTGGCCCAGACCGCGCCCGGCGTGGCCACCGCCCTGGTCACCGACATGTCGACCGGGGTGATCGACCGGTTCCGGTCGCTGCCGATGTCCAGGTGGGCGGTGCTGGTGGCGCGTTCGTTCTCCGAATTGATGACGCAGCTGATCGCGACGGCGGTGGTGGTTTGCGTCGGCCTGGCCATCGGCTGGCGGGTGCACACCAACGCGCCGGATGTGATCGCCGCGCTCGCGCTGGCGCTGCTGTTCGGCTACGCCTTCACCTGGGCGGGGGTCTGCCTGGGCATGACGCTGCGCAGCCCGGAGGCGGCCCAGCAGACCGGTTTCCTCATCTTCTTGCCGCTGACCTTCATCTCCAGCGCGTTCGTGCCCACCCAGGGCATGCCCGGCTGGCTGCAGCCGGTGGCGGAGTGGAACCCGATGTCCGCGCTGGCCGCCGCCTGCCGGCACCTGTTCGGCAACCCGAACCCGGCCGCGTCCATTCATGCCTGGCCCATGCAGCATCCCGAGCTCGCCGTGGTCTGCTGGGCGGTGGGCATGCTGGTGGTGTTCGCGCCGCTGGCGGTGCACCTGTACCGCCGCAAGGCGCTCGGCTGACGGCGGACTGGGCCGGAAACCCTGAAAGCCCCCGCCTGCACCGCGCCCGAATGCGGTGCAGGCGGGGGTTTCTCCATCCTGTTCACCGGGCGCCCCTGGACCGCCGGCGGTCGCGTGGGTTATACATCGGATCTATGGAAGAGCACACCGCTGAATTCGCCGGACTGACCGCGCTGGTCACCGGGGCCGCCTCGGGGATCGGCCTGGCCACCGCCCGGCTGCTGGCCGCGCGCGGCGCCCGGGTCGCCGCCGTGGACCGGGTCAAGGCCGACGCGGAGAGCACGGCCATCTACCCGCTCATCGCCGACGTGACCGACGACGCCGCGGTCCGGGCGGTCATCGGCGAGGTCCGCCGGACCCTGGGCCAGCTGGACATCGTGGTGAACAACGCCGGCATCGGCGCGGCCGGCACGGTGGCGGACAACGATGACGACGAGTGGCGCCGGGTCTTCGACGTGAACGTGCTCGGCATCGTGCGCACCACCAGGGCGGCCTTGCCGCTGCTCCGCGAGGCGGCGCGCGATCGCGGCCAGGCGGCCATCGTCAACACCTGCTCGGTGGCGGCCATCGCGGGCCTGCCGCAGCGGGCGCTGTACTCCGCCAGCAAGGGCGCCGTCTACTCGCTCACCCTGGCCATGGCGGCCGACCACGTAGCCGAGGGGATCAGGGTGAACTGCGTGACCCCCGGTACGGCCGACACTCCGTGGGTGGGCCGGCTACTCGACGCCGCACCCGACCCGGCCGCCGAACGCATCGCGCTGAACGCGCGCCAGCCCATGGGCAGGCTGGTCACCGCGGACGAGGTCGCCGCNNGCGCCACCACCGGCACGGCCCTGGCCGTGGACGGCGGCATGCAGGGCCTGCGGACCAGGCCGAGGACGAGCTGAACGGGACACCCCCGGCCCGGGAACCCAAAGATCGGATGATACTGACGTCTCTGTTTGGTATCAGCTACCAGATGCCTCCTTATAGCCCATTGACAGCACGCATACATCGGATCTATTTTCCTGACACATGGCACTCCGAGTGCCCACCCGCGGCTCGCACCGACGCGCCCCGCGGACCCGGAGAACGCCTCCAGGAGGTTCCCATGAGATTCCGCAGACGCCTAGGCGTGGGTCCCTCCCGCGCCACTATCGCCGCGGTCGCCGCGGTCGCCGCGGCCGCGCTCATCGCCGCCTGCAGCTCGAGCAGCTCGAGCAGCTCCCCGAGCTCCGGAACGACGTCAGCCAGCCCGGCCCAGGCCGGCGGCCAGACCACCATCGGGGTGGACCTGACCTACAACGACACGGCNNAGCTGCTCGGCCCGCTGCTCGCCGCGGCCAACGCGAGCCTGCAGAACACCCAGATCGAGAACCTGGTCAACGAGGGCGCCAAGGCGATCATCGTGAACCCGGAGACCGCGACCAGCCTGGGCCCGGCGATCTCCTACGCGACCGCGCACCACGTGCAGCTGGTGTCGGTCGACACCATTGTCGGCGTCGGCAAGGTGTACATGGTGGTGCGGGCCTCCAACACCATCTACGGCCTCGACGCCTGCGCCTACATCAGCTCGAAGGTCAAGTCCGGCTACGTGCTCGACCTCGAGGGTGACCTGACCTCTTCCAACGGCGCCGACCGGACCAATGCCTTCGACTCCTGCATGGCGGCCAACGACCCGTCCGTGCACGTCCTCAAGGACCCCACCGTCTGGACCGAGGGCACCGCGGTCACCGACGCGCAGAACGCGGTGGACGCCTACGGCAGCCAGCTCAAGGCGATTTACTCGCAATGGTCAAGCCCGGACACCGGCGTCCTGCCGTTGCTGAAGTCCAAGAACCTGACCGGCAAGACCCTCGTGGTCAGCGACGACGGGGTGCCGTTCGAGATGTGCGACATCGGCACCGGCACGCTGAACGCCTCGCAGTCCCAGCCGGCCAACCTGTACGCCGAATGGGCGCTGAAGTACGCGCTCGACGCGGCTAACGGGGTCAAGCTGAGCGCGGGCCAGCCAGGAGGCGGCGCCCCCGCCCTGCAGATGGTCAGTTACGCCGGCGACACCAACCTCGGTGACCCGATCGTGGCGCCGTTCGTGACCAAGGCCGCGCAGACGCTGACCGTCACGCCGGTCGACGGACTGTCCGGCACGGTCAGCACCACCCCGGTCAGTGACTCGGCGCTGTGGGGCAACGTCTACGGCGCCGCGCACGGCGGCGACTGCAGCTCATCGGCCGCATGACCGAACCGGATTTCCCTGCCGCCCCGGCCGCCGGATCCAGTCCCCCAGGCCCGGCGGTCGAAGCGGCGGGGATCCATAAGCGCTTCGGCAGCACGCACGCGCTGCGCGGCGTGGGGCTCAGCCTTTTCCCTGGCCGCTGCCTGGGCATGGTGGGCCGCAACGGCGCCGGGAAGTCCACGTTGGTGTCCATTTTGAGCGGCATCGCAGCGCCGGACGCCGGCGAGGTGCGGTTCGACGGACGGGCCGCTCCCCCGCTCGGCGACATCACCGGCTGGCGCGGGCGGATCGCGACGGTGTTCCAGCATTCCATGGTGGTACCCGGCCTGACCGTCGCGGAGAACGTCTTCCTCGGCCGCCAGCCGCGGCGCCGCGGGCCCGGCGCGTCGGCGGCCGGCTGGGGCGCCTCGCTCGGCGTAGTCGACTGGCGCGGGATGCGCGAGCAGGCCAGGAAGGTCATGGCCGACTGGGGTTTCGACGTGGACGCGGACACCCCGTGCGGGAACCTCACCGTCGAGCAGCGGCAGGTGGTCGAGATCACCAGGGCGCTGGCCACGGGCACCCGCTGCCTGCTGCTCGACGAGCCCACCGCCGCGCTCGAGCGCGGTGCCGTCGAGCGCTTGTTCAGCCGCGTCCGGCAGCTGCGCGAGGCCGGCGTGGCGATCATGTACATCTCGCACCATCTCGAGGAGGTCTTCGAGATCTGCACCGATGTCGCCGTGCTGCGGGACGGCGAGCTGGTGCTAGCCGCCCCGATGGCCGAGGTCAGCAAGGATGCCCTGGTCACCGCCATGGTAGGAGGAAAGAAAGAGCAATATACGGAACGGGCCGGGCCGCCACCCCCACGGCCAACCGCGAGCCCAGGCGACTCGGCGACCTCCCGCCCGCAGGTACCCGACCTGGTGGTCAGCTCGGTCACCATGGTGACCCCGGGGGTGTTCCTGTCCGGCGTCTCGCTCACCGTGCGCAGCGGAGAACGGGTCGGCATCACCGGGCTGCGCGGCTCCGGCGCGACCACGCTGGCCAGGATCGTGGCCGGCGCGGCCGCGGCCGACTCCGGTGAAGTGCGGCTGCGTTTCTCCGGTCGGCCGGACCGCGTGCTCCGGCCGGGCGACCGCGCCGGGGCGCTGCGGGCCGGGGTCGGCTACATCCCCGAGGACCGGCAGGCCGAGGGGTTCGTGCCGCTGCTCGGCGCGGCGGAGAACATCGCGATGACGATCACCGACCGGATCTCGCGGGCCGGCTTTATCGGCCCGCGGCGCCGCGAGGAGCGCGCCGCGCCGCTGGCCCGGCGGCTGTCGCTGGTGTCAGCGGGGCTCGGCCAGCCGGTCCGGGAGCTGTCCGGGGGTAACCAGCAGAAGGTGACGGTGGCCCGCGCCCTGGCCAGCGATCCGGTGGTGATCGTGGCCATCACCCCGAC
>PMST01000405.1 GCA_003168295.1 Actinomycetota bacterium
GCGGGGCGGCAGGCGCTGGGCACCGGGTGGGTGAGTTACCAGCTGCAGGAGATGGTCGCGGACCTGTGGGCGGATCCGTCGGTCCAGGCCCAGCTCGCAAGCGCGGCCGGCATCTACGCGGGGCGCCGCGATGCGTTGCGTTCGGCCCTGCGCCGGCACGGCATCACGGCGAGCGGCCGATCGGGATTCGCCTGCTGGGTGCCCGTTTCCGACGAAGACGGCGTCGCGTCGTCGCTGGCCGCGGCGGGCTGGGCGGTAGCCCCCGGGCAGCGGTTCCGGATAGCCGCGGCGCCGGGCGTCCGGATTTCCTCCGCCCGCCTGGAGCAGGCAGACGCCGCCTCGTTCGCGGCTGAGTTCGCCCGCGCGCTGCACCATCGCGTGTCCCGCCTGGACTAGGACCCGGGCGCCATGGCGCTAGCTCTCCGGTTCGGCGGGCGTCGTGTTCGGGCTGGCCGCGGCGTCGGGGTCAGGGCGGTAAGCCGTGAGCGGGATGGTGCTGAAGGCGAAACCGTGCCGGTCGGGTCGGTCGGGGATGTCCGGGCCCGCGGGCCCTCCGGGTTGGCGTCCGCCCGTGGCCGGCCCGATGGCCAGTATGGTCAGCTGCCCGTCGACCAGGGCGCGCTTGCCCGCCCAGGTGCCCAGGGACTGGATGATGTCGGCGACATGATAGGCGCACGCGTTCGACTGGCGGTGAGCCCGCCGCGGGCGTGAGGCCTCCAGCTGAACCTGAAAGCACGGCACGTGCGCGCAGTGCGGATCGGCGTCGCAGGTGTCCGCGGACGCGCGATCATCCGCGGCAGTCATGGCCCGGCCGGATCACCGGGAACGCCTCCATCGGCGGTGTTCGACGCAGCGTCATTGACAGCTTATTCCTCCTTGACGGGCCTTGGTTAAGGGCGCCGCCCGGAAAATACGTGGCGGCGGCGGACGTCCGAAGCAACATATTGTCCGCACCCGCATCGGCATGCCACCCCATTGGCAATATTCGTCTCAGTTCCACTCAACTGCGTAGTTGTGTGAATACGCTGCGTACAAACCAGAGGTGACTGCGGGCACCGTGCGCTGATTACGATCCGAGTGCGGGCCAGGCAGGCACAATCCGTGAGCATCCGTCATCATGTTAACGCACACAATATGCGCACGGTCGCGGCGAAGGGGGATGCGCATATTGGCACCTCGCTGATAGCGGGCATGCGCATATCAACGGCGCTGCGACGAATTAGCTTGAAGCGCAAGCATAAGGAATGCCGCAGCCAGGGAGCGGCGGCCTCCGGGGGCGTTCCGACGTCATGGCGTGCTTACCGGCTCGGGCACCGATGGTACGGGCTGACGGGGGCGCAGGGCGGGCGAGGGCGGGCCGCTGGCGCCCTGCGGGGACGGCCAATGGACACCCGTGGCCCAGCCGAGGCGTTCGAAGATCCGGATCAGCGCGGCGGAGAGGTCGATCTGGTGCGGGCGGCTGCCGTGCCTGGCGCAGGTCGGCACCGCATGGTGCCCGTTATGCCAGCTTTCCCCGAAGGAGATCAGCGCGAGCGGCCACAGGTCGGTCGACCGGTCGAAACGGCGACCCGCATGCGGCCGCGTGCCGATCATGTGGCACAAGGAGTTGACGCTCCAGGCGACGTGGTGGAGCAGCAGCACGCGGACCAGCCCGGCCCACACCAGGGCGATCCACGCGGCCCGCAGGTCACCGCCGATGACCCAGCCGAGAGTGAACGGCAGGATCAGCGAGACGACACAAAGGGCCGGGAAGGCCTTGGCGACCCGGGTCATCGCGGGGTCCGCGAGCATATCCGGGGCGTACCGGTCGGCCGGGGTCGGGTCGTTGCGGAACAGCCAGCCCACATGGGCGTCGACCAGGCCGCGGAGCTGTGCGACGGTCCCGGTGCCGTACCGGTAGGGCGAGTGCGGGTCACCCGGGCGGTCGGTGAAGGCGTGGTGGCGCCGGTGGGTCGCGACCCACCCGGTGACGTCGCCCTGGAAGCTCATCGAGCCCGCGATGGCCAGGGTGATGCGCAGCCAGGGCGAGGCAGTGAAGCTGCGGTGGGTGAGGAGGCGGTGGAAACCGACCGTGACGCCGAATCCGGTGATCACGTAAAGGCCGACCGCAAGGAGCACGTCGGCGAGCCCGATGCCGTGCCCCCAGAGCATCGCGACCGCGACGGCCAGCCCGGCGAACGGCGCCATCACGATCAGCCCGGTCACCGCCACCTGCGTGCGCCGCTGACCCGTCCACGCTGTCGCGCCGGCGACGGGGAAAGGCCCGGTGCCGTCGTAACTGCCCCGTACGTCCTGATTTATCACAATTTCTGCCTATCGTCGTGGGAGGGAGCAGCTGATTCGCCGTACGGGCGCGGAGCACACGTTCAGACCAGACGCTGATGGACATAGCACCACGGCCGCTGGGATGCTGGCTCAAGGCCGCGGGCGACCGGGTGGTCGGTTTCCTGGTAGTGCGCCCTGGCATGACGGTGGGGTGAGTCGTCAGAACATGCCACCCAGCCGCAGCTCAGGCAGACCAGGAGCGAGTCCCAGTGACCCCCGCAGGCCTGGCAGTCCCGGCAGTGATCCGACTGAGGCGCAACCGGCACGAGCCCGGCACGATGCTCGCACCGCGGCGCCGACCCGTTCAGGCTCACCGCCGGCGCGTTCAGGGCCATGCTCGGGTCGGGGCTCACGGCAGGACCCCTCACTGTTACCCAAAAGGCCGGACACCGCCGGCTGGCCACTTTCAGTTAAGCCCGGCGAGGCGGCACCGGAAACAGGCAACCTGAGCAGAGCCCATCACCTGGTCCGATTACCCCGGGCAACCAGCTGGACATTCCCAGCAGCCTGCGCGCGGACGTAGGCTTAATTGGAGGTGACCCGCATGGAGCTGCGCCAGCTTCGGTATTTCGTGACCCTGGCCGAGGAACTGCACTTCGGCCGTGCGGCGGCGCGGGAGCACATCGTGCAGTCGGCGCTGAGCCAGCAGGTGCAGCGGCTCGAACGTGAGCTGGGCGTCCGGCTGCTTGAGCGCAGCACCCACCACGTCTCATTGACCGCTGCCGGGGCGGTGTTCCTGGTCGAAGCACGGCAGATCCTGGCTCACGTGGCCCGGGCCGCCGCGATCGCCCGCACCGCGACCGGCGCCTCCCCCACGCTGCGGGTCGGCATTATCGACTCCAGTTATGACTCGATGCCGCAGATTCTGCACGAGGTCCAGGCCCGGCACCCCGGCCTGGTCATCCATCAGGTCGAAGTCGGCGTCCCGGAGCAGTACCAGCAACTTATCGACGGCCGCCTGGACGTCGGAATCGGCCGGGCCGCGCTCGCCCCGCCGCAGATCGCTTCACGCCTGTTCCGCCGCGATCCGCTGGGGGTCCTGGTGTCGCGCGATCACCGGTTCGCCGAGCTGGATGCCGTACCCGTCGCCATCTTGGCCAGGGAACCGCTGCTGCTCGCCGAAGAGGCCAGGGCCCCGGAATTCAACCAGTTCACCATCGAGATGTGCCGGGGCGCCGGGTTCACCCCCACCGTGTACGAGGGCACCGTGGAGAGCATCCGCGCCGCCGCCGACCTGGTCGCCCAGGGACGCTGCCTGTATTGCGTGCCCTCCTCCTGTATCGCCGCGCTCCCCGGCACCATCTGGCGGCCGCTGACCGAGCCGGCCTCGTATTACCCGTGGTCGGTGCTGTGGCGTGCGGACAACGCCTCTCCACACGTGCGTGCCATCGTCAGCTGCGCGCGGAACATGTCCAGCCGGCTGGGCTGGCTGGCCACCACCGACCACAGCGTGGCCTGATTAGATGTCGTTCTATCTGGTCGAGAATCTAGCTAATCGGGACGGCCACCTCGCGGACAGCCAGGTCTAGCTATAGCGTGGTCTCATGACGCGGCGCACCGAGCAGATCAGCCTTCACCTCAATGCGTACCTCACCGCGCACAGCAGCCCGCCGGACGCCGTCCTGCGAGAGCTGGCGAACGAGACCGCTGACCTGTTCCCCAACGAGACCGGCCTGGCCATCGCCCCCGAGCAGGGCACGCTCATGACCCTGCTGACCCAGCTCGCCGGGGCCGCGTCGGCCCTCGAGATCGGCACCTTCACCGGATACTCCTCGATCTGCATCGCCCGCGGGCTGGCGGACGGCGGACGGCTGCTGTGCTGTGACATCAACGAGGAGTGGACCTCGGTAGCCAGGAAGTACTGGGAGAAGGCGGGCATCACGGACCGGATAGAGCTGCGGCTCGCCCCGGCCATCGAGACCCTGCGCACGCTGCCTGATGAGGAGCTGTTCGACCTCGCGTTCATCGACGCCGACAAGGACGGCTACCTCGGCTACTGGCGCGAGGTCGTACCGCGGGTACGCTCCGGCGGCCTGATCATGGTGGACAACACGTTCTCCCATGGCCGGGTCATCGACGCGGGCAACGACAACCCGGCCGTGATTTCCATCAGGGATTTCAACGATCACGCCGCCGCCGACGACCGCGTGGACTTGGTCATGGTGCCGATCGGCGACGGCCTGACGCTCGCCCGCAAGCGGCCGTAAGGTACGGCCGCAAGCAAGCGGGGACAGCTCAGGCGGGCGAGGCTCCGCGAGCCGCGCGAGATGGCACGGAGCGCAGCGGGACCGGCGGACTTCCTGCCTGACCTGCATCCTGGCGGCCGGCCCGGCCGGTGGTCGCGACAGGTTCTGTCGTGGACCCGCGGACGATGAGCTCCGGCGCGAGGTAGAGGATCTTCACCGGACCCGCGCCGCCGCTGATCCGTTCGAGCAGCAGCTGAGCCGCCTCGGTGCCGAGCTGGTAGTGCGGGAAGCGCACCGATGTCAGCGGCGGCCTGAGCCGGTCGATGAACGGCATATCGTTGAAGCCGATCACGGAGATGTCGTCCGGGCACCGGCGGCCGGCTTCGTCAAGGGCGGCGTAACACCCGACGGCCAGCATGTCGTTGGCGGCGGCCACCGCGGTGATATCAGCGTGCGCGGCGAGCAGTTCCCGGCCGCAGCGCGTGCCTTCCTCCACGGTGTACTTGGCGGCGTACGCGATCAGGTCCTCATCCACCTCGAGCCCGCAGGATGCCATCCCATCCCTGAATCCGCGCAGCCGCCCGACGCCGGTGGAGGCCTCCTGCGGACCCGCGATGTGCGCTATCCGGGTATGGCCGAGCCTGGATAGATGGGTGACCGCCATCCGTGCCCCCTGCTCGTTGTCAACCGAGACGGCGGAGAAGCTGTAGTCCTGCGCGAGCCGGTTCATCAGCACCACGGGCAGTTCAGCCGCCGCCGCCTCGGCGAGCAGCTGGTCCTGCAGCGTCGCGGTGGCCAGCACGAAGCCGTCGACGTGACGGGCCCGCATCTGCTCGAAAAGCTTGCGCTCACGGCTGGCGTCGGCATCGGTATTGCCAAGCAGGGCGACGTAACCCGCCGCGGCCAGCTTGTCTTCCAGGCCGCGCACGATGGGCGGGAAAATCGGGTTGTTCAGGTCGGGAATCAGCACCCCGACCGTGTGCGAGCGCCGGGTCCGCAGGCTCCGTGCGACGGGATTCGGCCGGTAACCCATCTGCGCGGCGACCGCGGTCACCCGGCGGGCCGTCTCTTCGCTGACTAGCAGGCGGGTTTCCGGGTTGAGGGCTCGCGATGCGGTGGCGGGGTGCACACCCGCGGCCGCCGCTACGTGCCGCAGGGTGGGCGGTCGGTCAGGCATCGTTCATCTCGCTCCCCCCGGCGGGCGTCACGTGGATCCACCCGTTTTCTGGCGAACCAACCTTATCCCAGGGGTTTCCGCCCCCGGCGCTGGCCATGCCGCGTGCCGCGCCGGAACACGAAGAATCACGCCGAGCGGTGAGCGCTGATGATGATCACCAGTGACGATCCGCGGCGGCCAGCCCGGCCGGCCCGCCCGCGGCCCGCGGCGGGCGCGCTGGCCTGGGCGCCCGCCGGGGCCAGGATGGTCCGCGTCCAGCTGACGTGCCAGCGCGGGAACAGGCGGCGGGCAGAACCCCGCCTGCTGGATGCGGCGTCATGCGCGAGCTCATCGTGATGCTGCGTGACCAGTGCCTTGGCGGTCTCCGGATGCATGATGTGGTCCTCTCGTGCCTCGATGGATGCGGTGGATAGTAGATACGATGCATCTCGACTTATATTAAAGTCAAGATATATCTCAAGTTTTCCGGGTAACCGGAATCGTGCTGAGGGCTACCGGCCGTGTGGCGGCTACGGGCGGGTCCTAGCCCCGCGCCGCTGGCCCGTCCCCGGCAGCAACGTCGTCGCCGGACTCCTCCCCGTCACCGTCCGGCAACGGCAAGGTGTCCAGGATCGGATATCCAAGCAGGACGAACTCGACGGGCACCGCGTCCGGCGGACGGAGCTTCGGATCCCGCCGGTCAGCAAAACGGTGGTGCATCCCCACGACGCGATCGTAGGCCTGCCGGATCTCCTCGTAGAGTTCCTGAGCCTCGGCGGGCGTCACGTACAGCCTGCTGGTAGATCCGCCCAGGTTGTCGTCGAAAGCGGCTGGCCACCACCTTCTCGACCCCAGGCTGCGCCGGGCCCGCGTCAGCACCCGGTCCATCCAGACCTGGTCGAGCGCCTCGCCGGCGTGCGAGACCTCAGGATCCTCCTGCCGCGTCCGCCAGCTCATCCCGTCGTAGGTCTGGCGCCATGGTCGTTCCCGGCCGCGCCCGCCGCCCGCCTCCTCCACGAAGCCGTATTTCGCCAGGGTCCGCAGGTGGAAGGCGCAGTTCGCGGGGGACTCGCCGAGCATCTCGCTGGCCTGCGTCGCGGTCAGGGTCCCGGCGTCGCCCAGTGCCTCGAGCAGGGCCCAGCGCATAGGATGCGCCAGCGCCCGGATGGCCTTCGGGTCGGTCAGGTTGAGCCGCCCCGGATCACCCTCGGGTTCGGAATGTTCTTCGGAAGTCATGTTTCGAAACACTACCCTCGAAAGAACTGTTTTGACAAGTCCATCGAAACACTTCTTCCGAGAATCCCTAGACCGGCGTCCCCGCGAGGTGACGCATGTTGCGCAGGGCCACGGCCATGATGGTGTTCGTCGGGTTGTGGGCGCCGGACGTGACGAAGACGGAACCATCGGCGACGAAGACGTTGCCCAGCCCATGGACGCGGCCGTAGGTGTCGGTCACGCTGGTGGCGGGGTCAGCGCCCATCATCATGCCGCCCATGACGTGATTCCCGGTCGGCAGGCCGCCGCTGTTCTCGGTGGCCGGCACGGCGAGGGCAACGCCGGCCCCGGCCTTGGTCATCATCTTCTTCAGCTGCGGTATCCAGAACTGCTGGGCGACCTGCTCGTGCTGGCCGGTACTCCAGGTGACCCGGGCCACGGGCAGCCCGAAGACGTCTGTCACCGTGGGGTCGAGGGTCACCGTATGGTCCAGGTAGGGCAGGTCGTGGCCGATAATCTGGCAGCCGGCCAGCCGGTCGCGCAGGATCGAAGAGCGCATGAGCTGCTTGAAGTCCGTGCCGAACGGCTTGGCCGAGCGGACGAAGCCGAGCAGGGTCTGGTAAGACTGCGCCTCGGTGATCGGGTCCTGGCTGCCGCCTAGCTCCATGAGGCCGCCACGGATGTAGGGCAGGCCGTGGGCCCTGGCGAACGCCCGGGCGCCGGGAAAGTCGGGGTCGGCGGCGTCCTCCGCGCACTGCGTGATCGACCGGCCGCGGTAGGCGTGCATCCGTTCGTCAAGGAAGATCGCGGTGCCGTCGATGAACGAGTGCAGCATCAGCCTGCGGCCAAGTTTCCCGCTCTGGTCAGGGAACTCAGAAAGCAGCGCGAGGCGTGACGTCTCGATGGCCGACGCCGCCATCACGACGATATCGGCGTTCTCGGTACCTGATACCAGGCCTCGTTCCGTCATCCGAACCCAATTCACCCCGGTGGCAGCCCCGGACCTCAGCCGGATCTTGGTCACCATCGTCTCCGGGACCAGCCTGACCCGCCCGGTCCGCAGCGCCCGCCGCAGCGGGATGAGCGCGGCCGGCCTGGCCACCACCGGGCAGCCGAAACCGCTGCAGAACCCGCAGTCGTTACAGACGCGCTGGTCGTTGTAGGGCCGGGAGTTGATCGCCATGGGGAACGGGTACGGGTGCAGGCCGATGGCCGCGGCCCCGGCGGCCACCGCGATGGACGAGCGCTGCTGGGGGCCGGGCGGCATCGGGTACTGCCTGGCGCGGGGCGCATGCTTGCGCACGATGTCGGGGATGGCCCGGGCGTCGCCCTGCACGCCGATCAGCTGCTCCACCTCGTCGTAATAGGGCGCGATCTCGGCGTAGCTGAACGGCCAGTCGGCCACGTCGGCGCCCGGCACCGGCCCCAGGGCGGAGAGTTGCTGGAAATCGATGTCCCAGAACCTCGGCACCTTGGCGTCCCAGTGCACGGTCCCGCCGCCGACGACCTGCGGCAGTTCGTCGACGCTGCCGGTGTACTGGACGGCCGAGGCCTGGTTCGGCCGCCAGGTGCGCGGGAACACCTCCGGGTCGGTCCCGGGGAAGTTGCGCACCTGGGTGGCCAGGCTGTCGTTGGCGAACACCGTGCCGATCGGTCCCTCGCCGGCGAGGTTGGAGAAGTGGTTGGCGCCCTTTTCGAAGACCACGACCTGCCATCCGGCCTGGGCCAGCTCCATCGCGGCGAACGAGCCGCCCGCGCCGCTGCCGATCACCACCGCCTGGCCCGTCACACCGCGCCCCTCACAGTGCGCCCCTCACAGTGCGCCTAGGAGCTGCAGCACGGCGGCCACGATGCTGGTGTCGTCGACCGGGGTGCGCCCGTCAGAACGCTCGACCTCGTCGCTGGTGTAGCCGCGCGGCTGGATGTCGCCGGGGAAGCCGATGTCCTTCCAGCCGGCCAGGCCCCGGTTACCGCCGTACTCGGGGTTGGCGTACAGACCCTCGATCGTGTGCTCGAACAGCAGCGCGGTGAACGTGCTCACGGACGGAGTGGCCAGGATCTTGTCACGCTTCGCGGGGGCGGCCTTGGTGAAATCCCCGTCCGCGAGCTTGTCCAGGGCGGCGATGCCTTGCTTGTACTGCTGCTGCCAGCCGGTGAGGCGCTTGCGCCACGCGATGCGGGTGACCGGATCGAGCGTCACGAAGGAGGCCATGAGATCGGGGCCGGACCTGTGCCGGTTGCTCCACGGGCCGCCCGCGAAGACCATCGGCGGCGGGACCCCGGTTCCGCTGATCGCACCGAGGGATCCGAGCATCATGTCGATGTAGTCGGTCACGCCGGCCTCACGCGCCCCGGGATGGCCCGCCTCGGCGGGGTCATCCCGGGGGCCGGGAGCTATCCGCGCCGTCGCATCCTCCACCACGGTGGCCTCATGGCCGGTGAAAAACCGCAGGACCCGGGCGCCCGGCGCAGGCGGGTTCGAACCGGCCGCCGGGGATGTGCAGCCGGTCGACCCGAGCACGGCCGCCGAGGCGACGACGGCGGGTATCGCCGAGATCGCGGTGATGACGGCGCGGCGCGGCAGGCCCGGGGCCGTTGGGGACCCGGCCGTCACTGGGGCGCTGGCAGGCGCGGGCGGTTTGCTGACAGGCACCATTGACACCCCGGGGCGGCTGGTCGGGCGCGGCATTGCTGGTTCGTAGGCGGACGTCTGGGAAAATCATGATGTGCGCCTCAGGCTGGCGCAAGGGCAGGCCGCTTTCGATCTCGCCTCAAGGACACGGTGCCCTTCCCGGGAGCTGACCGAGGGGCGCGGGTCGTCCCGGTTAAGGGCTGTCCGGCGTCTGAGCGCTCCCCGTCTCCGTGGCCGTGGCCGTGGCCTGCTGATGCCTGTAGGCCTGCCGTGAGAGCGGGTGACCCGGGCCCAGGATCAGCGGGGCGTTGGCGCTTTCTGCCGCTTGCTGTTGCTGGGCCAGCTGGGAACCCGGCGTGGCGTAGAGGACGTGAATCGATGCGTCTCCGCTGCCGCGCGGGCTCACGGGTGCCACTGCCGCCGGGTTGCCCTGCTCGTCGGTGACCCAAAGCTCGAAGTCGTCATATTTAAAGAGCTGAATGTCGACAATCGGCGTGGGGTAGTGATGCACCCCGGCAGGCTCCTGGACCGGGCCCGGGGCTGGGGCCGCAGTGCCGCCGCCGGCCGGCGTGCTGGTGGCGCTGGCCGCGGTCCCGGAGCCGTCAGCAGGGGCACTAGTGGCGTCGGCGGGCGCATCAGTGTCGTCGTCCGGGGTGCTGGTGCCTCCGGGCAGCGTGCCGATGTGGAAAGTGGGCTGCAGCGGGACGCCGGCGTTAAAGAGGGAGTCCGTCCACCTGGCCACCCCTGCCGCGTCGGTAATCGGCGTGTCCAGCAGGCCGCCCGGATCGAGTTCCTGCTTGATCTCTGGCGCAAGGAGGTCATACAGGCGCTTGGCGTTCTGCCGCAGCAGGTCAATTTTCCCAGGCTCCGCACAAAACTGGGCCGACCATTCTACGCCGGCCAAATTACGGACGAGAAACCAGCCCTGGTCGTCTTTCAACCACAGGGCGCCGCCATGATGATCCTGAAATGGCGCCGATCCGTAGACTAGCCCCGTCGCCCCGGCCGCGATTTCGTTCATTTTCTCGCGCGCCGCTACATACTCCGGGGAGTCGGCACGCGCCGGGTGGTTAGGAACCTGGATACTCCACGGATGCGTCTCGGACTCCGAATGAACGGGCTCGGTGCTCGTCATCGACTTTCCCTCCCCTGGGCGGACAAGGGCTTCGCCGGTCTTACCCGCCACCTGCCAAGGAGGCCGCGCGGGACAGCTGCCCATTTATCCGACATAGTGTCACCCGGCCCGGACAATAACCAGACCAGGAATTCGGGGGCAGGAGCCAGCGGGCGCCGACGGCATAAGCGGCCTGTTGGATGAGTCAGCGGTCCCTGGTGAGCTTCCTGCGATAGGCGATGCTCCCGGCTCCGGCCAGGATCGCCCCTCCGCCCAGCCCGAAGAGCAAGACGTCCTGGACTCCGGCCGTGCCGCCGCCGCCGGTGGAGGGGGGCGTGGTGGGGAACGCGCTGGCCGACCGGCGCGGCGTCGGCGACGCAGCTGCCGTCGGCGACGTCCTCGCGGTCGCCGTGGCCGACGCTGCCGGCGACGTCGTCCCTGTCGCCGTGGCCGACGCGGTCGAACCGTCAGAAGGGCTTGCGGTGGTGGTGGGCGGGACGCTAGCTGGCCTGCTGCTAGGCACGGCGGTCGGTGAGGCGGAGCCGGTTACCGACGGGGTGAAGATGGCCGGTGTCGTGGTCGAGGAGGTTCCCGAGCAGGCCGAGAGCACAACGCAAGCGAAGATGGCCGAGACGCCGCAGCCGACGGCGGTCAGTCGCGCGCCGAGCATATTCCCCGCGATGGTCGTGCGCACCTTCATGGAACCTCCTGGTGGGTCCGCCGGGTGGCGAATTTGTTTCCCGATTCCAGCGCCGGAAAACGGCTTCGGAACAGAAAAGTGCGTGGCCAGCATGGACGGCACCGAGATGCCCATGGCGTGTTCAGCATTGGAATATTAGGCTACGCGAGTACGACCACCCGGAGAAGGAGGGGGACGGCATTGGGAGACGCGGGATGGCGGCGCATAGCCGGATTCCGCGTGGTGGCCTCCTGGCCGCAGGGCGGCTACGCTCCCCCGCCCACGGCACCGAGAAGCCTGCGGGCCCGGGTGGCCGGGGTGGCCGGAGTCCTGCTCATCATGGGCGGGGTCGCCGCGGTAGGCGTGGCGATCAGCGCCCAGGTGCATGCGCCGCAGCCATCCCGATCCGCGGCGGGTGCCATCGGGGCATCCGCGCGGTTGTCACTGCCGCGATCCCTGCCGGTTTCCGTCGATATCCCGGCCATCGGCGTCACCTCGAGACTGCTCCACCTGGGCGTCAACTCCGACGGCTCGATTCAGGTCCCGTCGCTCGTGACGAGCGCGGCTGAGGCGGCGTGGTACAAGTACTCCGCGACGCCCGGCCAGATCGGGGCGTCGGTCATCGAAGGTCACGTCGACAGCTATCAGGGGCCCGCGGTTTTCTTCCGCCTCGGGGCCCTGCGCCCCGGGGACACCATCGACGTGCGGCTTGCCGACGGGGTCACGGCTATTTTCAAGGTCACCGGCGTACGCAAATACCTTAAATCACATTTCCCGGCAAAAGCCATTTACCAGGCGACCGGCTACGCGGCGCTGCGCCTGATAACCTGCGGCGGCGCTTTCGACTACACCACCGGCCATTACCTGAGTTCCACCGTCGTCTTCGCGTCCCTCATCTCCGCGCGGCCGGCCCGTCCCCCGGCGGCGGCTTAGCCGAGGGCCGCGGGCCAGGAATGCCCTTACCCGGCGACCGCGTCGTAGATGGCCTGGCTGTATTCGGCACTGCGGCTGGAGGCATTACCCTGTCGCGCAGCCGCGCTCAGCGGTCAGTACACCCGGGCACAAGCACCCCGCAGCCACGGCGCGTCGCCGTAAACGCGACTCCCGTGAATCCCGCCAATGGGCACGGAGCGGGCTCAGCAGCCAGCGGGCAGGCTGATCAGGGTGCCTGCCTGCCGGAGCGGGAGTGGCCAGCAGTTGCATTCCCCGGCGTCGGATCCGTAGCCGGTGCGGGCATTGATCACCACTGAGTAATCGGTGTAGACCGGCACGGCGTGTGCCTGTGCGGTGGCCGTAGAGGGGGCCAAAGCGGGGGCACTGTGGTTCCAGTGAATCGCCCGGGCGCGGACTTCGACGACCCAGACCAGGGTGCGGGGTGCCATCCCGGTGCTGATGTCGCCTTGTGACTCGATCGGCTCGCCTTTGGCGTAGGTGGTCAGGACCAGGTGTACCTGCTCGATATGGGTGAAGAACCCCCGTGACACCCGCCCGGTGACGAGCCTGCACGCCTGCGTTGCCGGCATGACGCCGGGCGGCAGCGTCACGGCGGGTGTGACCGCATTGCCGGATTTCGGCGTGGCGCCCGCCGGTGCCTGGGCCGCGCCGCAGCCGCACATTAGCGCCACCGCCGCTGCGGTCATGATGGCGAGCGCGCAGGCTCGTACCCGGCCCCCCGGTCCCCGGCCTCCGGGGTGGCCCTTCCTCACGTCCGGCCATGCGGTGCCGCCCTCCAGGCGATGGCCCCGGGAGATAACGGGCGGGCTGAGCGCCCGGTGCGGCGCGCAACCATGACTCTCACCGCGGGTGACTGGCTGAATGGTCATAGCACACCGGTGCTTCCCTCGTGACCGGCTGGGATCACGCCGTGGTGGGGTAGCACCCCGCCGCTGGGTATCCCGCTTCCCACATCAGACGCCGCAGCCCGCTCAGCGGTTGCAGTGAGCCCGATACGACGGTGGAACGGCCTGCCGGCCCTGGGCGCCCGCCATAACCTAATGCCCGGCCGCGCGTTACCCGTGAATGGACACCTTTTTAGTGCCAGCGATGACCGTGGTCGGGTCGGCGCCGACCAGTTCCGTCGCCAGGTCAGGCCGGGTAGTCGCCATGTCGTTGTAACCCGGCAGGACTCGAAGGCCGCGGCAATAGCCGCAGCCATGCCGGGGCACTTGTCCGCGTGCTCTTTGCGACCCCCGGTGCGGGGTACGGTTCGGGGTGGTTGGGGCACCTCCACAACAAGACTTTGGGCGTGCCTGCGATGACGGTTGTCGGGTCTGTGCCCACGAGACAGGCCGCCATGTCGGGACGGGTAGAGGCCATATCGTTGAAACCCGGCAGTACCCGCGCGTTGACACAGTACGGACAGCCAGAGCCATCGACGCGTTTGCGCCCTGTCGTCGGGTATGTCTTGTTGTGGATCGAACACCTCCACATCAGCACCTTTGTGGAACTCGCGATAACGGTCGCAGGGTCTATGCCAACAACTTCTCGCGCCAAGACCGGGTGCGTAGTAGCCATATCGTTGAACCCGGCGAGCACCCTCATGTTCGAGCAGTAGCCGCACCCGTGGCCACATACTCTTGAGTTCCCACTGGCGAGTAGGGCTGGCCATGGTTCGGGCAGGGTAAGGCTCGTCATGGTTCGGGCAGCGCCACAAGAGGATCTCGTGCGTGCCAGCAATGACTCCGGCGGGATTGGTGCCGACCAGTTCCGCCGCGAGATCGGGCCGGGTGGTCGCCATGTCATTGAATCCTGGGACGAGACGTGCACGCCCGGGGTTCGCCGAAACCAAATTCTCTGCCACACAGCACATGGTAGTGACGGGCAGTGACAATTCNNGCTGATGTGCGAGGGTCAGCGAATGATCCAGCACTCACCAGCCTCGGTTATCAGACCTGACAGGCAACTGACCGGCCCATCGTGGCGCAGACTGGTGCTATGACGGATGAGGCCACCGGCTGGCTCCTCGGCCGTTTCGTCGA
>PMST01000599.1:0-6969 GCA_003168295.1 Actinomycetota bacterium
ACGGTCAGCGCGAACGGCCCGAGGAAGTTGCTGCCGAACTGCAGCTCGAAGTCGTCGGCGGTGGTCATCCGGGTCGGCGGCGCCATCACGCCGGCGTTGTTGATCAGCACGTCGACCGGGGTGCCGTCCGCGATTAGGCCGTCGGCGAACTCTGCGACCGAGGCCAGGTCGGCCAGGTCGATGCGGCGGATGTCGAGCTTGGCGCCGGGGTCGGCGGCCAGGATCCCCGCGCGCGCCTGCTCGCCCTTCGCCATGGTCCGGACGGCCATCACGACGTGCGCCCCGGCTCCGGCCAGCCGCCGGGCGGCTTCCTTGCCGGTGCCGCTGTTCGCGCCCGTGACGACGACGAGCTTGCCTGCCTGATCGGGAACGGCGTACATGAGTCTCCTCTGAACTTTCACCAGCAGACCATCGGTCTGTTAAATGAGAACTTAGCAGACCGATGGTCTGTACACAAGGGACCGCCGGTCTGTAAAATGATCCCCATGGCAGTCTTCCAGCGGGCGCGAAACCAGGAGCAGCGCGAAGCGCGCCGGCAGGCCATCCTTGGCGCCGCGGCGGCCATGCTCGCCGAGATGCCGGTGGCCGAGGTCACCCTCAACGAGCTCAGCCGTCGCGCCGGGCTGGCCAAGTCGAATGTCCTGCGCTATTTCGAGTCACGAGAAGCCGTGCTGCTCGAGCTGCTCGACTCGGCCTGGCAGGAGTGGCTGGTGCAGCTAGACCGGGACCTTCAGGCCGCGGCCCCGTCGGCCCCGTCGGCCGCGCCGGCTGAGGGGCGCTCAGGCCAGCTGGCCGCCGCGCTGGCGGCCTCGCTCGCGTCCCGGCCGATGCTGTGCGACCTGATCAGCGCCCAGGCCGCGGTGCTCGAGCGGAACGTCTCACCCCAGGTCGCCGCCCAGTACAAGCGGGCCAGCGTCGCCGCCATCACCGCGCTTGGCATCCTGGTGCAGGGCTGCGTGCCCGAACTCGGCGAGCAGGACGCGATCCGGCTGGCCGGCGTCACCGTCATGATGACCGGCGCGCTGTGGCCGCACACGCAGCCGTCGGCCGCGATGCTCGCGGCGTACGCCGCCGAGCCCGACCTGGCCGCCATGCGCCTGGATTTCGGGGCCACCCTCGGCGAGGTGCTCGAGGTGATGACCGCGGGCCTGCTGGCGCGTTCCTCCCGTTAGCGCAACCGGGTCCGGCACCGGCAAGGTTCCCGGGCGGCCATCCAGGCGCCGGCTCGCTGCACGCGCTCGGTCAGCGTGTAGACGCCGAGCGCGGCCCGGTCGGGATATGCCAGCCAGTCGATGGCCAGACGGCGGGCGATGTAGTCGACCGCGGAGCGGACCCGGGGGATCTCCGGGTCGTCCGTATGACCGTTGGGCACGAAGAACTGGTCAAGCCCGGGGCGGACGAGGTCGGCCAGCGGAACCTGATGCTCCAGGCCCAGGGACAGGGCGATGGCGTACGTCTGCGCCAGGCCGGCACCGCTGCCGCCGTGCTTGCCCCAGTGGATGAACACCTCGCCGAGGCTCCCGTCGTCGCGCTGGTTGGCGGTGATCCAGAATCGCTCGGTGTCGATGGTGACCGTGGTGGTGTGTCCGCTGCGACGTCGTGACATGGGTCGGCGAACGCCTGCCACCATGAGAAAGCCTCCGAACTTAAGTATGATTTTTACGATCATAGAGCTACGATGAACCGCCATCGTAGCTCTTAACCTTAGTGGCAGGCCACAGCTAGCCAGCGGCAAGACGCGCCGCGTCCGTATCGCCGTCCGAGCGGACGCGCTGCCGCCGGTCGGCCCGGTCCGCGTAGCCGACCCGGGTCCCTCGGTCGGCCGGCTTCACCGGCGAAGGCCGGGGCTAGCCCGCCCGCCAGCCGTCGGCGTCCGGCCGGGCGGCCAGCGGCGCGCCAGGCTCGTAGGGTTCCCGCGTGAAGACGAATGACCCCAGGTCAAGGTGGTCCACTGCGTCGTCCGTCCCGCGCACTACGCGCAGGGTCTCGCCCGCGTAGTACCCATCCAGACCGGTCCAGGTACCGTCGGTCTCGGCGCGGAAGCGGGAAGCACGACCGCTTGCGGCCGCCGGGGACAGCTCGACGGCGCGGTCGGCCCGCAGCCGCAGCAGGTACGGGCGGGGACCCCAGTACCATAGGCCGGTCAGCGCGAGCAGGTCCGCCTCGACGTCGGCCAGGGGCTTCCAGCGCGCCGGAAGGCACGGCTCGTTATCCGCCACGATCTTCACCAGGTCGATGGCGATCATGCCGATATCGACTCCCGAGGTGACGTTGGCCAGGGCGATCCCGCCGGCGCCATCGTCCGGGCTGACGCACAAGGTGGCGAGGAAGCCGGGCATGGAACCGGAATGGCCGTAGAGCACCCGCCCGTCCCGGCGGAACAACTGCAGGCCGAGCCCGTAACCGCTGTCCCAGGCGTTGTCCCCGGGCGGTGCGGCCGGGGTCCGCATCTCGGCGAGCGTGCTTGGAGCCAGCACCTGGTCGTGGCCGTCGAGCAGGAACGCCGCGAAACGGCACAGGTCCTCCGCGGTCGACCACAGCTCCCCCGCCGGGGCCATCAACCCGGTGCCCTCGGCCGGCTCTAGCTGCATGACATCCGCCCACGGGTGCACGGCGAAGCCACGCGCGTGCGGCAACTGCGGCGCGGTCGTGGTGCGGCCCATCCCCAGCGGTTCCAGGATCTCCCGGCGGAGCACCTCGGGCCAGGCCAGCCCGCGCAGCTGCCCGACGAGCGCCCCCAGCAGCGCATAACCGGGATTGGAGTAATGGAACAGCCGTCCGGCCGGATGCCGCTGGGGCTCAGGCCCGAGGATGTCGGCTAGCTCAGGCCGCAGGTCACCCGGTGTCCGCTCCCACCACGGACCGTCGGTTTCCGACGCCAGTCCGGCGGTGTGCGACAGCAACTGGGCGATCGTGGCGCTATTCGCCTGGCCGGCATCCAGGTACTTGCCCAGCGGATCGGCTAGGTCCAGGCGGCCCTCGTCGCGCAGCCGCATGACCAGTACCGCGACGAACGTCTTGGTCAGCGAGCCGATGCGGTACTGGGTGTTGCCGTCGGGCTCGTGCCCCTCCAGCATGCTGCGCGCGCCGCACCATACCTGACACCCGTCCCGCATGACCGCCCCGACCAGCGATGGCGTCCGGCCCTCGGCCTGCCCGACCGCCACGCGGTGGGCCAGCGCCCGGCGCGTGGCCGGCAGCAGTTCGTCATCAGGTCCGGCTGACAAGGCGGGTGAGGATGCGTTCACGGTAGAACCCTAATGCTCACCGCCCGGTGGCCGCTGATCTCCCCGGTAGCGCTCCCGCCCCTTCTCTCCCCGCATGCCCCTCACGTTCGGGCCGGCAACTCGGCCACGTCGCTGCCCCGTCCGTAGACACCGAATCACATGATTTCCACCGAGAACGGCGTGTCACTCATGTCAGATCACGTCCGTGGCTGTACCTTTTCCCGGAGCGCCGCTCGTGGCGCGTGTGAAGCGACGGTAGGCATGGGGCATGTAAAAACGTCATTAAACGCTCTGATCTGGGACACTGAGGTTACCGAAGCCATTATGTGACCTAATTGAATCGACCCTGTTGCGTGCCTGTTGCTTGACTAGCCGCTGGAGCGGGAGTAGCCCTAATTGAAGCGGTTCCATATGACCGCTCTGGCAGCGAAGCCGGGGGAGGTGAGTGGGCTGAAAGCGGCTCATCGGGTGAACATCGCAGAGGTCGCGGCGACGGCGGGGGTAAGCGTCGGCACCGTCTCCCGGGTACTCAACGGAAGTCCCAACGTCAGGGAGCACACCCGCAGGCGGGTCATCGAGGTCATGAAGCGCCTCAATTACCGGCCGAGCCGCCTCGCGGAAAGCCTGTCCCGCGGACAGACACGTACCGTCGTCATCCTGGTGCCGTTCCTGACCCGCCCGTCGGTGACCGAGCGCCTGGCCGGAGCCATCAGCGTGCTCGACAACGAGGGCTTCGACACCGTGGTGCGCAACGTGGAAACGGCCGGGCAACGAGACCGTCATCTGGCCGCGCTGACCACGCGGCATGAAGCCGACGGCGCGGTGGTCGTGTCGCTGCGGCTGAACCGCGAGCACCTGGCCGCCCTGCGTAGCGGCAGCGTGCCGCTGTCCATGGTAAATGCGGAGGCGCCGGGCGTTCCGTGCACCGTCGTGGATGACATCCGCGGCGGCACGCTGGCGACCGAGCACCTGATCAGCCTCGGGCACCGGCGAATCGGCTTCGTAGGCGACTCCGCCGACGAGTTCGGCTTCGTCTCGACCCGGCGGCGCCTGCTCGGCTACCGGCGGACGCTGTCCCGGCACCGGATCGAGTACGACCCGGCGATCGTCCGGCTCGGCAGGCACTCGCCCTTGGTGGCCGCGACCATGGCGCGGGAGCTGCTTAGCCTGCCCTCGCCGCCGACGGCGATCTTCGCGGGTTCGGACACCCAGGCGCTCGGCGTCCTCGCCGCGGCCGGGAAATCCGGCCATTCGGTTCCCGCCGACCTGTCCGTGATCGGCTACGACGACATCGAATCCGCGGCCCTGCTCGGGCTGTCAACGGTTCACCAGCCGCTGGCCGAAAGCGGTGCCCACGGGGCAAGGCGGCTGTGCGCGCTCATCCGCGGGCAGCTGGTGCGGCCGCTGCGGGAGGAACTGCCGCTGTCCGTGGTGGCCAGGACAAGTTCCGCAATGTACGCGGTCGCGGGTGTCGCATGAGAGAGCTGCGACCCACCAGGCCGGTAAAGGCACAGTCAGCCGATCCACGGGCGGCGTTCCGGTCGAGCTCGGCGTGCGGGCCGAGCCGCAGCGGCCGAAGCGGGTCAAGGTCGGCTGCTACGTCGTCGCTGAAGCGCAATTTGACCCACATCGAAACCTTGTCCTTGACGAGTCCTCTGTCTAGCGTTACCAGTGTGATCAAGCACGGAGCCGTGCGTGAGCTGCCTCGGATCGTAACTAACTGGCGCGGTTCACTCAGCCGCTGTGCTGCCGGACAGCCGGATCCCAGCCATACCCGACGAATCGGCACCGAATGCCGCGTTGGAGGGAAGATGATCTTTGACTCTCGCTAGAGCACGGCGATTTTTCGCATGACCGCGTCACCCGCTTGGCGGTGGCCGGGGAAGGAAAACACTACTCGTCGTCCAGCGAGCCGGTGCGATGACGCGCCAGCCGGCAACTGGCGGTGGCTGGAGGGATGATGATCGGCGACAGCGGCAGAACGAGCGCTTCCATTCGCCGCGCTCAGGCGCGGCGCGCCATGCGGGTTTCGCGCCGGCGGCTGGCCGCGGGCGTGGCCAGCGTCCTCCTGGCCGGGACGGGACTGGCCGCCTGCAGCGCGGCCAGCGCCGGCACCGGCCCGGTGACGCTGAACTTCTACTTCTACCCAGACACCTCCAAGGCCACCGTGGACGGCGTCAACAGCTGCAACGCGCAGAGCCACGGCAAGTACACGATCTCCTACCAGCAGCTGCCCGAAGCCGCTGACAACCAGCGGCAGCAGCTGGTCCGCCGGCTGGCCGCGCACGACACCACCATGGACATCCTCGGTCTCGACGTCACCTGGGAGGCCGAGTTCGCCCAGGCCGGCTTTATCCAGCCGTGGACCGGCGCGGACAAGGCGGAGGCCGAGAACGGCACGCTGGCGCCGGCCCTGGACACCGCGATCTGGAAGGGCACCCTTTACGCGGTGCCCGACAACAGCAACACCCAGCTGCTGTGGTACCGGTCCGACCTGGTACCGACCCCGCCGACCACCTGGGCGCAGATGATCGCGGATGCGGAGCAGCTGGCCAAGGAGGGCAAGCCGCACTACATCGAGATCCAGGGCGCGCAGTACGAGGGTGCCACCGTCTGGTTCAACACGATGGTCGCCAGCGCCGGCGGCACCATCCTGAATCCGGACGCGACCAAGGTGACGCTCGGCGCGCCCGCCGTCAAGGCGCTGTCGATCATGAAAGAGCTGGCCAGCTCCCCCGCTGCGGACCCAAGCCTGTCGGTGCAGGAGGAGAACCAGAACCGGCTCGCGATGGAGAGCGGGACCGCCGCCTTCGAGCTGAACTACCCGTTCGTGTATCCGGCCATGAAGGCCGACAACCCGAAGCTGTTCAAGGACTTCAAGTGGGCGCTCTACCCGCAGGTCACCCCCGGCGTCCCGGCCAAGGTGACGATCGGCGGCACCGACCTCGCGGTCAGCGCGTACTCACAGCACAAGGCGCTCGCGTTCCAGGCCGCGCTGTGCCTGCGCGATCAGCAGAACCAGATCATCAACGCCAATATCGGCGGCGTCCCGCCCACTCTGACCAGCCTCTACAGCGATCCGGCGCTGTTCGCCGACTACCCGTTCCACGCCGACATCCTGCAGGAGCTTGAGGACGCCAGCGTGCGGCCGAAGTCGCCGGTCTACCAGGTCGTGTCGATCGACCTCTCGCACCTGCTCTCACCGCCGTCCGGCATCAACCCGGCAGGCACAGAGAATTCGATGACCAGCCTGCTCAACGACGCTCTGCAATCGAAGGGACTGGTTCCGTGAGCCCCCCAGCAGCACACCACAGGGCACCAGATGACCGGGCCGCGAGGAAAGGAGGAGGCCGATGAGTACTACCACCGAGGTGGCCGCCGGCACCGCCGCCGATCAGCTGGGCAGGAAGGGCAAGCCGCAGCTGTCGGAGGGCGCGCGGGCCGAGCGCAGGCTCGGCTGGATGCTGTGCGCGCCGGCGGTCGTCGTGATGCTCGCGGTGACCGGCTACCCGCTCATATACGCCCTCTACCTGTCGCTGGAGCGCTACAACCTGGAGCTCCCGCAGAACATCAAGTTCATCGGCTTCAGTAACTACGGCGCGGTGCTGAGCTCGCCTTACTGGTGGCAGGCGCTGAAGGTGACCGCGATCATCACGGTCTTCTCGGTCTCCATCACGCTGGTCCTCGGCATGCTGCTGGCCTTCGTCATGTACCGGACGCTGTTCGGCCGGGGCACGGTCCG
>PMST01000599.1:7116-18727 GCA_003168295.1 Actinomycetota bacterium
TCCTGGTCGCGCTGCTGTTCCGGACGCTGGACTCGTTCCGGATCTTCGACAACATCTTCATCCTGACCGCAGGCGCCAACAACACCGGGTCGGTCTCGGTCCTCGGCTACGACAACTTGTTCAACGCGCTCAACCTGGGGATCGGGTCGACGATCTCGGTCCTGATCTTCATCTGCGTGGCGATCATCGCCGTCTTGTTCATCAAGGGCTTCGGCACCGCGGCCCCCGGCACGGACGTCGGGACGAGGTGACCCGCTGATGGCTGCTGTCACCACCACGCCCCGGCAGAAGGCCGGCTGGGGATCGGCAAATGTCGCCGTCATCGCGCTGGCGCTGATCCCGGTGCTCTGGATGGTCTCGCTGTCTTTCAAGACGCCCGCGGCGGTCCTGGATCCGTCCTTCATTCCCGCCTCGTGGACCTGGGGGAACTACGACCAGATCCTGAGCACCTCACAGTTCATCCGGCCGCTGATCAACTCGATCGGCATCGGCCTCATCGCGACGCTGGTCGCCGTGGCGCTGGCCTCCATGGCTGCCTACGCGGTCGCGCGGCTGCGGTTCCCTGGCAAGAGCGTGCTCATCGGGATGGCGCTGCTGATCGCGATATTCCCGCAGATCGCGCTGGTGACCCCGCTGTTCAACATCGAGCGCTCGCTCGGCCTGTTCAACACCTGGCCGGGGCTGATCATCCCCTACATCGCGTTCGGCTTGCCGCTGGGGATCTACACGCTGTCGGCGTTCTTCCGTGAGATTCCCTGGGAGCTCGAGAAGGCGGCCAAGGTCGACGGGGCGACGCCGTTCCAGGCGTTTATCAGGGTGATCGCCCCGCTGGCGGCGCCGGGCATGGTCACCACGGCGATCCTGGTCTTCCTCGCCTGCTGGAACGACTTCCTGTTCGCGATCTCGTTCACCTCGACGATCAGCTCGCGGACGGCGCCGGCCGCCATGGAGTACTTCAGCGGCAGCTCGCAGTTCACGGTTCCGACCGGCCCCATCGCGGCTGCGGCCGTGGTCATCACCATCCCGATCATCATCTTCGTGCTGTTCTTCCAGCGCCGGATCGTCGCCGGGCTGACGTCCGGCGCGGTCAAGGGCTAGCGGAGTTAAGGAGAGACAAGTGGCCGAAATCGTGCTTGACCACATCACCAAGCGTTTTCCCGATGGATCGCTCGCGGTCAACGACTTCAACCTGGATATCGCCGACGGGGAATTCGTCATCCTGGTCGGCCCATCGGGCTGCGGAAAGTCGACCACGCTCAACATGATTGCCGGCCTGGAGGACATCACCTCGGGCGAGCTGCGCATCGGCGGCCAGGTGGTGAACAACAAGTCGCCCAAGGACCGGGACATCGCGATGGTGTTCCAGAGCTACGCGCTCTACCCGCACATGACCGTCAGGCAGAACATGGGCTTCGCGCTGAAGCTGGCCAAGACCCCGCAGAACGTCATCAACGAAAAGGTCGAAGAGGCGGCCCGGATCCTGGACCTCACCCAGCACCTGGACCGCAAGCCGGCCAACCTGTCCGGCGGGCAGCGGCAGCGGGTCGCGATGGGCAGGGCGATCGTGCGTGACCCGGCGGCGTTCCTGATGGACGAGCCGNNTGTCGAACCTGGACGCCAAGCTGCGCGTGCAGACACGCACCGAGGTGTCGCGGCTCCAGCGGCGCCTGGGCACCACCATGGTCTATGTCACGCACGACCAGACCGAGGCCTTGACGCTCGGCGACCGGGTCGCGGTGATGCGCTCCGGCGTGGTACAGCAGGCGGCCTCCCCGAAGGAACTCTACGATCGGCCCCTCAACCTGTTCGTGGCCGGCTTCATCGGGTCGCCGGCCATGAACTTCCTGTCCGGCACGCTCGAGGAGGGCATTCTGCGCACCAGCCTCGGGGACTTCCGGCTCAGCAACCAGATGCGGCGCGAGGTGGAGCGCTCAGGGACCGGGCGCGACGTCATCGTGGGCCTGCGGCCGGAAAACTTCGAGGACGCGGCGCTGGTCTCGCCCGACAACCGCCAGTACGGGATCACCTTCCGCGCCAAGATCGACGTCTATGAGTCCCTGGGCTCCGACGTCTTCGTCTACTTCACGCGTGAGCTCGGGCGGGGGGTGAATTCCGCCGAACTCGAGGAGCTTGCGCAGGATGCGGGGCGCGCGGACAGCGGCGGCACCGGCGAGACCATCGCCGCCCGGCTCGACGCCGCCACCCGCATCGGCGAGGGCCAGGACGCCGAGCTCTGGGTGGACGCCCGGCCGATGCACATCTTCGACCCGGCCAGCGGCCGGAACCTGTCGCTAGTCAGTGACGACGGCGCGGCTATCTCGATACAGGCGGCGCCGGACCGGACCGACGCCGGTGAGCCGCAGGCGCCTGCCCCGGACGCCGCCGGGTCAAGCGGCGCCGAAGCGGTTCCCGGCCAGGCTGGCCCGCCCGGGGAGGCTACCTGACCTTTCGCCGCAGGCGCTCGATGATCTCGTCGTTCCATTCGTGGGTCCGGATGAGCCGGTACCGCTCGGCAGCGACCCGCATGTAGGCCTCGGCCTCGGTGCGGGAGCCGATCATGTCGGCGGCCCGGAGCATCCGGACCACGGGCCGGTACTCCTCGGCGAACCACCGGCTGGCGATCTCGCCGCGGTCCATGAACCGGTGCTCGTCCTGCATGCACCGGCATCCCCACGCCTCGACGGCCTCGCCCAGCTCGGCGTATGACCACGGATCGCTGAAGGTGATCTTGGCGTAGGCCTGCTCGGGCAGCGGGACCCGGGACCTGAACAGTCGCTGGTAGTCCTTGACCAGCAGGTCACCGCGGCGGCGGATGCCCGCGGCGGGCACCGTGGTGAGAACCTCGGTGACGTAGGCGTCGATTGTCTTGGCGCCGGTGGCGATCGCGATCGAGACCCGGTGATGGCCGTCCTGCACGAAGTGCAGGTCGCCGATGCGGTACACGTCGATGGGCGGTATCGACTCGCCGCGGCGCTGGGCCAGGGCCAGCCGCTCCCACCGCTCCCTGACCCGCCCGTTGGTGGGCCGGAACCGGCGGTCGTAGTCCCGGCTGGAGTCGAGGGTGCCGACGATCGAGTCCAGCCGGATGGTCTGCAGGCCAAGCCGCCGCTCGCCGCGCATACCCAGGGCCGCGACGACCTCGTCGAACGGCAGGATGAGGTTGACGTCGTCCGGTTCGCGACGCAGCCGGTGGGCCAGCCGGGCCAGCGTCTGGCGGCGCCGGGCCCGCATGAAGTCGTTCTCGACGTCGGCGCGGGGGAAGCCGGTATCAGCGGGCATCGCGACGACCGGGGAGCAGCTCAGCCAGGCCGACGCCCGGCTCGATCCGGAGCAGGTGCCATCCGGTGACGTTGCGCACCGCGGTGCGGCCCAGCCGATCCCGCCGGACGGGCGCGCCATAGGGATGCACGTGACCGTGCAGCAGCGCCGCGGGCTGGAGCGCGGCAACCAGGCCGGGCAGCGCCCGGAACCCGCGGTGCGGCGGGTCGTCGCCGTCGCCGACGCCGCGCGGCGGCGCGTGGGTGAGCAGCACGTCCACCCCGCGGCCGTCCCGCCGCCGACGCCACCACGCCCGGCTTCGCAGCACCCGGGCGCGCCGGGCCTGCTGCCGGTCGGTGTACTGGTTCGGCCCGTCGCTGTAGCGCCGGCACCCGCCGCGCCCGGCCAGGCGCAGGCCGGCCACGTCGATGATCCGCCCGTCGGCGTTGATGGCGCCGTCCGGCCAGGGCGACCGGACGGGCAGGCCGGCCTTCAGCGTCAGGCCGGCCCGGGACGAGCGGTACCCGGAGACGTCAGGGTCATGATTACCTGGCACGAAGACCAGCGGAACGTCCAGTACGTTCATCAGCGAGCCCAGGTACTCGAACGGCAGGTCACCGCAGGCCAGGATCAGCTGGGCGCCGCGCACCGCAGTCGGGTCGGCCACCAGCGCGTCATCGACCTCATCGGAGACCGCGAGCACGCGGACCATACCTCGATCATAGGCGGTGGCGGGCGCGGCCCCGGCCTTCCTCGCGAGTTCCCTCAGTGCGCGGCCGTTTCCCGTGCCTCCGGGCATACCTCGAGGCCACGCTGCCGCAGCGCCGCTTCCACCCGGTAGATCTCGGCCTGCGGTGCGCGGTCGCCGCCCGGCGGCGGGCTGATATCCAGCCGCCGGCAGGCCGCCGACAACGTGTCCGCGTAGGCACCGCGCAGCGCCTGCACCCGGTGATGCTTGGCGGTCAGGCCGGACCTGGTTTCGGTTTCGTCAAGCTCCGCGCGCAGCCGTTGCAGGTCGGCCTCGAGGCGCTCGATCGGCTCGGGGGGCAGGGCCTTGCAACGGGCCTGGCCGAGCCACTGGGCCGCGCGCCACGCGCCGATGAGCGCGAATCCCGCCGCCGTGGGCAGCGCGAAGACGAGGAGGTAACCGACAACCGGGATCACCTACCCAGTGTCGACTCGGCGGCAGGCGAAATCAAGCGCGCGCCCGCACGAACATAAGCTGGTGTCACTCGAATGGCGACGACCATCGCGATCTGGGCTATGACGCGGTGATCATCGGCCAGACTCGGCGGCTACGAACGCGGAGTGGCCGGAGAAGACTAGGACTAAGCCGAGGGCATGGGGTGCGGTGCACCCGGGCCGAGTGAAAATACGATCAGGCGCTGCCCCAAACGCCACCGCAGTCGGTGAATCGGGTCCAGGTGCAGGCTACGGGCCAGCCATGAGCCGCGTTGCCTGCCGGTCGCCAGGATCACCTCATCATATTCGTGACCGCGTGTCTCGGTCCGCACTGCCTTCACCAGATCGTTCTCGTCGCTGATGAGGCCGCTGGCCTGGCAGCCGATTGTCGTCAGGTGCCGCACGGCTAGATTCATGCGATGCTCAGCGTCAGCACTGATGTCATGATCCGGCTGTAGCGCCACGGGAAACTTTCCAACTTGTGCGCCGAGAAGAAGCTCCATGGCTGGCAGCCGTGCCTGGCGTGTCCAGGCCAAAGACATCACCATCACCTCGCATGGCTCCTGCTCTTGCTGTGCGAGGAGATAGTTGATCGGTGCCAGGTCGAGTTCCTCGTCCAGAGCGAGCAAGTCCATGTCCAGCACAAGCAGATACCGCCGCACGCCCCTCACCTCTCTCGAACGCAAATGACAGCTCGATTACGCTCTACCCGCTGGCATGACGCGAAACCTTCAGGTCCGATTGCGCGAATAAAGGCTGAGGTGGCGCGATGGCGCGTGGTCGGTCAAGCTAGGCTCGCACGAGCTAGACCTACCGGACGCCGGCGCGCTGGCTAGACGGGTTGGGAGGAAGGTGAGCGTGACGGAAGCTGGCCTGTCAGGGGCGGCCAGGCCGTGGTGGCACGGCGCCGTCCTCTACCAGCTGTACGTGCGGTCCTGGCGCGACACCAACGATGACGGGTACGGCGACCTGCGCGGCATCATCGAGCGACTTGACCACCTTTCCTGGCTCGGGGTGGACGGCGTCTGGCTATCGCCCACGATGCCGTCTCCGGACGCCGACTGGGGTTATGACGTCAGTGACTACACCGGCGTCCACCCCGAGCTGGGCACGCTGGCCGACCTGGATGAGCTGATCGCCCAGGCCGGCCGGCGGGGCATGCGCGTCCTGCTCGACCTGGTGCCTAACCACACCAGTTCGGCGCATCCCTGGTTCATCGACGCCGCGGCCAGCCGGGACTCGGCGCACCGCGATTACTACGTGTGGGCCGATCCGGGTCCGGACGGCGGGCCGCCCAACAACTGGCTCGACTTCACCGGGCGGCCCGCCTGGCAGTGGCACGAGAGCGGCCAGTACTACCTGCACAACTTCCTGGCGGCCCAGCCGGACCTGAACTGGTGGCAGCCCGCGGTGCACGCCGAGTTCCGCGGCATCCTGGAGTTCTGGTTCAACCGGGGGGTGGCCGGGTTCCGCATCGACGTCGCGCACGGCCTGTACAAGGACGCCGAGCTGCGCGACAACCCGCCGCTGGCCGGCGGCAACCCGCTGGAAGGCCGGTTCGGCCTGCGCCCGGTCTACAACGCCTACCGGCCGGAGACGCACGGCGTCTACCGGGACTGGCGCAAGATCGCCGACGGCTACACGCCGCTGCGGCTGCTACTCGGCGAGACCTGGGTCGCCGAGCTCGACAAGCTGGCCTCCTACTACGGCGACAACGACGAACTGCAGCTCGGCTTCAACTTCCCCTTCGCGCTGTCGGAATTCGACGCGCCCCGGCTGGCGAAGATCGTGGAGCAGACGCTGACGGTGCTTCCGCCGGGCGCGTGCCCGGTGTGGATGAGCTCCAACCACGATATCGGCCGTTTCCCCAGCCGCTGGTGCGACGGGGACCAACGAAAGATCAGGCTCGCCCTGCTCGTGCTGATGACGCTGCCCGGCACCACGGTGCTCTATTACGGTGACGAGATCGGCATGCCCGACGTGGACGTGCCGCCGGCGCTGCGCCGGGATACCGCGACCCTGGACGCCGATGCGCACGGCAACCGGGACCGGGCCAGGACGCCGATGCCGTGGAACGCGTCAGCGCGCGGCGGCTTCACCGCCCCCGGCGTGACACCGTGGCTGCCGCTGGCCGACCCCCCGGGGCCTAACGTGGCCGACCAGCGAGCCGACGCTGATTCCATCCTGTGGCTGTGCCGGCGCCTGGTCGCGCTGCGGCGGGCCGAGCTAAGCGGCGGCATCGTCCCCAATACCGAGTTCGAGCAGCTGCCGGCCCGCGAAGGGCAATGGGCGTACCGGGTCGGCTCGCTGCTGGTGGCGGCGAACTTCTCCGGGCGGCCGGCCGGGCTCCCGGCCGCGGCGGGCGAGGTGCTGCTGTCCTCCTCGGGCACCGGCACGGCGGCGTCGCAGCGCCTGCTGGGCCCGTGGGAGGGAGTAGTCGCCAGGCTAGGAACGTAACATCAGGCCCGTTCAGTAAATTTTACGGTTTTTTTTCCTTGAGCCGCAGGTCCTCCTGTATTATCCGATAATTGGAGGGCTTCGTTCATGATCTTGCAGCCATACGTATATCGGCGGCACGAGCTGGCCGAACCCGACTGGCGCCGGTTCCCGGGCTGGACCGGGGTGTCCGCCGCCGACTGGGAGTCCGCGCAGTGGCAGCGCGCCCATTGCGTCAAGAACGCACGGCAGCTCCGCCAGGTCACCGGGCCGGGACTTGATGAGGCGTTCTTCGCCGACCTAGAACGTGACCAGCGCGAGCGGGCCACGATGTCGATGCTGCTGCCGCCGCAGATGCTCAACACCATGGTGCCTGCCGGCTCCCCCGATCGCCCCGGCTTCACCGAGGCGTTCTACGCGGACCCCGTGCGCCGGTACATGATCCCGGCGTTCAGCGACCGCAGGACCGACTGGCCCTCGCACCCGTACGCGCAGCGTGACTCGCTGCACGAGGCGGAGATGTGGGCGGTCGAGGGCCTCACCCACCGCTACCCGACCAAGGTGCTGGCAGAGCTGCTGCCGACCTGCCCGCAGTACTGCGGGCACTGCACCCGGATGGACCTGGTGGGCAACCCGACGGCGGTGACCGACAAGCACAAGTTCGGGCTCGCCCGCGAGGACCGGCTCACCGCCATGCTGTCCTACCTGCGCCGCACGCCCGGGGTCCGGGACGTGGTGGTCTCCGGCGGCGACGTCGCCAACCTGCCGTGGCCGCGGCTCGAGTCGTTCGTGGCCTCGCTGCTCGAGGTCGATTCGGTCAGGGATATCCGGCTGGCCAGCAAGGCGCTGATGGGACTGCCCCAGCACTGGCTGTCCGGCGAGGTGCGCGCGGGCATGTCCCGGCTCGCCACGACGGCCCGCTCGCGCGGCGTGAGCATCGCGATCCACACCCACGTGAACTCCGCTCAGTCGGTGACGCCTCTGGTGGCCCAGGCGGCCCAGGCCATGCTGGAGGCCGGCGTCCGCGACGTGCGGAACCAGGGCGTCCTGCTGCGCGGGACCAACGACAGCGCCGCGGCCCTGCTCGACCTGTGCTTCGCCCTGCTCGACGGGGCCGGGATCATGCCGTACTACTTCTACATGTGCGACATGATCCCCGGCAGCGAGCACTGGCGGCTGACCCTGCGCGAGGGGCAGTCCCTGCAGCAGGAGATCATGGGCTACCTGCCCGGGTTCGCGACCCCGCGGGTGGTCTGTGACGTGCCCTACGTCGGCAAGCGCTGGGTCCACCAGGTGGCCAGGTACGACACCGAGCACGGCATCTCCTACTGGACGAAGAACTACCACACCGCGATCGAGGTGGACGACGAGCTGGCGCTCAGCCGCGAGTACCCGTACTACGACCCGATCTACATGCTGCCGGAATCAGGACAAGCCTGGTGGCGGAGCCTGGGTTCGCGGTCGCACGCCGGCGCCGCGGGGCTCGTCACGCTGTCTGGTAGCGGCGAGCCAGCTCGCCGAGATGCGCTCTGACCGCCGGCCAGTCCGCCGCCGTCACGCTGAAGCGGGCCGAGTCGCGCGGTCTGCGGTCCGCGCCGAGCCGGTGCGAGCGCAGGATGCCCTCGAACCGCGCGCCGATCCGCTCCATGGCGTCCCGTGACCGCTGGTTCCGCGCGTCGGTGTGCAGGCACACCGACCGGACCTGCCATACCTCGAAGGCGTACCTGAGCATGAGCCGCTTCATCTCGGTGTTCGCCCCGGTCCTGATCGCGTCACGGCTCAGCCAGGTGTGGCCGATCTCGCACGTGTCGGGCGCGGGTTTCGGGTCGGGCCACGCCCAGTAGTCCAGGTTCCAGAACCGGGTCGAGCCGATCACCGCGTCGTCTTCCAGCCGGACCACGGCAAACGGCACCGCCGTTCCGCTGTCCCTGGCGGCGAGGGCCGTCTCCACGTACCGCCGCATGGCGGCCTCGTCCTGCGGCACCGGCGTCCACCGGTACAGGTCCCCGCCGCCCGCAGCCGCCGCCACCAGGCCGGGCACGTGACCGTACCGCAGCGGCTCAAGGTGAAAGCGGGTGCTGACCAGCGGTCCTGCGCTGACGATCGCGGACCTGACTGGCCTGACTTCGGCGTTTTCCGAGCAGCTCATCCGTTCCATGTACCTTCGGTCCATAGGCTGGGTGAAGCCGAACGTTCGGTACAGGCCGTGCGCGTCGGAGGTGTGCAGCATCCAGCGCTGGGCGGCGCCCGGGCCGTCGTCGATCATCGCCCGCATGATCGCCTTGCCCAGGCCGGCCCCGCGGTGCCCGGGCAGCACGTACACGTCGGAGAGGTAGGCCGACCCGCCGTCGCTGAGCGCGCGGGCGAAGCCGACCATGGCGCCGGAGCGGTCATACACTCCGACCACGCGCCAGGCCGCGGCAATCTGGCGCCTGATGTCCGTCTCGGTACGCGAGCGGCCCCAGTAGGCCTCCGTGGTCAGGAACGCGACCGCGGCCCCGGCGTCGATCCGGGCCGGGTCGTCGTCGATGACGTAGCGCCCGACGGAGCTCTGCATCACGACACCTCCCGGGTGTCGGGCGCGTTGAGGGTTTCGAGGGTTTTCAGGGTTTCGAGGGCGGCGTCGATGTCGGTGATCAGGTCGGCCGCGGGCTCAACGCCAACCGAGAGCCTGATCAGGCCGTCAGGCGCCGTTTCGCCCGCCCACCGGCCGCGCCGTTCCCAGGTCGACTCGACGCCGCCGAAGCTCGTCGCGGGGATAATCAGCGTCGAGCTCTCCACCACCTGATCCGCGGCCTTCGCGCGGTCCGGGATGATCTCGAACGACAGCAAAGGGCCGAACCCGTGAGGCATCTGGCGGCTGGCGAGCTCCAAAGACGGCCGGGTGACACCGGGGTAATGAACGGCGCCCACCCGGGGATGGGCCGCCAGGTGCCCGGCGATGACCAGAGCGCTCTGTGACTGGCGCGCCATCCGCAGCGGCAGCGTCTTCAGCCCGCGCAGGGCCAGCCAGGCCTCGAACGGCCCGGGGATGGCACCGCCGCTCGACCGCCAGGCCCGCAGCGCCGCCAGCAGTTCGCCGTCGCGGCTGACGACGGCGCCGCCGATCACGTCGGAATGCCCGGACAGCGACTTGGTCAGCGAGTACAGCGAGGCCGTCGCGCCGAAGTCAAGCGGCCGCTGGAGCAGGCCGGTGGCGACGGTGTTGTCCGTCACCATCGGAGCCCCCGCCGTGGCCGCGAGCTCGGCCAGCCGGGCCAGGTCAGCGACGCGCAGCAGCGGGTTCGTCGGCGTCTCGGTCCACAGCAGCGACGACCCGGGCGGGCCCGCCAGCGCGCGCTCCACCGCCGCCAGGTCCTGCAGGTCCACGTGGACCGGAACGGCGCCCTGCGGCCGCAGCTTGTCGGCCAGGACCCGCGTCCCGTAGTAGCCGTCGGAGGCCAGGATGATGCGGTCCCGCCCCTTCGCCAGGGCGAGCATCAGGGCCATCGAGGCCGCCTGGCCCGAGGCGAAGACGACCGCTTGCGCGTCCTCCAGGACGCCAAGCGCCTGCTCGAGGGCCTCCCAGCCCGGGTTGGATTCCCGCCCGTAGCCCCGGCCCGGCCGCGGCTCCCCCGCCGAGACGTAGATGCTGGCGGGGACGAGCGGCGGCGTGACCGGCTGGCCGGCCACGCGCTGCGTGCCCGCGTGGATAAGCCGGGATTCCGCGGAGAACGCCCCGCTCATCGCGCTGGCCTAAATGTTACAGTACGTTCTATGAACATACTGGTACGATATCGTCCCCAGGGCCGGACCGCCAAGGAGATATCGGCCAGCGTAGAGGCAGGTGTCCGGAGCGGGCAGCTGTCACCAGGGGACCAGCTGCCACCGGTCCGCGAGCTGGCCGGCCAGCTCGGCGTCAGCCCGACCACGGTGGCGGCGGCCTACGGCGAGCTGCGCCGGCGCGGCATCACCACCGGCACGGGCCGGGCCGGCACCCGGATCCGCGGCGCTCCCCCGGTCAGCTCGCGCGTGTACCTGCGCGCTCCGGCGGGAACCAGGGACCTGGTCACCGGCGGCCCCGATCCGGATCTCCTGCCCCTGCTGCCGGCCCGGCCGGCCCGGCGGTCCACCCGGATGTACGCCGAGGCGCCGGTCGCGACGCGGCTGCGCCGCCTGGCGGCCGGCCAGCTGGCGGCCGACGGCATCGACGCGGCCAGCCTGACGGTCACCGGCGGCGCCCTGGACGGCATCGAGCGGGTTCTCGCGACCTGGCTGACGCCCTCAGACCGGGTGATCGTCGAGGATCCGGGCCATGCCGTCACCTTTGACCTGCTGGCCGCGATGGGCTACGCCGTGGTCCCGGTTCCGGTCGATGACCTGGGCATCAGGCCCGCGGAGCTGGCGGCCGCGCTCACCCGCGGAGCTGGCGCGCTGATCCTCACGCCGCGGGCCCAGGCCGCCACGGGCGCCGCATGGGACGCCGGCCGGGCCGCGGCGATCGGCGACATCCTGCGGCGGCACCCGTCCGTCGGGGTCATCGAGGACGATCACGCCGGGCCGGTGGCGGGCACGCCGGCCTTCTCCGCGTGCGCCGGCCCGGCGGGGCCGGATCGCCGGAAAAGCCTGAAGGGAACGGAACGGTGGGTCATCTTGCGCTCGGTGTCCAAGTCGCTCGGCCCCGATCTGAGGCTCGCGGTGCTGGCCGGGGACGAGGCTACGATCACGCGGGTGGCGGGGCGGCAGGCGCTGGGCA
>PMST01000300.1 GCA_003168295.1 Actinomycetota bacterium
TGCCGATCGCCACGATCAGGCCGGCGATCCCGGAGAGCTCGAGCGCGAAGTTCTGGTACTTGCTCAGCAGGACCACGGCCAGCAACGCGATGCCGCCGGCGATGATCAGGCTGGACACCGACACCAGGCCAAGCCCGCGGTAGTACAGGAACGAGTAGATCACGACCAGGCCGCGCCCGATCGCGGCCGCGATCAGGCCGCCGTCCAGCTGGGCCCGGCCGAGCGAGGCCGAGACCGACTGGACGCTGAGGATCTTGAAGTTCAGCGGCAGCGACCCGTACTTCAGCTGGTTCTGCAGCTGCGTCGCCGTGGTCTGGGTGAAGTTCCCGGTGATCTGGGCGTTGCCGCCGGGGATGGCTCCCTGGAACTCCGAATCCACGACGACGTTCCCGTCCAGGACGATCGCGTTGCTGTCCAGCCAGTAGTCGTTGCTCTCGATGTTGCCGTCGGCGGGGATGCCGTACTTGTTGTACATGGCCGAGCTCAGCGCGCCGAAGGCACCGCCACCCTTGCTGTTAAGCGTCAGCTCGATTTCCCACTCGTTGTTCGTCGTCGACAACGTGGCGGTAGCGCCGGTGATTTCCGTACCCTGCACCTTGGCTACGTCCAGGGCGTACTTGTTGCCAGTGGAGTCGCAGGAGACGATCTGCGCGTTCGGGTCGTCGTAGTCGTACGCGTTGGTGTAGCCGACCTGCTGCTTCCACGCCACCGTGTCGCCCGGCTTGCAGACCAGCTTGTTGAAGAGCGCGAGCGTCTTCTTGTTCACCAGGGCCGGGTTCCCCAGCGCGGTGCTGCTCGCGGACGCCGAGGAGGTGGCGCTCGGGCTGGGCGAAGCGCTGGTGGCGGGGGTGGCTGTGCCGCTGGCCGAGGGGGTGGCCTTTCCGCTGGCCGAGGCGCTGGGCGTCGCGCTGGCCTTGGCGTCGGGAACGATCTTGGCGGAGGTTTTCGCGGTCGAGCTGGTGCTCGGGGTCGGGGTGGCCGACGCCGACGGGCTCGCGCTCGTCGACGGCGAAGACGAGGGACTGGGACTGGGACTGGCTGCGGGCGTCGTGGTGCCGGTGTAGGGCTGGTACAGCAGCGTTTGCCGGAAATTCAGCAGGGCGGTGGTGCTGACCAGGGCCTCGGTCTGCTCAGTGGTCTTGCCCGGCACCGATACGTTCAGGTCCTGGTTGCCCTCGGTCTGTACCTCCGCGCCCGAGTTACCCGTGCCGTTGACGCGCGCCAGGATGATCGAGATGGCCTCGGTCATCTCGGCGCTCGACGGGGTACCCCCGGTCGGTGTGGTCGCCCTCATGGTCACCTGGGTGCCGCTGGACAGGTCGAGCCCGAGGCCGATCTTGAAGTCCTTGTGCCAATGGCCCGGGCTGAACACATTCCCGCCGAGGACTCCCAGGAGCATGATCACGATAAGCGCAGCGAGCGCCAAAAGCGCCCGTCCCGGGTGCGGGACGGTCTTCGTTGGGGCAGCCACTTCTCCGCCTGTCTTAAATCGGTCGTTCGCTCATGCCAGCAGCAGCTCAGAAAACGTTGTCCTTGTCAGACTTGGCCAGCTGGTCATCATGAGCATCCGCGAGATCCCCGTTACCTGATCCAACGCCGTCAGCGGGCGTGTGGGTTCCAGTGGTCTCGTCGTAGCTGTCAGTGAACGACGTGTTCCCGGTGTCTTCGGAGGACTCATGGTCGTCGAAGCCCTCGCCGGTATCGCCCTCACCTGGGGCGATGACCTCCATGATGGCGCGCTTGAGGTAACGGACCTCTACGTTGGGCGCGACTTCGAGCACGACGTCATCGCCGTCCACTGCGACCACCGTCGCGTACATCCCGGCGGTGGTGCGGACCCGGGCACCGGGGGTGACCGTGTTCTGCTTCTGGGCGGCCTGCTGCTGGCGGCGCCGCTGCGGCCTGATCATCAGAAAATAGAAGCCGACGAAGACGAGCACGATCAGGATCGGGAATGTCAGCGAGCTTGATGATGATGACTTGGCGGCCGCGTCTGCGGCTGAAATAATCCCCATGAGCGGGGCATCCTTCCAGTTGGTGATGCGTGTGTGGTCATGGCGGGGGCCAAAGACCAACTGCCGAAGTTTAGCCGCGCTTTGAGCGCTCACCAACAGGCTACGAGTTTTTCACCGCTATCGTGACCTCGGCGCGATGTTGCTGCGACGGGTGGGGCTCGTGGGGGCAACAGGAGCTAGTCGAACAGGGTAGGCACTTCGGCGAGGGACGGCGGCGGTTCCAGACCCAGATGGGACCAGCCGGCCGCGGTGGCCACCCGGCCGCGCGGGGTCCGCGCCAGCAGCCCGCAGCGGACGAGGAACGGCTCGGCCACCACCTCGACGGTTTCAGCCTCCTCCCCCAGCGCCACCGCCAGCGTGGAAAGGCCTACCGGCCCGCCACCGAACCGGCGGACGACCGCGTCAAGCACACCCCGGTCCAGCCGGTCCAGGCCGTGCTCATCCACTTCGTAGATCTCGAGCGCGGTTCGGGCGATATCCCCGGTGACCACGCCGTCCGCACGGACTTCCGCGTAGTCACGGACCCGGCGCAGCAGCCGGTTCGCGATTCGCGGCGTCCCGCGGGACCGCCTCGACAGCTCCACCGCGGCCTCATCGGTGAGGGTCACCCCGAGCAGCCCGGCCGATCTGCGAATGATGATCTCGAGTTCACCGGGTGAGTAGAAGTCGAGATGAGCGGTGAACCCGAACCTGTCCCGCAGCGGAGCCGGCAGCAGGCCCGCCCGGGTCGTCGCCCCGACCAGCGTGAACGGCGCGATTTCCAGCGGGATGGCGGTCGCGCCCGGCCCCTTGCCGATCACCACGTCGACCCGGAAGTCCTCCATCGCCAGGTAGAGCATCTCCTCCGCGGGCCGGGCCAGGCGGTGGATCTCGTCGATGAAGATCACTTCGCCCTCGCTCAGCGTGGACAGGACCGCCGCCAGGTCACCGGAACGCTCTATCGCCGGGCCGCTGGTAATGCGAAGCGGCGCGCCGAGCTCGGCGGCGACGATCATCGCGATCGTGGTCTTGCCGAGCCCAGGCGGGCCGGCCAGCAGCACGTGGTCTGGCGGCCGGCCGCGCCGCAGCGCGCTCTGCAGGATCAGGGACAGCTGCTCGCGCACCCGGACCTGGCCGGTGAACTCGGTCAGCCGCTTGGGCCGCAGCGCGCTCTCGATCACGCGCTCATCCGCCTCGGCCAGCGGGGAAACCAGTTCGGTGTCCGGGTTCTCCTGGTGCCCACGGCGCGCGGCGAGTTCGGCTTCCTCCGCCTGGCGCAGTGCTTCATCGGCCCCGCGCGGGAGGGCGTCCGTCCCGTCGACCCCGTCGATCCCTTCTTCGATCATGATCGCTATTGCTTACTCAGCTTGCGGAGGGCGGCTCGCAGCACGGTGGCCACGTTGACTTCTTCGCCGTTGGCACCGTTGACCGTGCCGTCGGCTTCGAGGGCCGCGATCGCCTGATCGGCCTCGCGGACCGGCCAGCCCAGGTTCACCAGGCCGGACTGCACCTGGTCGCGCCAGGATGGCACCCGCTGGGACGGCCTGAGGCCCGGCGACCCGTCGTCTCCGCTGCCCGGAGGGCCCAGCCGGTCCCTCATCTCGAGCACGATCCGCTGCGCGCCCTTCTTGCCGATGCCGGGGACCATGATCAGCGCGTTGAGATCCTCGGTCGAGACGGCGCGGCGCAGCGCGTCCGGCGTGTGCACGGCCAGCATGGCCAGCGCCAGCCGCGGCCCGACCCCGCTCGCGGTCTGCAGCAGCTCGAAGACGTTCCGCTCGTCGTCGCTGGTGAAGCCGTACAGGGTCAGCGAGTCTTCCCTTACCACCAGGGAGGTGGCCACCTGGGCGGATTCTCCCAGCTTGAGGGTGGCCAGGGTGCCGGGAGCGCACTGCACGCGCATCCCGACGCCGCCGACCTCGATGACGGCACCATCGGGCGCGAGCCCGGCCACCGTGCCGCGCAGATGAGCGATCACACCCTGCCTCCTTTGCTGGCCAGCGCCTGGCTGGCCGACGCGGCCGAGAGCCGCAGACTATTGCCGCCGCCACGCCAGATATGGCAGATGGCCAGCGCCAGCGCGTCGGCGGCGTCGGCGGGCCGCGGCGGATCGGTGATACGCAGCAGCCTCATCACCATCGCCGTGACCTGATTCTTGTCCGCCCGCCCGCTCCCGGTCACGGCCGCCTTGACCTCGGTGGGAGTGTGCAGGGCCACCGGCAGGCCCCGGCGGGCCGCGCAGACGATCGCGACGGCGCCCGCCTGAGCCGTGCCCATCACCGTGCGCACGTTCAGCTGGCTGAAAACGCGCTCCACGGCCACCGCGTCGGGACGGCAGGCATCCAGCCAGGCTTCGATGTCGGTCTCGATGGCCAGCAGCCGGGTTGCGATGTCGTCGGTGGCCGAGGTCTTGATGACCCCGACCCTGACCAAGCTCAGCGCCCGGCCCGGCGCCCCGTCGACGACTCCGACGCCGCACCTGGTCAGGCCGGGATCCACGCCGAGCACCCGGATCGGTTTCGCTGCGTGGGTCAGGGCCACCAGGTGCTCTCCGTCCGGATTTTGGCTTCCGCGAACATCTGTTCGCCTCGAACCTACCGGCCTTCGGGCCGCGGATCGCGCATAACGGGCGGCGTGTCCGCTAAAACTGGCTCAGAAGTCGTCGAGCATGTAGGGCGACGCGACGAAGGCGGCGTCCAGGGCCGCGNNCGTCCTCCGGTGCGCCGCCGGAGGCCAGGCCCCGCCTGGCGCAGCGTGACGAGCGGTGTCCCGGCGTACAGCGCGGCCAGGCCGCGCGGACCGAGAGCCACGGGCTCGGCCAGGGGCGCCGGCCCGGCGGGACGAGCCGGCCCGAGCTGCGCGGGGGCGGTGAGGGGGGTGAGGGGGGTGAGGTCGGCGGTGGCGGGCGTGAGCGAGCCTTTCCCTCCGGCCACGGTCACGGCCAGCACCGCCTCGACGTCGTCTGGACCCGCCCGTCGGATCGCGGGCAGACCGGACCGGGTGGGGGCCGGGTCGGGCGGCTCGAGGCCGAACAGCGACCGGGCCGGGATCACCGCGGTGTACCGGCTGCCCGCGAGNNTCCCAGCCCAGCGACCGGTACAGCGGCATGGTCGCGGGATACAGGACCGACAGCGGGTACCCGTGCGCCGCTATCTCATCGAGCAGAGCCGTCATCAGCAGGCGCCCGATCCCCCGGCCCCGGTCCTCAGGCGCCACCCGGACCTCGATCTCACGATTCGGATGATCGGTCACGGGCAACTACCGTACGGCAGCCCCGCCGCGCCGGTCACCTCGATTACGGCCCGGGCACGGGCGGGTCAGGCGAGTTTCTCCATGATGTCGTCGGAGACCGAGTAGTTGGCGTACACGTCCTGCACGTCGTCGGAGTCATCGAGGGCGTCGATCAGCCGGAACACCCGCTTCGCCTGCTCCTCGTCGAGTTCCACCTCGACGGTCGGCAGGAATGCCGTGTCCGCCGAGTCGTAGTCGATTCCGGCGTCCTGCAGGGCCTTGCGCGTCGCCACCAGGTCCGTCGGCTCGGACACGACCTCGAAGGACTCGCCGAGGTCGTTGACCTCCTCGGCGCCCGCGTCGAGCACGGCCACCAGGACGTCATCCTCGGTCACCCCGTCCTTCTCCACGACGATGACGCCCTTGCGGTGGAACAAGTACGACACCGACCCTGGGTCGGCCATCGAGCCGCCGTTGCGGCTGAACGCGGTGCGCACGTCCGAGGCGGCCCGGTTCCTGTTGTCAGTCAGGCACTGCACGAGCACCGCGACCCCGCCGGGGCCGTAGCCCTCGTAGGTGATGTTCTCGTACTGCGCGCCGCCGGCCTCCAGGCCGCTGCCCCGGCGGACGGCCCGGTCGATATTGTCGTTCGGGACCGAGCTCTTCTTCGCCTTCTGGATCGCGTCGAACAACGTCGGGTTGCCCGCCGGGTCTCCCCCGCCGGTACGCGCGGCGACCTCGACGTTCTTGATCAGCTTGGCGAACAGCTTGCCGCGCTTGGCATCCACCACCGCCTTCTTGTGCTTGGTGGTGGCCCACTTGGAGTGGCCGCTCATGTGTTGTCCTTCACAATCTCTACGAATAGCTGGTGAATGCGCCGGTCCGGGGTCAGCTCGGGGTGGAAGGCCGTGGCCAGCAATTGCCCCTGCCGGACGGCGACGATCCTACCCGTGCCGGCGTCCGTTCCCAGAACGGTGACGCTCGCTGCGACCTGTTCCACCCAGGGCGCCCGGATGAAGACCGCATGGAGCGGGTCGTTGTTCGGCAAGCCCGACAGGGCGATCTCACTCTCGAAGGAGTCCACCTGGCGCCCGAACGCGTTTCTGCGTACGGTCATGTCGATACCGCCGTAGGTCTGCTGGCCCGGCACGCCGTCGGCCAGCCGGTCTGCCAGCATGATCATCCCGGCGCAGGAGCCGAACGCGGGCAGGCCCGCCGCGATCAGTTTCCGCAGCGGATCCAGAACGTCGAAGGCCACCGAGAGCCGCCACAGTGTCGTCGACTCACCGCCCGGGATCACCAGGCCGTCCAGGTGGCCGAACTCCTCCGGGCGGCGCACCGGGACCGGGGCGGCGCCGGCCGCCTCGAGCGCGCGCATGTGCTCGGGGACGTCGCCCTGCAGGGCGAGCACGCCGATCACAGGCGGCTTCATCATTCCTCCACCAAAGCGAACAAATTATCGTGTGCATTTACTCCCCGCGATCCGGGGGTAAATGCACACGATCATGCGGGGGGGGCAGCGCCAGCGGGGTGCGGCAGGTGCTGCCGGGGCCGGGATCACCCAGCCGTGGCCTGGGTTGCCTGCCGGGCGGGGGCTACCAGCCGCGGCCGGCGTAGTGCTGCTCAGGGGGCAGCGAGTCCAGGTTGATGCCGACCATGGCCTCGCCCAGGCCGCGGGAGACCTTGGCCACGACATCCGGGTCGTCGTGGAAGGTGGTCGCCTTCACGATCGCGGCGGCGCGCTTGGCGGGGTCGCCGGACTTGAAGATGCCCGAGCCGACGAACACGCCTTCCGCGCCGAGCTGCATCATCAGCGCCGCATCGGCCGGGGTCGCGATCCCGCCCGCGGTGAACAGCACGACCGGGAGCCTGCCCGCCCGGGCCACCTCGGCCACCAGCTCATACGATGCGCCATGTTCCTTGGCCGCGCTGAACAGCTCTTCGGGCGGCAGGGCGGACAGGCGCGCGATCTCCGACCGGATGGAGCGCATGTGCCTGGTCGCCTCGACCACGTTGCCGGTGCCGGCTTCGCCCTTGGACCGGATCATGGCCGCGCCCTCGGCGATCCGCCGCAGCGCTTCGCCCAGGTTGGTGGCGCCGCACACGAACGGGACGGTGAACTTCCACTTATCGACGTGATTCGCCTCGTCGGCCGGAGTGAGCACCTCGGATTCGTCGATGTAGTCGACGCCGATCGCCTGCAGCACCTGCGCCTCGGCGAAGTGCCCGATCCGGCACTTGGCCATCACGGGGATGGACACCGCCTCGATGATGCCGTCGATCATGTCGGGATCGCTCATCCGGGCGACTCCGCCCTGGGCGCGGATGTCGGCCGGAACGCGCTCAAGCGCCATCACGGCGACCGCGCCGGCGTCCTCGGCGATCTTGGCCTGGTCGGCCGTGACCACGTCCATGATCACGCCGCCCTTGAGCATCTCCGCCATACCGCGCTTGACCCGGGCGGTGCCGGTGACCGGCTCGTTGGACACTCGGAACCTCACTTGATCAATGGTGATTGCTTATCAACATCGTATGGCCAGCGGCCAGAAGATCGGTCCTGGCTGGTGCCAGCCTCGGCTAGAGGCCGAGGCTGGCACCAGCTTTGTCGGCGATCAGGGAATCATCCATCTCGAAGAACTCGGGGGCCTGGGCGTTGCCGGACAGCCGCAGCACGCGGGCGAGCGGCCGCCGCCTGGCATCCCTGGTGACCGCGACCATGTCGTTGTAGAACTTGCGGGCCAGGAACACCTGATGCGCGGTCGCCTCGACTTCGCCGAGCAGTTCGTCGGCGCCTTCCTTGCCACTCAGCGACGAACGGAAGTCCGGCTGGCCGAACGCGGCCCGCAGCGCGCGGGTCAGGTCGCTCTCGGCCAGGTCACGCGGGCGGGCACCGCCGTCGGTGCCGTCGCTGCGCGTGCCGTGGACGGCGGCGGCCAGCAGCAGGCTGGTCGCCGGGTCGAGCAACCCGGAGGTCGCCAGCTCAAGGGCCACCGAGCTGCGGCGCAGCAAGGTCACGTCCAGCGCGGCGCGCGCCATCTCGACCCGGGCGTGCAGGCGGTCGATGCGCCCGGCCCGCCAGGACACGTACACGCCGATCAGCAGCGCGGCCGCCACCACAATGACGATGTCAGTGATCACGCCCATCACCCCCAGTTCCCCATCCGATCATGCCGCCCATCCGGGCGGTCAGGAGAAGTCTTGGCCGGCCGCGGCGACCTTGACCTGGGTGCTGCCGAGGACGACCGTCTCATACACGCTGAACACGTCGCGGGCCACCACCGACCAGTCGTAATCGGCCACGGCGGCCAGCGCCGCGGCGGAGAGGTCGGCGCGCCGCGCGCGGTTGTCGAGCAGGCTCCCGGCCGCCCGGGCCAGGTCGGCCGCGTCCCCGGTCGCGAATAGCTCTCCCGCCTCGCCGCCGCGCAGCAGCTGCCGGAACGCGTCGATGTCGCTGGCCACGACGGGCACCCCGGCCGCCATGGCCTCGGCGGTCACGATGCCGAACGACTCACCACCGGTATTCGGCGAGCAGAACACATCCACCGAGTGCAGCACGCGGACCTTGTCCTCCTCGCTGACCTGTCCCAGCAACACCACCCGGTCCCGCAGCGCGGCGGGCACCTTGTGCAGTACTTCGTCCGCGTCGCCGGCCGGGCCCGCGACCAGCAAGCGCAGCCCCGGTCGCTGCGGGCCGAGGATCTCGAACGCCTTGAGCAGCACGGACAGGCCCTTGCGGGACTCGTCCAGCCGGCCGAGGAAGCCGATCGCGCCGCCGGGTCCCGGCCAGCCCGGTAGCGGCTCGGCCTTGCGGTAGCGACGGGTGGCCACGCCGTTCGGGATCACGACGGCGTCGCCGCCGATGTGCTCGACCAGCGTGGTGCGGGCGGCCTCGGACACCGCGATCCGTCCGTTGATCTTCTCCAGGGCGGTGCGCAGGACGGGATAGGTGACGAGCAGCACGCGCGAGCGGGGTATCGCGGTGTGCACGGTGGCCACGATCGGCCCGGAGGCCGCCCAGCAGGCCAGCAGCGACAGGCTCGGGATCCCGGGCTCGTGCACGTGCAGCACGTCGAACCCGCCCTCCTTGAGCCAGCGCCGTACCCGGCTCACCGACAAGAAGCCGAACGACAGCCGCGCCACAGAGCCGTTGTACGGAACGGGGACAGCGCGCCCGGCTCCCACGACATAAGGCGGCAGCGGCGTGTCGTCGTCGGCCGGGGAGATCACCGAGACCTCGTGGCCCGCCTCGATCAGCGCCTCGGCCAGGTCCCTGATGTGCTGCTGNNGCCCCCCCGTACCCCCCTGGGCCCCCTTACGGGGGGGCTGGCCACCCCCTCGCGAGGAGCGAGCCGGGAAGGGTCCAGATCAGCGAGGAAGACCCGTTGCAGCATGTGCCAGTCTTGCGGGTGCTCGGCGATCGCGGCCGAGAAGACGTTCGCCAGCTGCTGGCTCATCGCCGCGACCTTCTCCGCCCTGGTCCCTGAGGTGGGCACCAGGATCTCGTCGTAGATGCAGGCGCCCCAGCCGTCCTCTTCGAACCAGGTCGCGGTCGGCATCAGCGCCGCGCCGGTGTGCACCGCGAGCGCGGCGGTCGCGGCGATCCGCGCCTTCTCGCCGAGCAGCTCGACCTCGATCCCGGTTTCCTTCAGGTCGCGGTCACTGACCAGGCAGACCAGGTGGCCGGAACGCAACCGGGCCGCCAGGGTCCCGAACGGGCTCGCTCCGCCGGTCAGCGGCAGGACCTCGAAGCCCAGGGTTTGCCTGAACCGCACGAAGCTCTCGTAGACCGATTCGGGCTTGAGGCGTTCGGCGACGGTGGTGAACGTGCCGGCCCCGCTGGCGATGACCCACACGCCTGCCTGCTCGAAGTTGCCCAGGTGCGGCAGCGCGATGACCACACCGCGGCCGGCCTTCAGGTGCGCGAGCATTGTTTCCTTGCCCGGGCCGCGGAAATGCATCCCGGACACGATCCGCTCGACCGGGATCATCGGCAGCCGGAACACCTCGAGCCAGTACCTCGCGTACGAACGGAGCGCGGCCCGGGAGACGGCGCGCAGTTCCTTGCCGTCAACCACGGGGTCGCCGTCCCGGTAGATGAGCGCTCGGCGCAGGTTGGCCTCGAGCACCTGGACCTTCGGTCCCTGCCGCCGCCACGCTACGCCGGCCACCGCCATGAAGACCCACCGCACCCACGGCTCGGGAAAGCGGCAGATCACTTTCCAGCCCAGTTGGTAAGCGACCCCCGTCAGCCGCTCACTCAGCCGGGGACTCAGTACCGCCACCGTCAACCTTTCCTAGGTCCCCGGGAGAGCCACCCTGATCTCCGGATCCCGCTGCTGCCTTCGCCTCCTTGTGTACCGCGTGCACTCGCTGCCCGAAGGTAAAGGCGCTTCCCGCGGCGAGAGCCCACAGCCCCACGTTGAGAATGTACGGCACGCCGAGGCCGGAAACCCCGACCGCGACCAGGGAGATGACCATGCGTTCTGGCCGTTCTATCAGACCCACGTCACAGCGCAGGCCCAGGCCCTGCGCCCGGGCCTTGACATAGGACACCAGGTTCCCGGCGACCAGGCAGAACAGGGACACCCCGGCGAGCAGCGGGTTGTGTCCGCCGAGCATAAACCACACCACAAGCCCGCAGAAGATGCCGGCGTCGGCGATCCGGTCCATGGTCGAGTCGAGGAACGCCCCCCACGTGCCCGTCGTCCCCTTCATCCGGGCCAGCACGCCGTCCAGCATGTCCAGGAACACGAAGATCGTGCAGGTAAACGCGCCGGGGAAAAGCTCCCCGATGGGGAACAAGCCGAGCGCTGCGCCGGCCACGCCGACGGTGCCGATCACCGTGATGGCGTTCGGCGTGATCGGGGTGCGCGCGAGCGCCTTGCCCACCGGGGTGAACAAGCGCGTCATGGCGGGCCGCAGCACGTTCAGCATGGCCGTCCGATCTTATGTGACGTGTTGGCCCGAACCACCCTCGTCACTTTCTGGTTACCGGGGAGATTCTTGATGGGGGGCTTGTGGACACGGTGCTCGCGGGTTAAGGCTGATCGTGCGCACCAAGCGATCGCAAGGAGGCGAACGGCAGTGACAGCAACAGCGAGTGGGGCAGGCGGGTCGGGAGGAGCCGCGGGCAGGGCACCGGCGGCCGACCAAGTACGGAATGTGGTGCTGGTCGGCCATTCTGGTTCCGGCAAGTCCAGCCTGGTCGAGGCGCTTCTCGTCGCGACCGGCACGATTCAGCGCCCGGGCAGCATCGAAGAGGGCACCACGGTCAGCGACTTCGATGAGGTAGAGGTCAGACAGCAGCGTTCGGTCAACTTGACCCTCGCACCGGTCGTCCATAACGGCATCAAGGTCAATCTGCTCGACACACCCGGCTACGCCGACTTCACCGGTGACCTGCGCGCCGGGCTGCGTGCCGCGGACTCCGCGCTCTTCGCCGTCTCCGCCACCGACGGGATCGACGGCGTGACCAGGATGCTGTGGGACGAGTGCGCCGCGGTCGGCATGCCCCGCGCGGTCGTCATCACCAAAATCGACCACCAGCGGGCCGAGTTCGACGCGACCCTGAATGCCTGCCGCGAAGCCTTCGGGGACGCGGTCGCGCCGTTGTACCTGCCCGTCGGCAACCCGGTGAGCGGGCTGATCGGGCTGCTGTCCGAGAAGCAGTTCAACTACGCCGACGGCGAGCGCACCGAAGGCACGCCGTCCCCCCAGGACGCGGAACGGATGGCGGAGCTGCGCGGTGAGCTGATCGAGGGCATCATCACCGAGAGCGAAGACGAGTCCCTGATGGACAGGTACCTGTCCGGGGAGGACATCGACCCCAAGGTCCTCATCGAGGACCTGGAGAAGGCCGTCGCGCGCGGCAGCTTTTACCCGGTGCTCGTCACCTCCGCGCCGCAGCGGATCGGCATGCTCGAGCTCCTCGAAGTGATGACCCAGGCCTTCCCCTCCCCCGCCGAGCATCCGATGCCCGAGGTCACCACGCCCGACGGCAAGCCGGTCACCGGGATGACGTCTGACCCCAAGGGCCCTTTGCTGGCCGAGGTGATCAAGACCACCTCCGATCCGTACGTCGGTCGGATCAGCCTGGTCCGGGTGTTCTCCGGCACGCTGCGCCCTGACGCCTCCGTGCACGTGTCCGGCCACGGCCGCGCCGCCCACGGTCACGAAGACCACGACAACGACGAGCGGATGGGCGCGCTGACCTCGCCGCTCGGCAAGCAGCAGCGGCCCATCACGCAATGCGGGGCCGGCGACATCTGCGCCGTGGCCAAGCTCGGCACCGCCGAGACCGGCGACACGCTGTCGGACAAGGACCATCCGCTGCTGATGGAATCGTGGTCGATGCCTGAGCCGCTGCTGCCGGTCTCCATCGTGGCCAAGTCCAAGGCGGACGAGGACAAGCTCTCCCAGGCGCTGTCCCGGCTGGTCGCCGAGGACCCGACGCTGCGCCTGGAGATGAACGCGGAGACCAGGCAGCTGGTGCTGTGGTGCATGGGCGAGGCCCACGCCGACGTGCTGCTCGACCGGCTCGCCCACCGGCATGGCGTCGCGGTCGAGACCACCGACCTGCGGGTGCCGCTGCGGGAGACGATCGCGGGCAAGGCCCAGGGCCTGGGCCGCAACGTGAAGCAGACCGGCGGCCACGGCGAGTTCGGCATCTGCCACATCGAGGTGGAGCCGCTGGCGGACTCGGGCGGCTTCGAGTTCGTCGACAAGATCGTCGGCGGGGTGGTGCCGCGCCAGTTCATCCCGTCGGTGGAAAAGGGCGTCCGGTGGCAGATGGAGCAGGGCGTCACGGCCGGCTACCCGATGACCGGCGTCCGGGTCACCTTGTACGACGGCAAGGCGCACTCGGTGGACTCCTCCGACATGGCCTTCCAGAAGGCAGGCCGGGCAGCCCTGCGGGATGCGGTCGACAAGGCGCAGCCCATGCTGCTTGAGCCGGTGGACGAGGTCACGGTGCTCATCCCCGACGACTACGTCGGCGCGGTGATGTCCGATCTGTCCTCACGCCGCGGCCGGGTGCTCGGCACCGAGCCGGTAGGCGTCGGCCGGACGCTGGTCAAGGCAGAGATCCCGGAGCTTGAGATCACCAGGTACGCCATTGACCTGCGTTCGGTGTCTCACGGCACGGGATCCTTCACCCGGCATTACCTGCGCCACGAGCCTCTCCCGTCACACCTGGCCGCCAAGGTAGCCGCCGATTCCCGCCCGCAGTAGTTCGGCTAGGAGCGGGGCCAGGCCTCGGCGAGGAGCTTGCGGGTGTCGGCGAGGAGCTGGGGCAGGACGCGGGTCCGGCCGACGACCGGCATGAAGTTGGTGTCGCCGCCCCACC